>NZ_JBGGTQ010000006.1 GCF_041320705.1 Kineococcus mangrovi
GTAGATCCCAAAGGAACCCCAACCACCAGACACTCAGGCCCGGCGGTCATTGGGGGTTAATGCATTGGCATCAACATATTTCTAGCGCACTGTTGAGTTCTCAAGAACCGGACGCACCCACCCCGACCACACCCCCGAAACGAGGGCCAGCGGAAGAGGGGCAACTTTCCCACCTTAACCAGCAACCAGGCCAAACCTCAACCCAGCCCCAGCACAGGCAGCTCCCAGCGCCACCAGGCAGTGAACGAACCCCTCAGGCTGTGACCCTCAGCGTCCGCCCCGTTGCTCGCGGCGACATGAAGAACAGTAGACGGCAGGGCGCCAAACAGGCAAATCGCCTCCGTCCGATCGAGGTGACCTGCTGTGCTGCAACGACTCGCGCCCGACCTGAGCGTCACCACGCGGGCCCGGGCCGCTCTTGGGAGACTTGAGCGGTGACCGACGGCACCGACCCCCCCGAGCTGGGTCCTCAGCACCGCAGCGCCGAGCACGCCCGGATGGCGGAGTCCCCCGGCGCGGACGGGCCCTGGCGGCTGTGGGGTCCCTACGTCTCCGGCCGGCAGTGGGGCACGGTCCGGGAGGACTACACCCCCGGCGGGGACGCCTGGTCCGCCTTCCCCTTCGACCAGGCTCGGGCCCGGGCGTACCGCTGGGGCGAGGACGGCCTCGGGGCGGTCTGCGACCGGTTCGGCTTCCTCAACCTCGGCGTCGCCCTGTGGAACCGCAGGGACCCCGTCCTGAAGGAGCGCCTCTTCGGCCTGACCAACGGGGAGGGCAACCACGGCGAGGACGCCAAGGAGTACTGGTGGGCGCTGGACGGGACGCCCAGCCACTCCTGGATGAAGTGGCTCTACCGCTACCCGCAGGCGGAGTTCCCCTACGAGCAGCTGCGCACCGAGAACGCCCGGCGCGGGCGCGAGGAGCGCGAGTACGAGCTCGGGGACACGGGTGTCCTGGACCAGAACCGCTTCTTCGACGTCGAGGTCACCTACGCCAAGGCCGGGCCCGACGACCTGTGCATGGTCGTCACGGCCACCAACCACGGGCCCGACCCCGCGCCCCTGGACCTCGTCCCCCAGGTCTGGTTCCGCAACACGTGGACCTGGGGGTGGGACCGCCGCCGCGGCAGCATGACCCAGGTGCTGCCGCCGACGCTGGCCGTCGGCGGGCTGGAGTCCGTCGAGTGCGAGCACGGCCACCTCGGCCGCTACCACGTCAGCGCCGAGGGGTCCCCCGAGGTGCTGTTCTGCGAGAACGAGTCGAACCTCGTGGAGCTGTTCGGGGCCGCGTCCAACCCGACCGCGTTCACCAAGGACGGTGTCGACCGGCGCATCGTGCACGGTGACACGACCGCCGTGAACCCGCGGCGGGAAGGTACCAAAGCGGCGTTCTGGTACTCCTTCGACGCCGTCGCGCCCGGGGAGACCGTCGAGGCGCGGCTGCGGTTGTCCCCCCGGGCCCCGAGCCGGGACACCTTCGGCCCCGGCTACGACGCCGTGCTCCGCGACCGGGCCCAGGAGGCCGACGAGTTCTACGACCAGGTGATCCACCGCGGCCTCGGCGATTCCGACCGGCACATCGCCCGCCGCGCGTACGCGGGGCTGCTGTGGACCAAGCAGCTGTACCGCTACGACGTCCGGCAGTGGCTCGGCGGGGACCCCGAGACCGAACCGGCGCCGGACTCCCGCAAGGCGCGGGGAGCGCGCAACGTCGACTGGGGCCACCTGTCGCTGGCGGACGTCATCTCCATGCCGGACGAGTGGGAGTACCCCTGGTTCGCGGCCTGGGACCTCGCCTTCCACGCCATCCCGCTGGCGCACGTCGACCCCGAGTTCGCCAAGGAGCAGCTCGTCCTCATGTGCCGCGAGTGGTCGATGCACCCCAACGGCCAGCTGCCCGCCTACGAGTGGGCCTTCGGCGACGTCAACCCCCCCGTCCACGCCTGGGCCGCCTGGCACGTCTACCGGCTCGACGGCTACCGGGACCAGGGCTTCCTCGTCCGCGTCTTCACGAAGCTGCTGCTGAACTTCTCCTGGTGGGTCAACCGCAAGGACTCCAGCGGGTCCAACCTCTTCGAGGGCGGCTTCCTGGGGATGGACAACATCGGCCTGTTCGACCGCTCCGCCGACCTGCCCCCCGGGTACCGGCTGGAGCAGTCCGACGCCACGAGCTGGATGGCGTTCTACTGCCAGCAGATGTTCAAGATCGCGCTCGAGCTGTCACGGCACGACCCGGCGTGGGAGGACGCCGCGACGAAGTTCCTCGAGCACTTCCTGTCCATCGCCCAGGCCATGAACTCCTTCGGCTCGCACGACGCGTCCCTGTGGGACGAGGAGGACGGCTTCTACTACGACGTCCTGCTGCGTCCGGACGGGTCCTCGGAACCGATGCGCGTGCCGTCGATGGTCGGGTTGCTGCCGATCCTGGGGTCGACCGACGTCCCGTCGTGGATCGCGGAGGAGACCCCCGACCTCACGGCGCGGCTGCGCTGGCTGCAGAAGCGCCGCCCCGACCTCACGCTGCCGCTGCTGACGCGGTCGACCCCCGAGGGGCGCCGGATGCTCCTCTCGCTCGTGGACCGGCCCCGGCTCGTCCGCATCCTCGAACGCATGTTCGACCACGACCAGTTCCTGTCCGCCTTCGGCATCCGCTCGCTGTCGGCCGCGGTCAAGGAGGAGGTCTGGACGTCCGTGGAGGGGCAGAGCTCCTCGGTCGTCTACGAGCCGGGGGAGTCCCGGACCGGCATGTTCGGGGGCAACTCCAACTGGCGCGGTCCCATCTGGTTCCCCGTGAACGTGCTCCTGGCCGACAAGCTGCGGACGCTGGGGCGCTTCTTCGGCGACGACCTGACCATCGAGGTTCCCAAGGGCTCCGGACGCCGGATCGACCTCGTGCAGGCCGCCGACCTCATCGACGACAGCCTCGTGAACCTCTTCCGCCCCGTCGACGGTCGGCGGCCGGCCGACGGGGAGCGCCTGGAAGCCAGCGACGACCCGCTGTGGCGGGAGCACATCACGTTCAACGAGTACTTCGACGGGGACACCGGGGAAGGGCTCGGCGCCACCCACCAGACGGGGTGGACGGCGCTCGTGGCCCACCTCCTGCACCCCCGGCTGCCCCCCAGCCCGCCCGGACGGTGACACCCCCGGCCGGTGAGAGCCGGCCGGGGGTCGCCCGGACGGCCGATGCGCTCCCGTCGGACGGTGGTCGATGACAGGCTGGGAGGACCGGCCGCCGCGGCCGGCCTGACACCTGGGGGCGAGGACGTCGATGACGTCGATGGGACCGCTCGCGCTGCTCATCGCCCTCGCGGCGGCGATCACCGCGACGACGGGCGTGCTCACCTTCCGGCGTCGGCGCGAGACCCCCGCCGCCCTGCCGCTCACGGTGGCGCTGGCGTCGGTGACCGTGTGGGGGGTCTCCGTCGTCCTGCAGAACGCGGCGCTGCCGGCGTCCTGGCTCGACGCGACGGTCTTCCCGCAGTTCCTCGGCGTCAGCGGGGCCGTGCTGTCGTTCCGGCTGTTCGTCGACGCCGTCAGCGGGCGCGTCCTGCGACCCCGGCGCGTGCTGGCGTTCAGCGTCGAGCCGGCGCTCCTGCTGCTCGCCCTGGCGCTGGACCCGCAGCTGCACTGGTTCCACGCGACCGTCGACATCGGCGGGGACCCCGCGCGCCGCGTCGTCACGGCCGGGCCGCTGTTCTGGGCGCACACCGCGTACAGCTACCTCGTCGTCCTCACGGCCGCCTCGACGATCTGGCAGCTGCGGCGCAGCACCCGCGGGCTGCTCCGCCGCCAGGCCACGACGATGCTCGTCGCCATCGCCGCGCCCTTCGCCTGCAACCTCACCGTGATCGCGCCGAGGGTGGCCCTGCCCGTCGACATCACCCCGCTCGCGTTCACCGTCACCGGGGTGCTCTTCGCCTACGCGGTGCTGCAGCAGGACCTGCTGCGCCTGGTGCCGGTCGCGCGCTCGCTCGTCGTCGAGACCGTGACCGACGCCGTCTTCGTCGTCGACGAGCGGGGGCGGCTCGTCGACCTCAACCCCGCCGGGCACGCCCAGCTGCGGCCGGACGCCGGCCCGCGGGACACCGTCGTCGGCCGCCCCTTCGCCGACCTCGTGGACGCGGCGGTCGCCGGGGCCGTCGACGCCGGAGACGGTGAGACGGTCGTCCAGCCGGCGCGCGGGGGCTTCCTCGACGTCCGCACCCGCTGGATCCGCGACGACCGGGGCGACCCGCTGGGGCGCGTCGTGGTCGCGCGGGACGTGACCGAACGGTACGAGGCGGCGCAGGCCCTGGAGCGGGCCAACGACCGGTTGCGCGCCCAGGTCGCGACCATCGAGCGGCTGCGGGCGGACCTGGTCGAGGAGGCGTCCCGCGACCCGCTGACGGGCCTGCGCAACCGGCGGCGCTTCGTCGACGACCTGGCCGCACGGCTCACGACGGCGGCGGAGGTGGGCCGCCCGCTCTCGCTCGTGCTGCTCGACGTCGACCACTTCAAGGCGATCAACGACACGCACGGGCACGCCGTCGGCGACGACGTGCTCGTCGAGGTCGCCCGGGTGCTCGGCGCGCACGCCCGGCCCGAGGACGTCGTGCGCTACGGCGGGGAGGAGTTCGTCGTCCTGCTGCCCCACCTGGACACCGACGCGGCCCGGGCCCGGGCCGAGGAGCTGCGGACCGCCTGCGCGGGGGTCCGGGTCGGGGTCGAGTCCCTGCGCATCACCATCAGCGCCGGGGTAGCGACCGCGCCCGCGCACGGGACGACCCCGGACGAGCTCCTGCTCGCGGCCGACCGCGCCCTGTACGGGGCCAAGGGCGGCGGCCGCGACCGGGTGGTGCTCGCCGACTAGCGGGTCACCAGATCCGGACCCGCTCGGCCGGGTCGAGCCAGAGGCCGTCACCGGGCTGCGTGCCGAACGCGTCGTGGAACTCCACGAGGTTGCGCACGACCGCGTTGCACCGGAACTCCGGCGGGGAGTGCGGGTCGACGGCCAGACGGCGCTCCACCTCGGCGGGGCGCACCTTGCCGCACCAGACCTTGGCCCACCCGAAGAACAGCCGCTGGCTGCCCGTCAGGCCCTCGACGACGGGCGCCTCCTGGCCGCCCAGGGCGATCTCGTAGGCCTTGTGCGCGATCGTCAGCCCACCGAGGTCGCCGATGTTCTCCCCGACGGTCAGCGAGCCGTTGACCTTCTTGCCCGGCGTCTCCGGCGGTTCGAGGGCGTCGTACTGGTCGACGAGCGCCTGGGTGCGCTGGCCGAACTCGGCGCGGTCGTCGTCGGTCCACCAGTCGTTGAGGTTGCCCAGGCCGTCGTACTTCGAGCCCTGGTCGTCGAAGCCGTGGCCGATCTCGTGGCCGATGACCGCCCCGATGCCGCCGTAGTTCTCCGCGTCGTCGGCGTCGAGGGAGAAGAACGGCGGGCGCAGGATCGCCGCGGGGAAGACGATCTCGTTCATGCCCGGGTTGTAGTAGGCGTTGACCGTCTGCGGCGTCATGAACCACTCGCTGCGGTCGACCGGGCCCCCGAGCTTGGCGAGCTCGCGGTCCACCTCGAAGGCGAAGGCGCGGCGGACGTTGCCGAGCAGGTCCGCCCGGTCGATCGTCAGCGCGGAGTAGTCCCGCCAGCGGTCGGGGTGACCGATCTTGGGGGTGAACCGGCCGAGCTTGTCCAGCGCGCGGTCCTTGGTCTCGCGCGTCATCCAGTCCAGGGCCTCGATGTCCTGGCGGTACGCCTCGACGAGGTTCGCGACCAGCTGCTCCATGCGCGCCTTGGCGGCCGGCGGGAAGTGCTCGGCGACGTAGAGCTCGCCGAGGGCCTCCCCGAGGCTGCCCTCGACCAGGCCGACGCCGCGCTTCCAGCGCTCCCGCAGCTGCGGTGCGCCCGTCAGCGTCGTGCCGTAGAAGGCGAAGTTCTCCTCGACGAAGGCCTGGGGCAGGAACGCGGCGGCCTGGTGCAGGACGCGCCAGCCCAGCCAGTCCCGCCACGTCTCGACGGGCGTCGCGAGCAGCACCCCGGCCATCGCCGTGAGGTAGCTCGGCTGGCGGACGACGACCCGGGCGAAGGCCGAGGCGGGCAGCTCGGCGGCCTCCAGCCAGGCGGCGAGGTCGAGGCCGGGCAGCAGCTCGTCGAGGCCGGCGCGGTCCACCTTGTTGTAGGTGGCGTTGGCGTCGCGGTTGCGCACGCGGTCCCAGTGGTGGGCCGCGAGCGCCGTCTCCAGGTCGAGGACCCGCTGCGCCGCCCCGGCCGGGTCGGGGCGGTCCCCGAGGGTGAGGATGCGCTCGACGTGACCGCGGTAGGCCTCGCGGACCTGCGCGTACTGCTCCTCGCGGTAGTACGACTCGTCGGGCAGGCCGAGACCGGACTGGGTGAGGTAGACGACGTACTCGTCGGACTTGGCGTTGTCGGTGTCGACCCAGTAGGCGAAGGGCCCGCCGACGCCGGAGCGCTCGAAGGCGCCGAGCCGGCGGAGGAGGCCGTCGTGGTCGGTGATCGCGTCGACGGCGGCGAGCTCGGGGCCCAGCGGGGTGGCGCCGAGCGCCTCGACGCGGTCGGTGTCCATGAAGCTGGCGAAGAGGTCGCCGATCTTCTGCCGGACGGTGCCGGGCACCGCCTCACCGGTGGCCGCGGCCTGCGCGGCGGCCTCGACGATGGTGCGGCACTCGGCCTCGGACTGGTCGCGCAGCCGGATGAAGGCTCCGTCGACGGCTCGGTCGTCGGGGATCTCCGTCGTCGCGAGCCAGCGGCCGTTGACGTGCCGGAAGAGGTCGTCCTGGGGGCGGACCGACGGGTCGACGTCGCTGCCCGCGGGCTGGGCGTCCGTGATCGAGCTCATGGACTCACCCTAGGGCGTGGCTGTCGGACCCGCCTCGGATGGATCAGCGCCCTGCCACGGGCACGGCGAGGCCGAGGAGGGGCCGGTCCCGCTGGTGGACCGGCCCCGGCGAGAACGCCGCCAGGGTGCCGGCAGGGGACTGGTCCACCGGCGTGAGGCCGTCAGCCAAGCCCTCCGGGCCGGATCCTGCGCCGCACCGAGAGCAGGAGGGCCACGTTGATCGCGACGGCGCCCAGGACGACGAACGCCATGGCGTGGGCGTCGCCGCCGAGCAGGCCGACGAGGACGCCGACGAGCCCGCCGACACCGGACTGCAGGGCCGTCACGAGGGCGGCGGCGGCACCGGCGCTGTCGCCGTACGGTTCGAGGGCGAGCGTGACGGCGTTGGGCATGATCAGCCCGAGGCTCAGCAGGAGCAGGTAGAGCGGGGCGGCGAACAGGACGAGGCGGTCGGTCCCGGACAGCAGCGACACCGTCAGGGTCGCCCCGAAGACCGCGGCGCTCGTCACGCCGACGCGCAGCAGCCGGGGGGAGCCGAGCCGCTCGACGAGGGCGGCGTTGAGCTGCGTCCCCCCGATGAGGGCCGTCCCGTTGAGGGCGAAGAAGACCGCGAAGCCGGTGCCGGTGAGGCCGAACCCGTCCTGCAGGACGAAGACCGACGTCGAGACGTAGGACATGATCGTCGCGAGCGCGAGGCCGGGCATGGCGGCGAACGCCAGGAAGCGCCGGTCCCGGACGAGCTCGCGGTACCCGGCGAAGGTGCGCAGCACGCGGCGGGTGCGCTCGGGGACGACGGGCGCGGCCTCGACCTCGGCGCGGGCCCGGGCGGCGGAGTCGCACAGCTCCCGCCGCGTCTCCGGCAGCGCGCGCCACACCGCGATCAGGACGCCGGCCCCGGCGAGGACGAGCAGGCCCAGCACCGGCCGCCAGCCCGTGCGGTTCGCGATGAACCCGCCGACGGTGGGGGCGAACAGCGGGGCGACGCCGATGACGAGGACGAGGCGGGACTGCAGGCGGGCGGCCGCGGGGCCGGTGAAGAGGTCGCGGATGACGGCCATGCCGATGACGGCACCGGCCGAGGCACCGACCCCGGAGAGCACGCGGAAGGCGACGAGCGTGGGCAGGTTCGGGGCGAGCGCGCACAGGGTGCTGGCGACGACGTAGACGCCGAAGCCGACCATCGCGGGGCGGCGGCGGCCGAAGGCGTCCGAGAGGGGGCCGACGACGAGCTGGCCGAGCGCCGAGCCCACGAGCACCCCGGTGATCGTCAGCTGGGTGCGGGCGTGGGTCGTGCCGAGGTCCTCGGCGACCTCCGGCAGCGAGGGCAGGTAGAGGTCGATGGTCACGGCGCCGAGGGCGGCCATGGCGCCGAGCAGGACGACGAGGCCGACGGTCGAGGGGCGGCGGGTGGTGGGCGCGGTCTGGAGCGCGGACATGCGCGGGGGGATCCTCGGGGGCAGTCGCGGGGTGCCTCGCACAGCGCCGGGCGGGGCTCGACGCGGCAGGACGCCGCCGTCGGCTCCACCCTAGGACGGCGGGGACGGCGGCGTCCTGTCAGATCCCGGACCCGGTACCGGTCCCGTCGCGGGGGCGGCGGGCCGGCCGGGCCCCGGCAGCGGTCCGAGGGGGACGAGGGGGAGCAGGACGGGGCGCCGCGGGAGAACCGGCGGAGGCGTTCGGGACCGCGGTCCACCAGCGCACCCCGGGGGGAGTCCCCACGGCCGGGGTCAGGCCGCCAGGGAGGTGGACTCCTCGAAGGCGTACTCGTCGAGGACGGGGGTCCCGAGCGCGAGAGCGGTGCGCACGGCCGCCGCCCCCGAGCCCGCGTCGTTGGCGACGAGGACGTCCGTCCGGTCGGTGACCGCGTCGTCGACGTGCAGACCGGCGCGGCGCGCGCGGGCCTCCAGGTCGGCACGGGGCAGGAGGAAGTGGCCGCTGAAGGCGACGCGCTGACCGGGGCGGAGGGTCACGCCGTGGTGATCGGCAGGGACCGCCGCGGCCTTGACCGGCACCTGCCGCGAGGGGGGTCGCCCCGCACGTCAGGCCTGTTCCTGCAGCGGGCAGGCCTCCGGCGAGCGGCGGCGCTGGCTCGGCAGGGCGGTGGAGTGGCGCGGGGTGCGGCGGCGGGAGCGGGCGCTCGCGAGGAGACCGGCCAGCCCGGCGAGGACGACGAGCGCGGCGTAGCCGTCGACGACGGGCCGCAGCCCGAGGTGCGGGGCCAGGAGGCCGGCGACGACGGCGGGCAGGCCGAAGGCCAGGTAGCTGACGACGTAGACCGCGGCGAGGACGCCCGCGCGCTCGTGGGCCGGGGCGGTGCCCAGGACGCCGCGCAGGGCGCCCTGGAACCCGGCGCCGAAGCCCACCCCGGACAGCATCGCCCCCGCGAAGAAGACGGGCACGGACAGCAGGCTCAGCCCGAGGGTCAGGACGAGCGGGCCGACGACGAGGCCGGCCATCCCGAGCGCGACGACCCGGCGGGGGTCCTGGTGGCGGGTGAGCAGGCCCGTGAGCGCGCCGACGCCCGCGACGGAGGCGACGACGAGTCCACCGGCGACGTGGTTGCGCAGGCCGAGGACGCCGGCCACGACGGACGGACCGAGCCCCAGGCACAGGCCGCCGAGTCCCCAGCTGCCGAGGAAGCCGGGCAGGTGGGCGGTGAAGGGGCGGCGCGAGGACGCGGGCAGCTGCACGACGGGTCGCAGCGACCGCAGGGCGCCGGGGGCGCGGCCGACGAGGTCGGGGGTGAGGGCGACGGCGACGGTCGCGACGGCCAGCAGCCCGGCGAGGACCACGTAGGTGAGCCGGGTGGGGGCCGGTCCGAACTGCACGAGCAGCCCGGCCCCCAGGCCACCGACCATCAGCCCGACCGGCGGGGCGGCGCCGTTGACGAGCTGGGCGAGCGGGGTCCGTCGCGGACCGGCGAGGTCGAGGAGCCAGGCGCCCAGGGCGCCGATGGCCGTCCCGGTCGAGAAGCCCTGCAGCGCACGGCCGGCGACGAGCGTGCCGACGTCGCCGGCCCGGGCGAGGACGAGCATCGAGGCGATGACGCCGGCGAGGGCGGCGAGGACCACGGGCCGGCGGCCGAGGTGGTCCGACAGCGAGCCCACGGTGAGCAGCGCGACGAGCAGGACCGCGGCGTAGACGGCGAAGACGACGGTGACCGCGGCCGGGCCGACGCCCCAGAGCTCCTCGTAGACGGGCAGGACCGGCGACGGCGCCGAGCTGGCGGCCACGAGCAGGCCGAGGGTGAGGGTGACCAGGGCGAACCCCGTGCGGGGACCGGTCGCGGGGCGGGACACGAGAGCTCCTGGGACGTCGGGGTGGTGTTCTGGGGAAACTACTCGCGGGAGTGACCTAAAGCAACTCGATTTGCGTTAAGTTGGGGTCATGACGCCGGCGATGACGCGCCCCGGCGGGCGCAGCGCGAAGGTGGCGGTCGCCGTCCACGCCGCCGTCGTGGAACTGCTCGCCGAGGGCGCCCCGCTCACCGTCCCGCAGGTCGCCGCCCGGGCCGGGGTCAACGCGACGAGCGTCTACCGCCGCTGGGGCGACGTCGCCGGCCTGCTCGCCGACACCGCCCTCGTCCGGTTCGGCACGAGCTCGCCCGTGCCGGGCACGGGGTCGCTGCGCGGGGACCTGCTGGCCTGGGGTGCCGCGCTCGTGGAGGAGGCCGGGCGCCCCGAGGAGCTCGCCCTGCTGCGCGCCGCCGTCGCCGCCGGGCCCGCCGATCCCGGTGCACCCGAAGGCTTCGAGTCCGCCTGCTCGGCCTGCCTCACCGGCCGCAGCACGCAGGCCGAGACCATCCTGGCGGCCGCGCAGGCGCGCGGGGAGGAGACGCCGACACCGACCCGCGTCCTGGACCACCTCGTCGCCCCGGTGTACCTGCGCGCCCTGTTCGGGCTGCCGGCGCCGTCCGTCGAGGTGCTCGTCGAACTCCTCGTCGAACGGCTCGCAGCCCCGGCCACCGCCCGGGCGACGCCCGGCGCGCGCAGGTAGGTTCACCGCATGGGTGTGACTCTCGCCAAGGGTGGAAACGTCTCGCTGGACAAGGTGGCCCCGAACCTCGACGAGGCCACCGTCGGCCTCGGGTGGGACGTGCGCACGACGACGGGCCTGGACTTCGACCTCGACGCCAGCGCCCTCGTGCTCGGGACGAACGGCAAGGTCCTGTCCGACGGGCACTTCGTCTTCTACAACCAGCTGAGCAGCCCCGACGGGACCGTCCGGCACACCGGTGACAACCGCACCGGCGAGGGCGAGGGCGACGACGAGAGCATCGAGGTCGACCTGCGCAGCGTCCCCGCGAACGTCGACAAGATCGTCTTCGCGGTGTCCATCCACGACGCCGAGGCGCGCCGGCAGAGCTTCGGGCAGGTCGTCAACGCCTTCATCCGGCTCGTCAACCGCGCCGACGGCAGCGAGGTCGTCCGGTACGACCTGTCCGAGGACGCCTCGACCGAGACGGCGATGGTGTTCGGCGAGGTGTACCGCCACGGCGGGGAGTGGAAGTTCCGCGCCGTCGGGCAGGGGTACGCGTCGGGGTTGCTCGGGATCGCGCAGGACTTCGGGGTCGACGTCTCCTGAGGCGCGCAGGCCGGGTGGCCTCGTTGCCTCCGCGGGGACGATGATCGTCCCCGCGGAGGCAACGAGGCGACCCGCGGAGCGGGCGGTCCCGCGGGGTTCAGATCGCGCAGCCGTCCGGGCCGCACGCGTCGGCCGAGGAGTCCCCGACGAGGGTGAGCGGGTGGCTCTCGGCCCACGCCCGGCGCAGCACCTGGGCGAACTGCTCGGTGGGCTGAGCGCCGGAGATCCCGTACGTGCGGTCGACGACGAAGAACGGCACGCCGCGGGCGCCGAGCGCGCGGGCCTCGGCGACGTCGGCGCGGACCGCGGACAGGTAGCGGTCCTCGGCCAGGACGGCGCGGGCCTCGTCGGCGTCGAGCCCGGCCTCGGCCACGAGCCGGACGAGGGTCTCGTCGTCCCCGACGGGCTCGCCCTCGGTGAAGTGGGCGCGCAGCAGGCGTTCCTTCACCGCACCCTGGACGCCGCGGTCGGCCGCGAGGTGCAGCAACTGGTGGGCCTTCACGGTGTTCGCCGGGACGGAGACGTCCTGGTGGAACTCCAGACCCTCGGCCGCGGCGGTCTCGTCGACGTGCGCGACCATCGGCGCGACCTCCTCGACGGGCCGGCCGAACTTGGCCGACAACCGGCGCAGGTGGGCGTCGCCGGGACCGTCCGCCCGCTCGTGCACCGTCTCCGTCGTGGGGTCGAGCTCGAAGGACCGCCACACGACCTCGACGTCGTCGGCGTGCTCGAAGTCGCGCAGCGCGCTCTCGAACCGGCGCTTGCCGATGTAGCACCACGGGCAGACGACGTCGGACCAGATCTCCACCTTCACGACGGGCGCAACCGCACCCGGTGCGCGGCTGTTCCGCGCGTCCGGGTGATGCCTCCCGACGCGGCTCAGCGGCCGGAGCGGCGGTGCGTCCCGCGCAGGTCCACCGACCGGGCGGGCCGGTCACCGGAGCCCACGAGACCGGGCACGCCGAGGTCGGTGCGGGACCGTCGCGGCGGGGCCGGCGGACCGAGCACGCGGTCCCCGGGGCGGGAGGCCGAGCAGACGTGCCCGACGACAGCGGCGACGGCCACGATCACCGCGAGGGAGAGGAAGAGCGTCACCACGACTGCCTCCTTCGGCCGGGAGCCCGCGAGGGCCTCGATGCCTCACGGTGGCACGCGGGACCCCGTCGCGCCAGGGTCTCACCCCGTCGGGGGGTGCTCCCGCCGCCACGTCACGACGCGGAACCGGGGGCCCGCGGAGGACGTGCGCCACTCCCCCGTCCCCACGGGGCGCCAAGGCTCCCCCACCGCCGGTGCGCGGGTGTCGCCATCGACGTGGACGTCGACCTCGGTGACGACGAGCACGTCGGCACGCGCGAGCGCCGCCGCGTAGACGGCCTGCCCGCCCACGACCCAGACGTCCGTGCCGAGGCCCAGCGCGACGTCGAGGTCGGGGACGACCTCGGCTCCGGGGGCGTCGTAGCCCGGGGTGCGGGACAGGACGACGTTGCGCCGGCCCGGCAGCGGGCGGAAGCGGGCCGGCAGGGACTCCCACGTCGCGCGCCCCATGACGACCGTGGCGCCCGAGGTGAGCGCGGAGAAGTGCGCCGTGTCCTCCGGGACGCGCCAGGGGATGCGGCCGTCGGCGCCGATGACGCCGTCCGCGGACTGCGCCCAGACGAGACCGATCATCAGGCGGCCATCACACGGCCACCGGGGCCTTGATCGTCGGGTGGTGCTGGTAGCCGACGACCTCGAGGTCGTCGTAGGTGACGTCGAGGAGGGGCTTGCGCGCGACCTGGAGCGTCGGGAACGGGTACGGGGTGCGGGTCAGCTGCTCGCGCACCTGGTCGACGTGGTTGTCGTAGACGTGGACGTCACCGCCCGTCCAGACGAAGTCGCCCGGTTCCAGGCCCACCTCGTTCGCGACGAGGACCGTCAGCAGGGCGTAGCTGGCGACGTTGAAGGGCACGCCGAGGAACAGGTCGGCCGAACGCTGGTAGAGCTGGCAGGACAGCTTCCCGTCGGCGACGTGGAACTGGAAGAAGGCGTGGCAGGGGGCCAGGGCCATCTTGTCGAGCTCGGCGACGTTCCACGCCGAGACGACCATGCGACGGGAGTCCGGGTTCGTCCGCAGCGTGTGCAGGACCTCGGTGATCTGGTCCACGTGCCGGCCGTCGGGGGTGGGCCACGAGCGCCACTGCACGCCGTAGACCGGGCCGAGGTCGCCGTCCTCGTCGGCCCATTCGTCCCAGATGGTGACGCCGCGCTCCTGCAGCCAGCGCACGTTGCCGTCCCCGCGCAGGAACCACAGCAGCTCCAGGGCGATGGACCTGAAGTGGACCCGCTTGGTGGTGATCAGCGGGAAGCCCCGGGACAGGTCGAAACGCATCTGGTGGCCGAAGACGCTGCGCGTGCCCGTGCCCGTGCGGTCGGACTTCGGGGTCCCGTTCGCCAGGACGTGGCGCAGGAGGTCCTCGTACTGGGTGTCCACGGCGGGGGCGGGGAGCGGCTCGGGCACGGGGAGAGCGTAGGTCAAGCGGGGGTGGCCCACGACGAGTGGCCGGCGTCGGACCTACCGAAATATGACGCAGTATGATGACGTATGACGCGGTATTGCGGATCGTCATACGTTTGTAGACACTGGTAGACGTGGATGAGGTCCGTAACCCCTACTCCCCCGGCGCCGGCCGACCGCCCGTGGCGCTCGTCGGACGGGACCGCCAGCGTCGCGCCTGGCAGGTGGCCCTCCAACGCATCGAAGGGGGCCGAGGTGCGCAGCCGGTCGTCCTCTACGGCCTGCCCGGCGTGGGCAAGACCGTGCTGCTGGGCGAGTTCGCCAAGGAGGCGCGCCGTCGGGGGTGGGTCGTCGCCACGGTCGAGGCGGGTGTCGGGAAGTCGCTGCGCGAACTGCTCGGCGAGGCGCTGCACGGTCCCCTGTCGGACCTGGCACGTCCGTCTGCTGGGGTGCGCCTGCTCAGGGCGCTGAAGACGGCGACCAGCTTCAAGGCGTCGTACGAATCCTCAGGCTCAGGCACCTGGTCGTTCGGCCTCGACCTGAGCGACGTCTCGGGCGGTGGAGCCGACACCGGGGTCCTCGAGACCGACCTCTCCAAACTGCTCCGGGACGTCGCGGCAGCAGCGGCCGAGGAAGGTGGCGGACTCGCCGTCCTCGTCGACGAAGCGCAGGACCTCGGCAGGGACGAGCTGACCGCGTTGTGCTCGTCCGTCCACGTCGCCGGGCAGGAAGGGTGGCACCTCACGACGGCGCTGGCCGGTCTGCCCAGCCTGCCGCGCGAGCTGGCCGAGGCGAAGTCGTACGCGGAGAGGCTCTTCGACTACTCGCGCATCGAGCACCTGGACCCCGTCCTCGCCGAGGAAGCACTCGCGGCCCCCGCTCGGGAAGAGTCGGTGGCCTGGGAGCCGCAAGCCTCGGCCCTCGTCCTCGGCGAGGCCGCGGGGTACCCCTACTTCATCCAGCAGTTCGGCCAGGACACGTGGAACCACGCGGCGGGTCCGTCGATCGGTCTCGACGACGCACGGGTCGGCGTCGTCGCCGGTCGGGCGACGCTCGACTCCGGGTTCTTCCGCGCCCGCTGGGACCGGGCCACGCGGGGTGAGCAGCAGTACCTGCGCGCCATGGCGGTCGACGGCGACGCCGGCAGTCCCTCGGGCGAGGTCGCCTCACGGCTGGGCAAGCGGAACAGCAGCCTCGGGCCGGTGCGGGCCAAGCTCATCGAGAAGGGGCTGGTCTACGCACCCGAGCACGGAGTGGTCGCCTTCACGGTGCCGGGCATGGCCGCGTTCATCGCCCGTCAGCCGGAACCGTGACCCCTCACGCGTCGAAGTCGCGGTCGTCCTCCGCCTCACCGCGCACGACGGCCGCGAGACGGGCGAGCCAGGCGGCGCCGGCCTCGTCGTGGACGGTGCGCCGCGGCTGCAGGACCGGGTAGGGGGTGGGCGGGACGCCGTCGGCGGGGCGGACGTCGACGTGGGCGACGTCGTGACCCTGGGCGTGCAGCCAGTCGGCCATCGCGTAGTCGGTGCGGGAGTCGCCGACGGTGCGCCAGGCGGTCGGCGGTTCCCCGTCCTGGGCGAGCATCCGCAGCGCCATCTCGGCGCCGCGGTCCTTGCCGAGCAGCACGGACTCGACGTCGGTGGAGATGATCGTCGGGTCGATCCGCCAGTCCACCCGGCCCTGGGCGTCCGGCATCGTCGCGCCCTTCCAGGTGACGCCGAGGTCGAGGTCGGCGAACACCTGCAACGCGGCCTTCTCGTACTCGGGCTGGCGGGCGAGGTAGGTGGCGGAGTCGACGTCGAGGCGCTGCTCCAGCGACACCATCGCGCGCTTGCCCCGGTCCACGAACAGGACGTCGGCGAAGTCGGTGCGCGCCAGCGCCTCCAGCCGGACGGCGGCCTCCCGCGGGAGCGCGACGGCCTCGTCGACCTCCACCGGGCCCATCCCGTCGGCGGTGACGCTGAACGTCACCGCCCCCTTCTCGCACACCGCGTGCAACCGGGCCGCGGCGGGCAGACCGGCGGCGAGGACGGGGCCGACGACCTGCTCGCGCAGGAACGTGTCGGACCGGCCGGTGTTGAAGACGACCGGGATCCCCGCGGCGAGGAGTTCCAGGAGGCTGTCGAGCAGGCCGGGGGCGCTGATCGAGCGGGTCACGGGGCTGGCGATCGGGCCGTCGACGTCGAGGAGCAGGCCGAAGGCGGGAGCGGTCGTCACGCCTCGATCCTCCCACCCGCGCCCGCTGGGCCGGACGGGTGAGGGGCCGGTGTTCGTGGCGTCCGGCCGGTGTCCACCGGCAGGCTCGACGGGTGCGCCCCGTGCTCGCCCCGCCGCTCGCCGCCGTCCTCCTGGCCCTCGCCGCCTGCGGGACCCAGACCCCCTCACCCTCCACGGGTGCGCCCACCGACGTCCCCACGACGGCGCCCGACGTCGACACCTGGACGCCGAGCCCGGAGCAGATCGCCCACGACGAGTGGCTGCAGGCAGGACCGCCGGCGACGTCGATGCCGACGCGCACCTGCACGCGGCACGAGCCGACCGAGGAGGAACTGGCGACGACGGACCCCGACGACCTCCTCGCGGTGTCCGGGCTCTCCTGGACCAGCTGCTTCGACCCGTCCACCTACTCCACGGCCTCCCCGTGCACCCCGCCCCCCGACCTGGCCGAGGGGCAGGGGTTCGCCTGCGTCGAGGGCCCCCGGCTCACCCAGCGCGTCGTCGACGACTGGAACGAGTTCGTGGACACCGAGGACCGGGCCGCCGCCCGCCGGCTGGGGATGGGCCTGGAGGAGTACCGCACGCGGTACCTCGACGACGCGGGCGGGCCCCCTGTCGGGTCCTCCGCCGGGTCCGGCGGGGAACCCGCGCCCTAGTCGAGGACGTCGAGGACCGCCTTGACGACCTTGAACGGGAGCTTCACGACCGTCCACACCAGGGAGAACAGGTCCACGACGTCGGCGGCACCCTCGGCGACCTCGACGGCCCCGTCCCGGCGCCGGTGGCGACGGCGCCCGCGTCGCGCCACGTCAGCCCGCCGACCGCTTCTGCTGGTCGCGCACCCCGTCGAGGGCGACGACCCCGGCGAGCAGCAGGGCGCGCAGGTCCGGGTCCAGGGCGGGGTCGGTGCTCAGCACGAACTCGTCGGCGTCGGCGACGGCGCGGCCGAACGTCCGGTGGCGGCGGTGCACCCCGCCGAGCACGTCGCCCGCCGTGCGCAGGCTCGTCGGCCGCGGGTCGGCGTGCAGGGTGACGGTCCACTCGCGGCTGCCCCACGCCCCGCCGGTCATCCGCGCCAGGACGCCGTCGGGGGTCGCGATCTCCAGGCGCGGCGCGCCCCAGGAGTTCTCCTGCCGGACGCGACCGAGAGGGCTGCCGTCGGGCCGCACGGCGTGGAACTCCAGGCGCTGCCCCCAGCGCGCGGGCCGCTCGACGAACAGCACCGGCGCACCGTCCGCGACCACGACGTAGCGCGAGGACGTCACGATCCCCAGGAACCCGAGCCGCTGCTCCTCCTCGACCACCGCGAGGGCGGTCCCGTCCGGGGCCAGCACGTCGTAGTGGTGGCGGGTCGAGAACACCCGGCCCTCCTCGTGCAGGACGAGCTCGGGGGCGTCGAAGACCGCGGTCACCGTCGCAGCATGGCGCAGCGGGGCCCCCTCCGGTGCCCGTTCAGTGCACGGAGTGCGTGAGCGGGACCCCCGGGCGGTAGGCCAGGTGCGTCACCGACGGGGCGTCGAGCACGTGCAGGTCGGCGCGGGCGCCGACGGTGAGGCGGCCGACGTCGGTGCGGCGCAACGCCTGCGCCCCGCCGGCGGTGGCGGCGTGGACGGCCTCGGCGACGGTCAGGCCCATCTGCAGGACGGCCGTCGCGACGCAGAACGCCATCGAGCTCGTGTAGCTGGACCCGGGGTTGCAGTTGCTGGCGATGGCCACGGTCGCCCCGGCGTCCAGGAGGCGGCGGGCGGGGGCGAGGGGCTGGCGGGTCGAGAGGTCGCAGGCGGGCAGCACCGTCGCGACGGTGCCGGACCCCGCGAGGGCGTCGACGTCGGCGTCGGACAGGTGGTTGCAGTGGTCCACGCTGGCGGCGCCCACCTCCACGGCCAGGCGGACCCCCGGCCCCGGGCCGAGCTGGTTGCCGTGCACGCGCAGCCCCAGCCCCGCCTCCCTCGCCGCCCGCAGCACGGTGCGGGACTGCTCCTCGTCGAACGCGCCCGCCTCGCAGAACACGTCGGCCCAGCGGACGTGGGCGCGCACGGCCTGCAACTGCGGTCCGACGAGCTCGGCGAGGTAGTCGGCGGGTTCCTCGCCGGGGGCGACGACGTGGGCACCCAGCCAGGTCACCTCGTCCGTGAACTCCGCGGCCAGGAGCGCGGCGCGCAGCTCCTCGGCGGGGGTCAGGCCGTACCCGGTCTTCGTCTCCAGCGTCGTCGTGCCCTGAGCGCGGGCCTCGGCGACGTGCCGGCGCAGACCGCGGCGCAGCTGCTCGTCGGTGGCGGCGCGGGTCGCCGCGACGGTCGTCGCGATGCCCCCGGCGGTGTAGGGCTGGCCGCCCACCCGGGCCTCGAACTCGCTCGTGCGATCACCCGCGAAGACGAGGTGGGAGTGCGAGTCCACCCAGCCGGGCAGCACCGCCCGCCCGCCGACGTCGATCCGGTCGTCGGCGTCCGGGGCCTCGCGCGCCGGGCCCGCCCACGCGACGAGGCCGTCGTCGACGACGAGCGCGGCGTCGCGGACCCGGCCCAGCGGGTCCTCGGGCGCGGCCCGCTCGGGGTCGTTCGTCGTGAGTTCGGCGATGCCGGTGTAGAGCGTGCTCACGCGAACCTCCGCAGGACGTCGGCGACGCGGTCCTCCCCCACCACCGCGTGCCCACCCCGGCGGACGCGGACCTCGCCCGCCACGACGACGTCGGTGACGTCCTGCGCGGTCGCGGTCATCACGAGCTGGGAGGGATCGGACCCGGCGGTGCGGACGGAACCGGTGCGCACGGCGACGAGGTCGGCGGGCTGCCCGACGGCGATCGTCCCGCCCTCCAGGCCCAGGCTGCGGTGGCCTCCCGTCGTCAGGGCCGCGACGAGGTCGGCCGGGTCGAACACCCCGCGCCGCAGGGACCCCAGCCGGGCGGCCGCCTCCAGCCCGCGGGTCTCGGCGAACGGGTCGACGACGGCGTGCTGGTCGGTGCCGAGCGCCAGGACGGCTCCCGCGTCGGCGAGGGCCCGGGCGCGGCCGACCCCGTCGCCGAGGTCGGCCTCCGTCGTCGGGCACGCCACGACCGAGGCCTGCCGCGCCCCGAGGAGGGCGACGTCGGCGTCGGTGACGTGGTTGGCGTGCACGACGGACAGGGCCGGGCTGAGGGCCCCGGCGCGGTCGAGCAGCTCGGTCGGGGTGCAGCCGTAGGCCCGGCGGCACGCCTCGTTCTCGGCGGGCTGCTCGGACAGGTGGACGTGGACCGGGGCGCCGAGGTCCCACGCCGTCTCCGCCACGACCGACAGGTCGGCCGGGGCGACGGCGCGCACCGAGTGGGCCGCCACCCCGACGCGGAAGAACCCGTCGGCCGGGAGCTGCCGGACCCGGCGCGCCCAGGCCCGCGCGTCGCCGTCGCAGAACCGGCGCTGCTCGGGCAGGACGGGGTCGCCGGGGGCGGACGTCAGGTAGAGCGCGTCGAGCAGGACGAGGCGGATGCCCGCCGCGCGGGCCGCGTCGCGCAGCGCGAGGGCCATCGCGTTCGGGTCCTCGTACGGGGTCCCGTCGGGTCGGTGGTGCAGGTAGTGGAACTCCCCGACCGCGGTCCAGCCCGCCAGCACCATCTCGGTGAACGCGGCCGTGGCGAGTTCCCGGTAGGAGTCCGGGTCCAGGCGGCCGGCCAGTTCGTACATCGCGGTGCGCCACGTCCAGAACGTGCCACCGTCCCCGTGCGTGCGGCCGCGCAGGGCGCGGTGGAAGGCGTGGGAGTGCGCGTTGGCGAACCCCGGGAACACCAGACCGGTGAGCACCTCCTCGCCCGGTTCCGCGCTCACCCCCGGGGTGAGCGCGGTGATCCGGCCCGCGGCCACCGCGATCCGCACGTCCCGCACGACGGCCCCGTCCAGCCAGGCGCTCTCGGCGTGGAAGCTCACCACGTGGGGGCTCACCGCTCCCACATCGGGACGCGCAGCCCGCGCTCGCGGGCCACCTCGGCCGCCCGGTCGTACCCGGCGTCGACGTGCCGCATGACGCCCGTGCCGGGGTCGTTGGTGAGGACCCGTTCGATCTTCTCCGCGGCCAGCGGGGTGCCGTCGGCGACGGTGACCTGACCGGCGTGGATCGAACGGCCGATGCCGACGCCACCACCGTGGTGCAGGGACACCCACGTCGCCCCGGAGGCGGTGTTGAGCAGCGCGTTGAGCAGCGGCCAGTCGGCGATCGCGTCCGACCCGTCGGCCATCGCCTCGGTCTCCCGGTACGGGGAGGCCACCGACCCGGAGTCGAGGTGGTCGCGGCCGATGACGATCGGGGCGGAGATCTCCCCGTTCGCGACGAGCTCGTTGAACTTCAGGCCCGCGAGGTGGCGTTCCTTGTACCCCAGCCAGCAGATGCGGGCGGGCAGGCCCTCGAAGTGGACCCTCTCCCCCGCCGCCGTGATCCAGCGGCGCAGCTTCTCGTCCTCGGGGAACAGGTCGAGGATCGCGCGGTCGGTGCGGGCGATGTCCGCGGGGTCGCCGGACAGCGCGGCCCAGCGGAACGGGCCGCGGCCCTCGGCGAACTGCGGGCGGATGTAGGCCGGGACGAACCCGGGGAACTCGAACGCGCGGTCGTACCCGCCGAGACGGGCCTCCTCGCGGAGGGAGTTGCCGTAGTCGAACACCTCGGCGCCGCGGTCCTGGAACCCCACCATGGCCTCCACCTGCTTGGCCATCGCCGCGCGGGACCGCCGGGTGAACTCCTCCGGGTCCTTCGCCGCGAGCTCGTGCCACTCCTGCACGGTGACGTCCTCGGGCAGGTAGCTCAGCGGGTCGTGCGCCGACGTCTGGTCGGTGACGACGTCGATGGGGGCGCCGCGGTCGAGCAGTTCGGTGAACACCGTGGCGGCGTTCCCGACGACACCGACGGACAGCGGCCGGCGGGCGTCGCGGGCCGCGACCACGCGGGTCAGACCGTCGTCGAGGTCGTCGGCGAGCTCGTCGAGGTAGCCGTGGTCGACGCGGCGCTGCAACCGGGCGCGGTCGACGTCGACGACGAGGACGGCGCCCTCGTTGAGGGTGACGGCGAGCGGTTGCGCACCGCCCATCCCGCCCGCACCGCCGGTGAGGGTGATGGTGCCGGCGAGGGTTCCGCCGAAGGACTTCTCGGCGACGGCGGCGAACGTCTCGTAGGTGCCCTGCAGGATCCCCTGGGTGCCGATGTAGATCCAGGACCCGGCGGTCATCTGCCCGTACATCGTCAGGCCGAGGGCCTCCAGGCGGCGGAACTCCGGCCAGGTGGCCCAGTCCCCGACGAGGTTGGAGTTCGCGATGAGGACGCGCGGGGCCCAGGCGTGGGTGCGGAACACCCCGACGGGTTTGCCGGACTGCACGAGCAGGGTCTCGTCGTCCCCGAGGGTCTCCAGGGTGCGGACGATCGCGTCGTACGCCTCCCACGAGCGGGCGGCCTTCCCCGTGCCGCCGTAGACGACGAGGTCGTCGGGGCGTTCGGCGACCTCGGGGTCGAGGTTGTTCATGAGCATCCGCAGCGGGGCCTCCGTCTGCCAGCTCTTCGTGTGGAGCTCGTTCCCGCGGTGGGCGCGGACGGGCCGGGGGCCGTGGGTGTTCGCGGGCACGTGGTTCTCCTCAGTCGATCTCGGTGAGCGAGCGGGCGGCGGACACGAGCTGCCCCGAGGCGACGAGACCGGTGACGGCCTCGATCTCGGGGGCGAGGAACCGGTCGGGGCCGGGGCCCTCGACGACGGTGCGCACGAGGCGCAGGAGTTCACCCGTGACGGGCGCGGGTTCCAGGGGTTTCCTGAGGTCGAGAGCGCGGGTGGCGGTCATCACCTCGATCGCGAGGACGCGGGTCAGGCCGTCGAGCGCGCGGCGCAGTTTCCGCGCCCCCGCCCAGCCCATCGAGACGTGGTCCTCCTGCATCGCCGAGCTCGGGATGGAGTCGACGCTCGCGGGGACGGCGAGGCGCTTGAGCTCGGAGACGATCCCCGCTGCGGTGTACTGCGCGATCATCAACCCGGAGTCGACCCCGGCGTCGTGGGCCAGGAACGGCGGCAGGCCCTGGTTGCGGGCGCGGTCCAGGAACCGGTCGGTGCGGCGTTCGGAGATGCTGGCGAGGTCGGCGACCGCGATCGCGAGGAAGTCCAGGACGTAGGCGACGGGCGCGCCGTGGAAGTTCCCGTTCGACTCGACCCGACCGTCCGGCGTGACGACGGGGTTGTCGACGGCGGCGGCGAGTTCCCGCTCGGCGACGGCGCGGGCGTGGGCGGCGGTGTCGCGACCGGCGCCGTGGACCTGCGGGGCGCAGCGCAGCGAGTACGCGTCCTGCACGCGCGTGCACCCCGGGCCCCGGTGGCTCGCGACGATCGGCGAACCCGCGAGCGCCCGCCGGACGTTCCCCGCCGCGACGCGCTGGCCGACCTGGGGCCGCAACTGCTGCAGGTCGTCGGCGAACACGGCGTCGGTGCCCAGCAGCGCCTCGACGGACAGGGCCGCGGCGAGGTCGGCGGTGGCGAACAGGACGTCGAGGGTGTCGAGCGCGAGGGCGAGCTGGCCGAGCATCCCGTCGGTGCCGTTGATGAGGGCCAGGCCCTCCTTCTCGGCCAGGACGACGGGTTCCAGCTCGGCGGCGGCCAGGGCGTCGGCGGTGGGCAGGAGTTCCCCGTCGCGGGTGCGGACGTGGCCCTCGCCCATGACGGCGAGCGCGCAGTGGGCGAGGGGGGCGAGGTCGCCGGAGCAGCCGAGGGAGCCGTGCTCGGTGACCACGGGGGTGAGGTGGGCGTTGAGCAGGTCCGCGTAGGCGCCGGCCGTGCGGGGGCGGACGCCGGTGCGGCCGGTCATGAGGGTCGACAGGCGCAGCAGCATCGTCGCGCGGACCACCTCCGTCTCGACCTCCGCGCCGGACCCCGCGGCGTGCGAGCGGACGAGGCTGCGCTGCAACGCGGTGCGCTGGTCGACCGGGATGTGCTGGGTGGCCAGGGCGCCGAAACCCGTGGAGATGCCGTAGTGGGGTTCGGCGTCGTCGGCGAGCGCCTCGACGCGGGCGCGCGAGTCCTGCACGGCGTCGAGGGCCGCGGGGTCGAGCTCGACCCGGGCGCCGTGGCGGGCGACGGCGACGACGTCGGCGACGCTCACCGGCCCGGTGGAGACGAGGACGTTCTGCACGTCCCTCACTCTGCAGCGCGGGCGCCGTCCCGTCAGCGCCCGGCGCGGCGCTGCTGTCCAGAGTGCTGGACACTCGACGGGTGCCCACGTCCACCGGCGCCCCGACCGTGGGGGCCGCCCTGCGGATCCTGTCGTTCATGGCGGCGCAGCAGGGCCCGGTCGCCGCGGCGACGCTCGCCCGGTCCCTGGGGCTGCCGCGGTCGAGCGTCTACCGGTTGCTCGGCGAGCTGACCGAGCAGGGTTTCGTCCTGCACTTCCCCGAGGCGCGGCGGTACGGGCTGGGGATCGCCGCGTTCGAGCTGAGTTCGGGGTACGTGCGGCAGGAACCCGTGACGCGGCTCGGGCGCCCGGTGCTGGCCGCGCTCGTCGACCGCGTCGGGGAGTCCGCGCACCTGGCCGTCCTCGTGGGCCGCGAGGTGGTCTACCTCGTGGAGGAGCGTGCCCCGCGGCGGCCGGTGCTCGTCACCGACGTCGGCGTGCGGCTCCCGTCGCACCTCACCGCGAGCGGCCGGGCGCTGCTGGCGGAACTGCCGCGCGAGCAGGTGCGGGCGCTGTTCCCGGACGCGACGGCCCTGGACGGGCGGGGCACGACGACGCTGCGGGACCTGCGGGGCGAGCTGGTGCGGACGCGGCAGCGGGGGTTCGCCGTCGAGAACGGGGACGTCACCGCGGGGTTCGCCTCCGTCGCCGTCGCCGTGACCGACCGCGCGGGGTGGCCGGTGGCGAGCCTGGCCGTGACGTTCGAGAGCACCGCCGTCGACGCGGGGCGGCGGGAGGAGCTGGTGGGCGCGGTGCAGCGGTGCGCGGGAGAGCTGCGGCGGCGGCTGGTCGGGGGGTGAGCCGGGCGAGACCGGCGGGCCTCGTTGCCTCCCCGGGGACGATGATCGTCCCCGGGGAGGCAACGAGGGCGATCCCGACCCGGCGACCGGTGCGTCACGGCGGCTAGCCTCCGGTCCACCCGACCCAGGAGGCTCCCGTGCTCGGCCCGCTGTCCGCCTTCGTCCTGACCCCCTTCGACGGGGACACCGTCGACGAGCGGGCGTTCACCGCGCTGGTCGAGGGCACCGCGACCGCCGGCGTCGACTCGATCGGTGCGCTCGGCTCCACCGGCAGCTACGCCTACCTCGACCGCGCCCAGCGGTCCCGCCTCGCCCGGCTCGCGGTGCGGTCCGCGGGGGACGTCCCGGTCCTCGTCGGGATCGGGGCGCTGAGCACGCCGGAGGTGCTGGCCGCCGCCGAGGACGCGCAGCGGGCGGGAGCCGCGGCCCTGCTGCTGGCCCCGGTCTCCTACCAGCCGCTGACCGACGACGAGGTGCTCGGGTTGTACGAGGATGTGACCGCGGCGGCGTCCGTGCCGGTGTGCGTCTACGACAACCCGCGCACGACGGGGTTCACGTTCTCCGACGCGCTGCGGTCGCGGGTCGCGCACCTGCCGGGGGTGGGCTCGCTCAAGCTGCCCGGGGTGCCGGAGGACCCGACCGCGGCGCGGGCGTGGCTGTCGGGGTTGCGCGCCGCCGTCCCCGCCGACGTGACCCTCGGCGTCTCCGGGGACGCCTCCGCGGTGCGGGGGCTGCGAGCCGGGTGCGCGACCTGGTACTCCGTCGTCGCCGGCGTGCTGCCGCGGACGTGCGCCGAGCTCACCGCGGCCGTCCTCGCCGGGGACGACGAGCGGGTGGCGGCGGTCGAGGCGCGCCTGGCGCCGCTGTGGCCGCTGGTGGCCGCGCACGGCAGCCTGCGGGTCGCGGCGGCGCTCGCCGAGCAGCTCGGCGTCGTCCCGCGCGCCGGGCTGCCCCGGCCGCTGCGGGACCTGCCCGCGCCGGGCCAGCGGGCCGTGGCCGGGGTCGTCGCTGCGGGGGTGGGCGCGGGAGGCTGACGCCGGGGCGCAGGACCTGGACCTGCCCGGCGAGGCGTCGCCCGACCCGCAGCGGACGCGCGTCCTGCCGGCCCACCCGGTCGTCCCGGCACGGAGAGCCGCGGGGAGCTCACCCCCGTGCCGGGCACCACGGGCGCGCTCAGGCCAGCGGCAGCCGCTCCCAGTCGCTGCTGAAGTCCGTGCCGCTGCGCTTGAACAGCTGCGTCACGGGGCACCGGCGCTCGGTCTCCGAGCGCAGCGTCGCGAACGTCTCGTCGTCGGCGTCCGTCTCCACGCTCACCCGCACCGCGACGCGGTCGAAGTTCGCGTTGCCCTCGGCGCCGGCGCCGATGACGGCCGGGTTCAGGTCGCCCTGGACGTGGAACGTCCAGGCGCCCAGCTGCACGCCGAGGTCCTTGGCGACGATGCTGCCCGTGACCTGGTTGCACGACGTCAGGGCGCCGAGCGCGTAGCTCAGCGGGCTCGGGGCGGCGTCCTGCCCGCCGAACGAGGGGTAGGTGTCGGCCCGGAACGTGTGCTGGTGCTCACCCGGGACGGTGAGGTCCTGGGCGACCCCCGTCCCCTGCGCCTGGACGACGAACGGCACGGTCTTCGGGCTCACGGTTCTCCTCTGGTCGAGCGGGTGGTGGGTGAAGCTTCACCCACCACCCTGTGAGCGGCAAGCGGCCCTCACCCGGTGGAGCTGGCGCGCACCGGGACGGGTCAGGTCCAGTAGAGGTACCGGGCGGCCGGGAGCCGCTCGGCGAGCGCCGTCTCGAACCACGAGCGCAGCTCGCGCATCGTGTCGCGGTCGTAGACGAACTTCACCGCACCGAACTTCCCGTGCTTGCGGCTGCGGGTCGACTCGTCGAGGTCGAGCTTCGTCGCCGGGTACCAGCCGAGCTGGACGTCCTTGCTCTTCGGGGTGAAGCGGTGGGTGATGCACTCCACGGTGAGGTCGGCGCTCGCGGGCAGTTCGGCGGCGGCGGCATCGAGCAGGTCGCCGTAGGCGGTGCGCCAGCCCTCGACCGGCATGATCGGCGCGATCGTGAGGCCGACGGGGTAGCCGGCCCGGGCGAGCCGGCCGAGCGCGCCCAGCCGGGCCGGGACGCGGGCGGTGCCGCCCTCGAACCGCTCGACGCCGGCGACGTTCACCGACGCCCGCACGCGGGTGCGGCCGTGGTGGGGCAGGTCGAGCAGCCCGTCCACGTCGTCGTACTTCGTGGTCAGCCGCAGCTGCACGGGACCGGGCCAGTCGTGCGTGCCGAAGTGCTCGACCGTGGCGGCCAGGGACCCCGTGACGTGCTCCAGGGCGAGGGGGTCGGTGTAGCAGGACGCCTCGAACGTCGTGCCCTCGTGGCCGCGCTCGGCCGTCCCCGACGTCACCCCTCCCGTGCCGACGACCTCGTCGAGCCCGGCGAGGACCCGCGGCAGGTCCGCGTAGACGCGGGTGATCGGCGGGCCGGTGAGCGAGCCGGCGAGGTAGCAGTACTGGCAGTGCCCGGGGCAGCCCTGGGCGAGGGGGAAGGAGAAGTCCGCGCTCGGCGGGATCGGCGTCGGGCGGCGCGTGGAGGGGGCGCTGGTGACGACGGCCAGGGTGCGCTTGGCGCGCGCGTAGGTCTCGCGGTCGCTCTGCCCGCGCAGGGGCGGCAGGCGGTCGCCGGGCAGGAGGCGGACGTCCTCGACGCCGGCGGCGGCCAGGCGGTCGAGGATCGCGCGGCCGTGCGGTTCGGCCTGCGCGGAGGCGGTGACCAGGACGTGCCGCGGGGTCCACAGGACGGGGCCGCGGGTCGGGGCCGGCAGGGAGGTGGGGGCGCTGGTGGCCATCGTCCAGTGCAACGGCTCGGCGGGCCGGCTGCATCCCGGAGCTCCGCGTGAGGTGTTCCGGCGGCGGGCGTGGACGCCGCGGGCGTCAGGTGGTCGGATGAGCCCCGCACCGGGTGACGACGGGCCGCGGTGCCGGTCCGGGCGAGGAGGAGCCGTGGCGCACGACACCGAGGTGGCCGAGCGCGTCCGGGACGCGCTGGCCGGCCGGCAGGTCCGGGAGGTGCGGATGTTCGGCGGGCTGGCGTTCATGGTGGACGACCGGATGGTCGTCTGCGTCTCGGCCGGTGGCGCCGACCTGCTCGTGCGCGTCCACCCCGACAGCGACGCCCAGCACCTGCGTCGACCCGGGGCGCGGCGCGCCGAGATGGGTGCTGGACGCCCGATGGGAGAGGGCTGGATCGCGGTGGAGGAGCCGGGGATCGCCGGCGAGGAGGACTTCGCGCGGTGGATGGCGGCCGCTCTGGAGTTCCACGCCTCCGGGTCCGGCGGGACGGGTGGACGCTCGAAGCGGACGGGCGCGTCCCCGCGGCGGCGGCCGGCGTAGGGACCTTGACTCGTCCCCGGTGCCGCCGGCGGACCCGCCGGCGGCACCGTCGCACGACGCGAGGTGCGCGGGCGGGTCAGGCGATCCTCGCGCGCAGCAGGTCGACCCCTTCGCCGGTGAGGTCCTCGAGCCCGGCCGTGCGCCCGGTCACGGCCAGCAGCAGGGCGTCGACGGGTCCGCTCACCTCCGGGCCGTCGCCGTGCGCGAACCCCACGTCCTGCGCGGTCAGCCGCAGGCCGCTCAGGGCCCCCCGGGGCACCAGACCCGAGGGGGACGTGACCAGGAACTCCAGCGCCGACCGCGCCCGCGGGGCGGGGATCTCGTGGCGCAGGCCCAGGGGCCGGCGGATGTCCGCCCTGTGCACCAGCACGTCCACGAGCGGGGCCTGCGGACCGGCACCCGGCGGGGTGAACCGGGAGTCGGCCCCCTCGCGCAGTGCCCGGCACAGCTCCCCGAAGGGGCGCCGGGCGAGCGTGCGGGTGACCCGCTGGTTGGCCCGGTCGAAGTTCCCGCCCGCGACGAGCACCGCGAGCACGACCCTCGGCAGGCTGACCTCCAGGGGCATGACGAGGTGGGCCAGCACGTCGTGCACGGTCCACGCCGAGCACAGGCTCTGCGTCGACCGCTGCTGGGGGGTGAGGGACGTGAGCTCGTCGGCGAGGGCACGGCGCTCGACGGCGATCTCGGCGAAGACGTCCACCGGGCGATCATGGCGTCGACCGGTCACCGCCCGCCAGCACCTGACCTCCGGTGGCCGACGGTGACGAGGACGGCGACCACGGGGAACCGTCGCGTCAGTCCAGGGAGTACGCGGCGGCGAAGTCGTCGACCGCGCGGACGACCTCGCGGGCGGTGCCGGCGGGGACCGCGTCGTGCTCGGTGAGGGCGCTCGCCCGTCCGTCGGCGCCGGTTCCCGCGGCGCGGCGGCCGGCGTCGGCGAGCGCCGCCGCGGCCAGCACCGTGCGGGGCGCACCGGCGGCCGGGCCGAGCCGGTCCAGGACGAGACCGGCGACCCAGTCGGGGTCGAAGCTGCCGTGCGGGGGCGCGAAGACGCGCTCGCCCTCGACGTAGTCGCCGCTGCCGCCCCAGTGCCGTCCACCCGCCACCCCCGCCACGGTAGGGCGACGGGGCGCGCCCGGCCACGGCTGCCGGTAGAACCGTGCCATGGTCACCCAGCACGGCGAGCCCGGACAGGTCCACGAGGAGGTCGAGGTCAAGTACGACCTCGCGCCCGACGCCGAGGCACCCGCCCTGGCCGCGCTGCTGCGGGACCTGCCCGGGGCCGACGAGCGCGGCTACCGCGAGGGCACCCCCGTCGAGCACGAGCTGGAGGCCGTCTACTTCGACACCCGCGACCTGCGGCTGAGCGCGGCGCGGACGACGCTGCGCCGCCGCACCGGTGGGCACGACGCCGGCTGGCACCTGAAGACGCCCGGGCGGGAGGGGGCGCGCCAGGAGCGGCACCTGCCCCTGGGCCGGGCCGTCAAGACGGTGCCCGCCCCCCTGCGCCGGCTGGTGGCCGACGTCACGGGGGACCAGACCCTCGTCCCCGTGGCGCGGATCACGACGCACCGCACGGTGCGCACGCTGCTGGACGCCGCCGGGACCGCGCTGGTGGAACTGGCCGACGACCGGGTGCGGGCCCGGCGTCTCGCCCGGGGGTCCGAGCCCGAGGACGAGCAGGAGTGGCGGGAGGTGGAGCTGGAGCTCCTCGACGGCGACCGGGAGCTCTTCGACGCCGTCGACGCGCACCTGCGGGCGGCGGGGCTGGTGGTCGCCGGGACCGGCTCGAAGGTGGCGCGGGTGCTCGCGGGTGGCCCGGCGCCGCGCACGGCCGACGTCCCGGCGGCGGGACCCGGCGCGTCCCGGCCCGGCGCGCCCCGGCCCGCCGACCGCGTCCTGACCCCGGCCGCCCCGCGCCGCGCGCACCTCGGCCCGGGCTCGCGGGCCGGTGACGTCCTCGTCGCCCACCTCGCCCGGCAGGTGCAGCGGGTCCTGGACGAGGACCCGCGCGTGCGGGTCGACGCACCGGACGCCGTGCACGCGATGCGGGTCGCGACCCGCCGGTTGCGCAGCGCGCTGACGACGTACGGCTCGCTGCTGGCGACCCCGACGGGGCCGGTGCGCGGCGAGCTGCGGTGGCTGGCGGGCGAGCTGGGCGGGGCGCGGGACGCGGAGGTGCTGCGCGACCGCCTCGCGGAGTCGGTGGCCGCCCTCGACGACCACTCCGACGACGGGTCCGACGACGGGTCCGCGCTCCCCCGGCTCGTCCGGGAGCAGCTCGAGGGCGAGCACCGCGCGGCGCACGAACGGGTGCTCGCCGAGCTGGACTCCGAGCGGTACCGGTCGCTGCTGGACACCTTGCAGGACCTCGTCGAGCGGCCGGTGTTCTCCGGCCGGGGCCGACGCAGGGCCGGGAAGGTGCTGCCGCGGCGGGTCGCGACGACGTTCCGCGCGCTGGCGGACCTCGTCGACCGGGCCGCGGACGCCGGTGCCGGCCCCGAGCGCGACGAGCTGCTGCACGAGGCGCGCAAGGCGGCCAAGCGGAGCCGGTACGCCGCCGAGGCCGTCGTCGTGGTGTTCGGCGGGGACGCCAAGCGGTTCGCCAAGGCGGTCACGGGGTTGCAGGAGGTGCTCGGCGAGCACCAGGACTCCGTCGTCACGCGGCAACGGCTGCGCGACCTCGCGGTCGCCGCGCGCCCGGAGGTCGCGTTCGCCTACGGGCGCCTGTTCGCGCGGGAGGAGGTCCACGCGGCGGCCACCGAGGCCGACGTGGCGCGGGTGTGGTCGGCGGCACGGTCGAAGCGGCTGCACCGCTGGTTGCGCTGAGGACCCGGGGACCGGGGAAGTTGAACGCAGGATGAACGTCGGGCTGGGCGCTCAAGGTGCCCCCCGCGCCGTTCGATGGGGAGGGGCCACGTCCTGCTCGTCGGAAGGTCCCTCCCGTGTCCCAGCCCACCCGCACCTCCTCCGCGGCGTCGCGCGGCACCCCGCCCGGACCCGTCGGGCGGTGGCTGCGCGGTCGCCGCGTCGCCACCCGGCTGCTCATGGCCACGGCCGCCGTCGCGATCGCCGCGACGGTCGTGGGTGCCCTGTCGTGGGCGGCCCTGGGCAACCTGCAGGCGCAGCGGCAGCAGGAGGTGGGCCGGGCGGTCCCGTACATCACCGGCCTGCAGCAGGCCGCGCTGGCCGCCAAGGCCGCCGCCACCGACGAACGCGGGTACCTGCTCACCGGCGACGCGAAGTACGCCACGGAGAGCCTGGACCGCCGCACGACCTTCGCGGCGGCCCTGGACCAGTCCCGGGCCGCCGCCGACCCCGCCGAGCGCGCGACCCTGGACCGGATCGAGGCCCAGGTGAGCACGTGGTTCACCGCGCTGGAGGCGGAGTACGCCCAGTACGCGACCGACCCCGCCGGCGCGACCGCCGTCTCCTTCGGCGCCAACCGCGACCTGCGCAAGGGCTACGAGACGGCCATCGCCGAGGAGACGCAGCGCGCGAGCGACGCCCTGGCCGGGGGGCGGGAGTTCGCGCGCATCGTGGACCACGCCCAGGTCAGCGTGCTCGGCGTGCTGGCCGGCGGTCTGCTGCTGGCCGTCGTCGTCGCGGTCGTCATCGGTCGCTCGATCGTCGCGCCGCTGCGGCACGTCACCGGTGTCCTGCAGGAGGTCGCCGCCGGGGACCTCACGGTCACGGCCGGCCTGCGCAGCCGCGACGAGATCGGCACCATGGCGCAGGCGCTCGACGAGGCCACCGGCGGCTTCCGGCGGGTCCTGCAGCGCATCACCGCGACCGCCGGTGAGGTGTCCGCGTCCGCCGACGAGCTCGCGACCGTCTCGGCCGGCCTGTCCGAGCGGGCCCGCGTCTCCGGCGACCAGGCGCACACCGTGGCCTCGGCGACCGAGGAGATCTCGGTCAGCGTCGAGACCGTCGCGGCGGCCGGCGAGGAGATGACCGCCGCCATCGGCGAGATCGCCGCGTCGACGACCGAGGCCTCCAGCACCGCCTCGGCCGCGGTGACCTCCGCCGCCGAGGCGGGGCACACCCTGGAACGGCTCTCCGCGTCGAGCCGGGAGATCGGCGACGTCGTCAAGCTCATCACCTCCATCGCCGAGCAGACCAACCTGCTGGCCCTGAACGCCACCATCGAGGCCGCCCGGGCCGGGGAGATGGGCAAGGGGTTCGCCGTCGTGGCCGGGGAGGTCAAGGAACTGGCCCAGCAGACCGCGCGGGCGACCGACGACATCACCGCACGGGTGCTCGCGACGCAGTCCGACGCCGCCGCGGCGGCCACCGCGATCGGCGGCATCGGCGACGTCATCGCCCGCATCGACGCCCTGCAGGCCACCATCGCCGCCGCGGTGGAGGAGCAGTCGGCCACCACGGCCGAGATGGTCCGCAACGTCCACGAGGTCTCCGGCGGCTCCCGGGAGATCGCCGCCAACGTGTCGGGGCTGGCCGACGCGGCGACCCGCACGACGGCGGACGCGACCGGGACGGCCCGCACGGCCGGTGACCTGCAGACGTCGGCCGCGGCGCTGCGCGACCTCGTCAGCAGCTACCGGAGCTGACGGGGAACCACCGCTCCTCCGGGGCCGGCACCCCGAAGTGGAAGCCCTGGGCCGACTGCCAGCCCTGGGCGGCGAGGTGGCGGGCCTGGGCGGCGGTCTCGACGCCCTCGCACGTGGTGGTCAGGCCGAGGTCGCCGGCCAGCGTGGCCACCGCCGCGGCGATCCGGTCCGAGCCGGTGTCCTGCGGCAGGCCCGTGACGAACGACCTGTCCAGCTTCAGCCCCGTCACGGGCAGCCGCCGCAGGTAGGACAGCGCCGAGTAGCCGGTGCCGAAGTCGTCGATGAGCACCTCGACGCCCAGGGCGGCCAGGTCGCGCAGCTCGGCCTGGGTGACCGGGTCGCCGAGGGCGAGCGACCCCTCGAGCAGCTCGACGGTGAGCCGGTCCGGGGTGAGCCCGCGCCGGCGCAGCTCGGCGGCGACCGTGGCCGCGAAGGTCCCGTCGAGGCGGCGGGCCGAGGTGTTCACGGCGACGCGCGCGCAGGGGTGGCGGGTCAGGAACCCCAGGGCCTCCTCCAGGACCAGCCCGTCGACGGCGCCCACCAGACCGCACTCCTCGGCGACGTCGAGGAACTGCTCGGGCAGCAGCAGGCCGCGGCGCGGGTGCGCCCAGCGCACCAGCGCCTCGAACCCCGTCCGGAGGCCGTCGCGCAGGCCCACGACGGGTTGGTAGTGCACCCGCAGCTCGCCCTCGTCCACCGCGCGCCGCAGGTCGTTCTCGACGGTGAGGCGGCGGACGGCGCGCTCGTGCAGGGCGTCGGCGAAGACGCGGCAGCGGCCCCCGCCGGCCGCCTTCGCCGCCGCGAGGGCCGTGGTGGCGTCGCGCAGCACCGTCGCGGCGTCGGGCCCGCCGCCGGAGCACCCCCCGGTCCTGGTCCCGGCGGTGAGGTCCACGACGACGAGCCCCGCGCTGGCGGTGCACCGGACTTCCTGCGGACCGCCCGGGGCGTCGAGGAGGAAGGGCGCGCCCAGGCTCCGGGTCAGCCGGTGCGCCACGTCCACGGCCTCCGTCTCGTCCACCAGACCCGCCAGCACGACGAGGAACTCGTCGTCCCCGAGCCGGGCGAGCAGGTCGCCCCCGCGCACGTCCCGGGCCAGGCGCGCCGCGACCGTCGCGAGCACCCGGTCGCCGACGCCGGGCCCGAGGCTGTCGTTGAGGACGCCGAACCGGTCGAGGTCGCAGGTGATGACACCCACCAGCCCGGAGCCGGCGCGCAGGCGGGCGCCCAGGTCGGCGACGGCCCCGGCCCGGTCGCGCAGACCGGTCAGCGCGTCGTGGCCGGGCCCGGGCCCGGGCCCGGGCGAGCCCGTCCGGAGGTCCGGGGAGGTGGCCGGGCTCACCGGGGGCAGCAGGTGGACGAGGACGACCTGCGCCCCGTCCGGCGCGGCGCCCAGCGTCAGCAGCGCCGTGCGGGGCACGACCGCGCCGTCGGGACGGTGCAGGAGGGTGCCGGTGAGGACGTGCCCGGCGCCGGCGAGCAGCTCCTCCACGCACCGGTCGACGGGCAGCGGCTCCAGCCCGGGGTGCGGGGCGGACAGCAGCTCCCCCAGCTTGCGCCCGACCACGTCCGCGGCGGGGCGGTCCAGGGAGCCGGTGGCGCCGGCGCCCCCCGCGTCCAGGACGAGGCCGTGCAGGTCGCAGACGACCGGGGCACCCAGCGCAGGCGTCAGGACGCACCCGCCGTCGAGCCCCACGTCGGACCCGTCGTCCTGCCGCACGGTGCACCTCCGTCCCCCGGTGGATCCCACCGGACGCGTCTTCTAGAAGATGCGTGGGACGAGTGTGCCGTCGAACGGCCCCGCGCACAATCGGCCCGCAGGACGCGGGACGGGTGGACCGCTCCGCCCCGTCGTCCGCTCGGACTGGGCCGAACGGGGGACGGCCGGGCCCCCGGGTGCGCTCCGGCTCAGGGAAACGGGTCCGAGCGCCGATCCCCTGCAGGTGGCGGACCTCCCCGAGCAGCGCGAACGGCGCTCGACCAGCCTGCGGACCAGGCTGCTCGTGCTCGTCCTGGTGCCCGTCGTCGGTCTCTCGGTCTTCGCCTCGATCCTCGTCGTGCACCGCTTCGAGCGCGTCCGGGCCGCCCAGGACGCCGTCCACCAGGTCCGCGCCGCCGTCGCCCTCGACGCCGTCCGCGCCCGCATCGCCGAGGAGGCGATCCCCCTCGTCTCCAGCGTCGAACTGCTCGACCTCGACACGGGCGGGCAGGCGCCCGGGGACGGGGACGCGCTCGCCGCGGACCTGCGCGACCTCTTCGGGCAGGCGACCGCGCGCACCGACGCCACCGTGGCCCAGGCGACCGCCGACCCCCTCGCGCGCCCCCAGGTGCTGGCGGCCACCGAGCGACTGGCCGCCGTCCGCGCCTCGTGGGGAGCCGGCGACACCGCCAGCGAGCGCGAGACGAGCAACCGGCAGCTCTTCGACAAGTACCGCTACCTCGTCGACGGGCTGAGCGAGGCCGTCGACGCCCACCTGGCCACCGCGGAGGTGGAGGGCGGCGGGGACACCGGGCTCGAGCACGCGCTGGCCGACCTGCGCCGCACCGCCCGCGCCACCACCCTCGCCGGGGAGGAGGTGCCCTACTACCTGGGGTTCCTCTCCGCCCCCGCCGGCGCCGAGGGGGCCTCGCGCCAGCCCTTCCTGCGCAGCTGGGCCGGTTTCCAGATCGCCTCCGAGGACATCACCGCCTCCGGGCAGGCCCGCGTCCGGTCGGGCTGGACGGCCGCGCTCGCCGAGGAGCCGACGCAGGTCGTGGACCGGACCCTGGCCGCGGCCGTGGCCTCCGGCAGCCACGAACCACCGAGCTCGGCGGTCCTGGTGTCCCTCAGCTCCGCCGTCGTGGGACGCGACGACGCTCTGCGGTCCGTGCTCGACACCGCTGCGACGCAGGCGGTCCAGGCCGCCGAGACCTACCGCGCCGACGCCTACCGGGAACTGGTCAAGTACGCCGGCGCCACGGGGCTGCTGCTGCTGCTGTCCGTCGGCGGGACGCTGTCCACGAGCCGCTCGATCGGCGCGCCGCTGGACCGGCTCGCCGCCGCCGCCCGCTCCATCAGCCGGGGCGAGCTCGTCGACGTGGCGGTCGAGGGACCGCCGGAGACGCGCGTCGTCGCCCGCGGCCTCGGCGCCGCCGTCGCCAGCCTGCGCTCGGTGCAGGCCCAGGCGCAGGCCGTCGCCGACGGCGCCTTCGACGACGAGATCCTGCGCCGTCCCGTCGGCGGGCCGCTCGGCGGTGTCGTGCACGCCTCCGTCCAGCAGATCCTCGGCGTCATGCGCGACCGCGAGCTGCTGCAGGAGGAGATGGCCCACCAGGCCACCCACGACGCGCTGACGACGCTGCCCAACCGCGGCGAGGCGCTGGCCCGGATCGACCGGGCGCTGCGCCGCGCCCACCGCACCGGCGAGCGCGTCGGCCTGCTCTTCCTCGACCTCGACCAGTTCAAGGCGGTCAACGACTCCCTCGGCCACGTCGCCGGGGACGCCGTCCTGCGGACCGTGGCGCACCGCCTGCGCCAGCGCGTGCGCGGGGTCGACGTCGTGGCCCGCCTCGGCGGCGACGAGTTCGTCGTCCTCGTCGAGCCCGTGCAGGACGTGGAGGGGCTGGTCGAGTTCGGGCAGGCCCTCATCGACACCGTCTCGGCCCCCGTCCCGCTGCCCGGCTCGGCGGAGTCGCAGGCCGTCATCGGCGCGAGCGTCGGCGTGGCCGTCAGCCGCGTCGGGGCCGGCGCCGGGCCGGCGGAGTCCGGCGAGGCCGCCGACACGCTGCTGCAGGAGGCCCACACCGCCGCCTCCCGCGCCAAGGACGCCGGCCGCGGCCGCGTCGAGGTCTACGACGACGACCTGCGGCAGACCCTCGCCGCGCAGGCCGCTCTCGAGGACGGGCTCCGGCGCGCGCTCGCCGAGGACGAGCTCGTCCTGCACTACCAGCCCGTCACCGACCTGCGGACGGGGCTCGTGGGCAGCGTCGAGGCGCTGGTGCGGTGGCAGAAGCCGGGCGAGGGGCTCGTCCCGCCGGGCGTGTTCATCCCCGTCGCCGAGAACTCGGACCTCATCTGCGACCTCGGCCGGTGGGCGCTGCGGACGTCGCTCGCGCAGCTGGCGCAGTTCGACGCGTCCGGTGGACCGGGTGCGGGCCTGCGGGTCGCGGTCAACGTCTCCGGCCGCCACCTGCGCTCCCCGCGCCTGGTCGACGACGTCCGCTGCGCCCTGGAAGCCTCCGGCACGGCTCCCGACCGGCTCGCGCTGGAGATCACCGAGACCGTCATGGTCGAGGACGACGCGGCGTGGGCGCGGCTGGAGGAGCTGCGGGCCATCGGCGTGCAGATCGCCATCGACGACTTCGGGACGGGCTACACCTCGTTCGGCCAGCTCGCCCGGGTCCCCGTCGACGTCCTGAAGATCGACCGCAGCTTCGTCGACTCCGAGGACCCGCGCACCGTCGAGCTCGTCCGGCTCGTCGTGGGCGCCGCGCGCAGCTTCGGCCTGCGGGTCGTCGCCGAGGGCGTCGAGCAGGTCTCGCAGGTGCGGGCGCTGCAGGCCGTCGGTTGCGACACCGTGCAGGGCTACTACTTCTCCCGGCCCGTCGCCGCGGACCGGCTGCCGGCCGCCGTCACGGGCTGCCACGAGGTCTTCGAGGAGACCTGCCGGCTCGAACCGGCCGGCTGACGGGCGTAGCCTCGACGGCCGTGTCCTCCGCAACCGTGGACCTCGAGCACGGTCAGCTGACCGACGAGGCCATCCGCTCCACGATGACGAACTGCTCGCGCGGCGAAGCGCACCGGATGCGCGTGCCGGGCTGGGTGCACGAGTGCGACCCCGCCCACGAGGTCGTCGGCTGGCGCGACCCCAAGGCCCCCGAACGCGGGTGGCTGCTCGTCCCGCTCGACGAGGCCGTCGTGGGCCTGGCGCTGCGCGCGGCGCCCGGCAGGGGGGTGCGGGCCACGGCCGTGTGCGACCTGTGCCGCACGACCCGCTCGCCCGGGGACGTCTCGCTGTTCGTCGCCGCCCGCGCCGGGGAGGCGGGCCGCAAGCACGACACCGTCGGCACGTACGCGTGCTCGGACCTGGCCTGCGCCGACAACGTCCGCGTGCTGCGGGCCACCCCGACGCTCAAGCCGGACCCGGGCCTGAGCGTGTCCCAGCGGCAGGAGGGGCTGCGCGAACGCGCCGCCGCGTTCGCCGCGAAGGTGCTGGCGACGCGGGACTGAGGAGCGGGGGGTCGACGGCGGCCGGGGGCCGACCCCCCGTCGAGGCTCGGCCCGCTCCCGGTACGACCGTGGTCGCAGGCCCGGCGCACGGCGTCCGACCCCAGCCGGACGCGCCGGAGCGGTCCCGCCGCGACACTCGACCCATGACCTCCTCCACCTCCTCCACCTGCCCCACCTGCGGTCACGCTCTCGCGGCGGAGCTGCAGCCGGCGCCCGACGTGTCCGTGGTGCGGTGGTTCCGGGACGCACCGGCGTGGTCGGGGATGCTCTCGACCGACGAGGTGTACGGGCAGTACCTGCGCGCCACCGACGACGCTCCGGTCTCCCGCCGCCGGTTCGTGTCCGACCTCGCGTACCTGGGGGTCGAGGAGGTGCTGGACGAGGAGACGTTCGTGCTCGACCGGCAGTGAGGTGGGCGCGGGGGACCACCCCGACGAGACGTGGTTGGACGACTTCGCCGGGCTCTCGGTGAGCGGTGCCCTCGAGAGGGCGCGAGCCCAGGGGCGGCCGGTGCGCGTCCTGCGCCCGGGCTCGGAGATGACCTCGGACCTCCGCCCCGACCGCTTGAACCTGCACGTGGACGCGGACGGTGAGCTGGAGGCGCTGAGCGCGGGCTGAGGCCCGGTCGGAACCGGTGGTGGTCGTGGGCCGCACGGGCGGTCCCCTCACCCGGACGGGTCCCGACCCGTCGCGGACCGTGGCCGGCGCGGGTGCCCGCGGGGTGGACTGGGGGTGGCGGGACCGGCCCGCGCGATCGGGTGGGGTGGGCGTGCGACGGGGACCGCTGCGGCGTGCGGGTGTGCTGGGGGTCGCCGGCGGTCTCGTCGCCGCCCTGACCGTGGGCGGGGGCGCCGTGGGGGAGACCGTGCCGCGACTGGGCCTGCAGCCGCTGTGGTCCGACCCGGACTCCCTCTCCCACCGGCGGCTCGCCGCCCACGAGGCGGCGGGCCGCACCGACCTCGCCGACGCGCTGCGGCCGCTGGCGCAGGCGCCGACGGCGACGTGGTTCACCGGGGACGCCCCCCGCGAACGGGCCCGCGCGCTGACGGCGGCCGCCGCCGCGGCGGGCGAGCTGCCCGTCCTCGTCGCCTACGACGTCCCCGGCCGCGACTGCGGGTCCTTCTCGGCCGGCGGGGCCGCCGACGAGGACGCCTACCTGGCGTGGGTCCGGGAACTGGCCGCCGGGATCGGGGAGCGCCCGGCCGTGGTCGTGCTCGAACCGGACGCCGTCGCCTCCGCGGTCACGGGCTGCGGGACGGTCCCGGTCCGGGAGCGGCTGGGGCTGCTGCGCCACGCCGTCGAGGTCCTCACCGCGCTGCCCGCCACCCACGTCTACGTCGACGCGGGCCACGCGGGCTGGGTGCAGGACCTGCCCGCGCTGGCGGCCGCGCTGCGGGCGGCGGGGATCGACCGGGCCGCCGGCTTCGCCCTCAACGTCTCGAACTTCCAGCCCACGGACGCCACCGTCGCCTACGGCCGCAGGCTGTCCCGCCTCCTGGGCGGGGCGCACTTCGTCGTCGACACGAGCCGCAACGGGGCGGGCGCGCCGGTCACCACGGGCCGGGACGAGGACTGGTGCAACCCGCCGGGCCGCCGGACCGGGCGGCTGCCCTCGACGCTGACGGGGGTGGACGTCGTCGACGCCTGGCTGTGGGTCAAGCGGCCCGGGGAGTCCGACGGGAGCTGCCGACCGGGTGAACCCGCAGCCGGGGAGTGGTTCGAGGAGTACGCCCTCGCGCTCGTGGGCGTGTAGAGTCATCACCGCACGTTGCGGACGTAGCGCAGTTGGTAGCGCATAACCTTGCCAAGGTTAGGGTCGCGAGTTCGAGTCTCGTCGTCCGCTCTGTCGAAGTAGCGTCGGTCCCCGTGAGGGACCGGCGCTCTTCTGCTTCCTGGGGCTGGATCGCGTTCCGCGCCGCCCGCAACCTCCCCGCCAGCGCGCTCGCGCTCGCCTGGGCCCTGCGGCACGGGGCGACGGTCTTCGTGGGTGAGGACCTGTTCGTGGAGTGCTCCGGGATGCCGCGCGGCACGTACGGCCGGGGCGGGACGACCGTCGGCAACGTCTGGCTGCACGGCGGGCTCGGCGGGGAGCGCCGGCGGCGGCACGAGCTGCGGCACGCCGACCAGTACGCGCTGCTGGGGACGCTGCCGTTCCTCGCGCTCTACGGCCTCAACGCCCTCCTCACCCGCAACCTGCCGCACCGCAACGTCTTCGAGCGGTGGGCGGGGCTTCAGGACGGCGGGTACGCGCGTCCCCGCCCCGACCCTCAGGGCCGGACGCGCACCGCGAGGACCGCGACGTCGTCCTCGGCGTGACCGGCGACGAGCTCCAGGACGCCGTCGCACAGCTCCTCCGGTCCCCGGCCCGCGAACCGGCCCGCCGTCTCGGCCAGCCACGTCAGCCCCTCGTCGAGGGACGCGCCGCGCCGTTCCACGAGACCGTCCGTGTAGAGCAGCACCGTCGCCCCCGGTGCCAGGCCGTGCACGTGGTCGGCGCGCACGAACCCGGCGTCGAGCCCGAGCAGCAGGTCGGGGCTGGTGCGCAGCAGCTCGACGCCGCCGTCCGGGCTGACGACGAGCGGGGGCATGTGCCCGGCGTTGGACCAGCGCAACCGCCAGGTCGTCGAACCCTCCAGGGGTTCGACGGTGGCCAGGATCCCCGTCGCCAGCGCCCCCACCCCGAGGTCGCGCATGGCCCGGTCCAGCGCCGACAGCGCGGCGGCCGGGGAGACCTCCAGGGAGTAGCCGATGCCCCGCAGCAGGTTGCGGACCTGCCCCATGGCCGCCGCGGCGTCCTGGTCGTGACCGGTGACGTCGCCGATGACGAGGCAGGCGGCCCCGGCCGCGGTGAGGAACGCGTCGTGCCAGTCGCCGCCGACCTGGGCGTGCTCGGCCGCGGGCAGGTAGCGGACCGCGGTCTCCAGGTGCTGCGGCTGCGGCGCGGCCGTCAGCAGGCTGCGCTGCAACGTCTCGGCCATCGTCCGGACCGCTGCGGCGGCGGTGCGCTCGGCCTGCGTGGCCCGCACCCGGTCCAGCGCCTGGGCCGTCGAGGCGGCCAGGGCCGTGAGCAGGTCGGTGTCCTCGGCCGACAGCTCCCGCGGCCGCCGCCAGGACAGGCCCAGCGCGCCGATGACGCGGTCCCCCACCCACAGGGGCCAGCCCGTGGTCCCGTCGTCGGAGACGACCGCGGTCCCGCGCAGGGCCGCCCCCACGGCGCCGACGGCGGGGTCGTGCTCGTCCCCGCGCACCCGCAGCGTCCCGTCCTCCAGCAGACCCAGCACGATGCCGTCGGCCCCCAGCAGCCCCGCCGCCCCGCGGCCGAGGACCTTCAGGACGTCGTCCTCGGTCTCGACCGAGGGCAGGGCCTGGGCGACGGCGACGAGCCCGGCCAGCCGTTGCGCCTGCCACTGCTGCAGGTCGGCGCGGCGCCGCTCGGCCTCGTAGGAGGCCGCGGCCGACAACGCGTCGCCGACGGTGGCGGCCACGAGGCGCACGAAGTCGCGGTAGGCCGCGTCGAGGGGCACCCGCTCGCTGAGCCGGGCCGCCAGGACCCCCGGGGAGTCCCCGCCGAGGGCGGCGGGGATGCGCACCCAGGCCAGCCGGCCCTGCTCGACGTCCTCGACGAGCACCTGGCGGGGCTTCAGGACGGCGGGCGGCGGGGGCAGGCGGGTGGGTCCGCCGGGCAGCTGCAGGTCCACCTCCGGCAGGTCCAGGGGGGCGGTGGACAGCACGTCCAGGGCCCTGCGGGCCAGCTCGGCCGGGGGCTGCAGCTCCGAGGCCAGGTCGCCGAGGCGGGTGAGCAGTTCCAGGCGCCGGTGGTCCTGGACCTGGCGGGTGGTCTCGGTGGCGATGTCCATGACGCCCGCGATCTCGCCGTCGTCGCCGCGCACCGGGGAGTAGGAGAAGGTGAAGAAGGTCTCCTCGAGGTGCCCGTGGCGGTCCAGCAGGACCGGCAGGTCCTCGAAGTGGACGGCCTCGCCCCGCCGGGCCTGGGCGAACAGGGGCCCCAGGTCGTCCCACGCCTCGGGGAAGACCTCGCGCGCGGGCCGGCCGAGGGCGGCGGGGTGCTTGTCCCCGATCGTGTCGGCGTAGGCCTGGTTGTAGACCATCTCCAGGTCCGGGCCCCAGCAGATGAGCAGGGCGAACCGGGTCTCCAGCGCCAGCTCCATCGCCCGGCGCAGCGTCCGGGGCCAGGACTGGGGGTGACCGGTGCTGGTGCGGGACCAGTCGACCTGCTCGTAGGCGCGGCGCAGCTGCACCGCGGGTCCGAAGGGCAGGCGGGCGACCACGTCCAGAACCTAGCGCCGACCCGGGCCGTCGGCTCACCGCTCGCCGTCGCCGCTCGCGGTCGCCGCGCGCAGCCACCGGGACCCGCTGCCCTCCTCCGCCGCCTCGTCGTGGGGGTTGACCAGGGTGCAGCGGGTCAGCGAGAGGCAGCCGCAGCCGATGCAGCCCGTCAGGGAGGTGCGCAGCCCCTCCAGCTCCCGGATGCGGGCGTCGAGCAGCTGCTGCCACCGGCGCCCGACGCGCGCCCACTCCCGGGCCGTGGGGGGACGGTCGGCGGGCAGGGTAGCCAGCGCCTCCCCGATGTCGGCCAGCGACAGCCCCACGCGCTGACCGGCCGCGACGACGGCGAGCCGGCGCAGGACGTGCCGGGGGAAGCGGCGGCGCCCGCCCGCGTCCCGGACGGCCGTGACCAGGCCGCGCTCCTCGTAGTAGCGCAGCGCCGCGACGGAGACCCCGGCCCGCGCGGCGACGGTCCCGATGCTCAACAGGTCGCTCACCAGGACATCTTGACCTCCAGCGGGCTGCAGCTCGTCCCGGACCCGGGTACCCTCGTCTCATATCATTGAGACTTCAATCAGGAGGCTGGGGATCGTGGAGATCGGGATCAGCGCGTTCGCGGAGACCACGCCGTACCCGGGGACGGGCACGACCGTCTCGCACGCGCAGCGGCTGCGGGAGGTCGTGGCGGAGATCGAGCTCGCCGACCAGGTCGGCCTCGACGTCTACGGCCTCGGCGAGCACCACCGGGCCGACTACGCCGCGTCCGCCCCGGCCGTCGTCCTGGCCGCTGCGGCCTCCCGGACGTCCCGCATCCGGCTGTCGAGCGCCGTCACCGTGCTGTCCTCCGACGACCCCGTCCGGGTGTTCCAGCAGTTCGCGACGCTGGACGGCCTGTCGGACGGACGCGCCGAGATCATGGCCGGTCGCGGCTCGTTCATCGAGTCGTTCCCGCTGTTCGGCCACGACCTCGACGCCTACGACGAGCTGTTCGCCGAGAAGCTGGACCTGCTGCTGGCGATCCGGGACGACCCCGCCGCGGTGACGTGGGCCGGCGGGAAGCACCGGCCCGGCGTCCCCGGCCTCGGGGTGTTCCCGCTGCCCGTGCAGCAGCCGCTGCCGGTGTGGATCGCCGTCGGCGGCAACCCGCAGTCCGTCGTGCGCGCCGGGACCCTCGGCCTGCCGCTGGCCATCGCGATCATCGGCGGGATGCCCGAGCAGTTCGCGCCCCTGGCCGAGCTGTACCGCGAGGCCGGCCGCCGCGCCGGGCACGACGAGTCGGTGCTGCGCGTCGCGACGCACTCGCACGGGTTCGTCGCACCGACGACGCAGCAGGCGACCGACGTGCACTTCAAGCCCTACCAGGGCGTCATGAACCAGCTCGGGCAGGAGCGCGGCTGGGGCTACTTCTCCCACACGTCCTACGAGGCCGCCCGCAGCCGCCGGGGCGCGCTGCTCGTCGGCTCCCCGCGCGAGGTCGCCGAGAAGATCCTCCTGCAGCACGAGCAGCTGGGGATCGACCGGTTCATGCTGCACCTGTCCGCCGGGACGATGCCGCACGCGGACGTCATGAAGGCCGTCGAGCTGCTGGGGACCGAGGTCGCGCCGCTCGTGCGAGCGGAGGTGGGCTGACCTCGCCGTCCCCGGCGGTGACCCCCGCGCCGGGGCGCTGCGCCCAGGGGAGCGCTCAGTCACCCGGCCAGGAGCCGGTGAGCTTCTCGAACAGCACCGCGCCGCCGCGGTCGGAGGCGGCCTTGACGACGGCGAAGACGAGGCCCTGGAGGGCGGCCGCCAGCAGGACCTCCTTCCACGGGTACTCGTGCTGCAGCGCGTCAGGCGCGTCCTCCTCCCCGGAGGCCTTGCGCCACACCTGCTTGACGATGGTCCCGGCCAGGACGCCGCCGAGGGCGCCGGTGGCCAGGCCGAGGGGGCGGTAGAGGAGCTTCGCGGTGTTCACGGTCACCGCCTCCGCACGACGAGCCACACCGCGAGCGCGGTGGCGACGACGATCGCGCCGACGAGGACCGCGGTCTGCTGCGGCGGGGTGCCCGGCGCGCGTTCGCTCGTCTCGTGGACGCGGTGCTGGGCGGTGGACCTCAGCTCGTCGACCTTCGCCGTGGCCTGGGCCTTGACGTCCGCCTTGGCCGCGAGGGCGTCCGCGGTCGCCGCGAGGCGCTCACGGGTCTTCTCGATGTCCTCGACGAGGGCGTCGCGGTCGGTGGGGGTGGGCCCCGTGCCGGGGGTGGGGGTCGTCCCGCTCACCGCTGCAGCCCCTCCTTCACGGTCTGGACGTCCTGCTTGAGGCCGTCGACGGCGCTCTGCGGCACCGGCGGGGTGGCCTGCTGGACCTCCTTCTTGCCCACGAGCCCCAGCACCGCGGCGACGGCGAACAGCACGACGGCGACGATCAGCGCGGACAGCCAGGCCGGCACCAGGTGCGCCAGGCCCAGGATCGCCGTCGTGACGAGCGCACCGACGCCGAAGAACGCGAGCAGACCGGCCCCGGAGAACATCCCGATCCCGACGCCGGCCTTCTTGCCCTTGGCGGTCAGGTCGACCTTGGCCAGCTGCACCTCGTCCCGCACCAGGCGGGACATCTGCTCGGTCAGCTGGCCGACGAGCTGGCCCACGCTCTCGTCGCGACGGTGGGTGCTCGTCGAGGCGGCCGGGCCGGGCCCGTGCGACACGCTCAGGTCGTCGGTCCGGGTGCCGGACCCCGTGGGTTGCGTCATGACGGCCCCTTACCCCCGTCGGCGCGTTCTCAACCAGCTGACGTTCAGCGCATGTGCGGGTAGACGTGCGTGGTCGGCGCGACGAACGTCTCCTTGATCGCGCGGGGGCTCGTCCAGCGCTGCAGGTTGAGGATCGACCCGGCCTTGTCGTTGGTGCCCGAGGCGCGCGAACCCCCGAACGGCTGCTGCCCGACGACCGCGCCGGTCGGCTTGTCGTTGACGTAGAAGTTCCCGGCGGCGAACCGCAACGCCCGTGACGCCTCCGCCACGGCCGTGCGGTCGTCCGCGACGACCGACCCCGTCAGCCCGTAGGCCGCGCCCTCGTCCACCGTCCTCAGGACGTCCGCCCAGGCACCGGGGCGGCTGTCGTCGTAGACGTGGACGGCGAGGAACGGACCGAAGTACTCGGTGCAGAACGCCTCGTCGGTCGGGTCCTGGCCCAGGACGACGGTCGGGCGGACGAAGTACCCCTCGGAGTCGTCGTACGTCCCGCCGGAGGCGATCGTCAGGCCGTCGGTGCGGCGGGCGCGCTCGATCGCGGCGACGTTCTTGGCGTAGCTGCGGGCGTCGATGACGGCGCCGCCGAAGTTCGACAGGTCGCTCACGTCGCCGTAGGTGAGGGAGTCGACGCGGCCGAGGAACTCCTCGCCCACGACGTCCCACACCGACTTCGGCACGAACGCGCGGGAGGCCGCCGAGCACTTCTGCCCCTGGTACTCGAACGCGCCGAGGGTCATCGCCGTCGACAGGGTCGCGGGATCGGCCGAGGGGTGGGCGACGACGAAGTCCTTGCCGCCGGTCTCCCCCACCAGGCGCGGGTACGTGCGGTAGTCCGCGATGTTCTCCCCCACCGTCCGCCACAGGTGCTGGAACGTGGCGGTGGAGCCGGTGAAGTGGATGCCGGCGAGGTGCGGGTCGGCGAGCAGGACCTCGGAGACGTCCACGCCGTCACCGGTGAGCAGGTTGATGACGCCCGGCGGCAACCCGGCGGCCTCGAGCAGCTTCATCGTGTGCCAGGCCGCGAGCGTCTGCGTCGGGGAGGGTTTCCAGACGACGGTGTTCCCCATGAGGGCGGGGGCCGTCGGCAGGTTCCCGGCGATGGCCGTGAAGTTGAACGGCGTGACGGCGTAGACGAAACCCTCGAGCGGTCGGTGGTCGAGGCGGTTCCAGACGCCGGGGCCCGAGACCGGCTGCTCCTCCAGGAGCCGGCGGCCGAACGCGACGTTGAACCGCCAGAAGTCGACGAGCTCGCAGGGGGCGTCGATCTCGGCCTGCTGGGCGGTCTTGGACTGCCCGAGCATCGTCGCGGCGGCGATCTTCTCGCGCCAGGGTCCGGCGAGGAGGTCGGCCGCCCGCAGGAACACCGCGGCGCGGTCGTCGTAGTCCATCGCGGCCCAGTCGCGGCGGGCGGCGAGCGCGGCGTCGGCGGCCGCGCGGGCCTGGTCGCGGGTGGCGGTGCCGAACGTGCCGAGGACGCTCGCGTGCTGGTGGGGCTGGACGACGTCGACGCGCGTCCCCCCGCCGAGCACCTCCTGCCCGCCGATGGTCTGGGTGAGGTCGACGGGGTTCGCCACGTGCGCGGCGAGGGCGTCGGTGAGGAGCTTGCGCTCGGGGCTGCCGGGGGCGTACCCGTGGACGGGTTCGTTGCGCGGGGCGGGGACGTCGGTCACGGATTGCACGACGGTTTCCTTCCGTGTCGGGTTTCTGCAGCGGGGGCCGGTCAGCCGGCGACGAGCGAGCGGGCGAAGAACGCGAGGTTCGCGGGGCGTTCGGCCAGGCGGCGGGAGAAGTACCCGTACCAGTCGGTGCCGTAGGGGACGTACACGCGGACGGTGTGGTCGCGGGCCAGGCGCCGCTGCTCGGCCGAGCGGATGCCGTAGAGCATCTGGAACTCCGCCGACCCCTCCTGCCTGTCGCGCAGGAGTTCCTCGGCGAGGGCGACGATGCGCAGGTCGTGGGTGGCGATCATCGGGTACGCGCCGCCGTCGAGCAGCGCCCGCAGGCACCGCGCGTACGCCTTGTCGACGTCGGCCTTGGCCGGGTGCGCGACCTCCGGCGGTTCGTTGTAGGCGCCCTTGACCAGCCGCACGCGGGACCCGGGGCGGGCCAGGTCGCGCGCGTCGCCCTCGGTGCGGCGCAGCATCGACTGCAGGACGCAGCCGGTGCGCGGGAAGTCGGCGCGCAGCGCGCGGACGGTCGCGAGGGTGTCGTCGACGCGGGTGTGGTCCTCCATGTCGACGGTGACGTCCACGCCGGCGGCGTGGGCGCGCTCGAGGAGGAGGCGGGCGCGCTCGGTGGCCCGCCGCGGCCCGTCGGGGCCGAGCCCCTGGCCGAGGGCGGAGAGCTTGATCGAGATCTCGTTGCCGCTGGTGAGGCCCTCGCCGGCGAGGCGGTCGAGGAGCTCGGTGTAGCCGGCGACGGTCTCGTCGGCCTGCTCCGGGACGGTGACGTCCTCACCGAGCCGGTCGAGGCTCACCGCGATGCCCTGCGCCGCGAGGTCGCGGACCGCACCGGCGGCCGCGTCGACGTCGTCGCCGGCGACGAAGCGGGAGACGACGGGCCGGCTGAGGATGCTGCCGGTCACGAGCCGGCGCACGCCGTCGTTGCCGGCGACGCCCAGGAGGAGTTGTCCGAACACCCTTCGACGCTAGAACGTCGGCGTGACGAGAGCCACTGACGGCTGCCACGTCTTCCGCCGGGATCGTCATCCACGTGGATGATGGGCGGGTGAGCCCGACCGAGCAGGTGCAGGACCTCGTCGACACGGTCGCCGAGCTCACCGGGGCGCCGGCGACGCTGGAGGACCGCGACCTGCTGCTCGTGGCCAGCTCCGGGCACGAGGAGGTCATCGACGACGTCCGTCGCCGGTCCATCCTGCGGCGGCGCTCGGACCCGCTCGTGCAGGAGCTGTTCGCGGGGTTCGGGATCGCCCGCGCCACCGCCCCGCTGCGCATCCCCGGCGACACCTCGTCCGGGCGACTGGCGCGGTGGTGCCTGCCCGTGCGCTGGCGCGGCGTCACCTACGGCTACCTGTGGCTGCTCGACCCGCACGACCGGGTCCGCGCCCAGCACCTCGACCGCGTCCACGACGCCCTCGACCTCCTCGCCGCGCACCTCGCCACCCGCGCGCGGACGGCCGACCGCACCACGTGGGCCGTCGGTGAGCTGCTGTCGACCGACACGGGCTCGCGCGCCCGGGCCGCGGAGGAGCTGCAGCGCGACGGGCTGCTGACCCCGACCGTCGCCGTCGTGGCGATCGCGCCCGTCGACGGCGGCCCGACCGGCGCCGTCAACGGCTGGTTGCTGCCGCGGGCCGTGCTGTCCGCGGCCGTCGGCCACCGGGCCGCCCTCGTCGTGCCCACCCCGCTCGGCGGCAGGGACGTCGCGGAACGGGCCGCCGCGGCCCTGCTGCCCCAGCACCCCGGCGGGCTGGCCGTCGGGGTCTCGGGGACGGTCGCCGCGGGGTCGGCGCACACCGGCTGGCAGCAGGCCGACGCGGCGCTGCGCTCGGGGGGCGCCGGGGTGCGGGAGTGGGAACGGCTCGGCGCCCTGCGGCTGCACGCCCTCGGCGACCCGGCCGCGCTCGCCGACGTCGTGCTCGACGAGCGGGCCCGCCGGTTGCTGGCCGCCGACCCCGACCTCGTCCGCACCGCGCGGACCTACCTCGACCTCGCCGGGTCGGCGCAGCGGAGCGCCGAGGCGCTGTCGATCCACCGGCAGACGCTCTACCACCGGTTGCGGCGGATCACCGCCGTCAGCGGGTACGACCTCGACGACGGGCGGGACCGGCTGGCGCTGCACCTGGCGCTGGTGCTGGGGAGCTGACCGGAATCACGGCGCCGGCGGATGGACCTCCACCTCGTCACCCTCCTCGAGCTGCCGGAACCGGTACGTCTCCACCCGTTCGGGACGGTTGAGCGGGTGGAAACGTACCGGTCCAGGCACCGACCCCTCCCGGCCCTGGCCCCTTCGGGCTGCGGCTGACAGGCTGGCCGGGTGCTGCCACCGGACGGTCACGTGCACAGCCAGTTCTCCTGGGACGCGCGCAACGTCGGCGCGATGCGGGAGACGTGCGCCCGTGCCGTCGCGTTGGACCTGCCGTCCGTCGCCTTCACCGAACACGTCGACCTCACGCCGTTCCGCGCCGGGTTCCTCGCGCAGGAGCACGGCGAGTTCGTCGTCGACGGGATCCTGCGGGCGCCGTTGCCGGACGCGGACGCCTACCGCGAGAGCCTGGACCGCTGCCGCGCCGAGTTCCCCGGCCTCGTCGTCCTCAGCGGCCGTGAGGTCGGGCAGCCGCACCTGCACGCCGCGGAACTGGCCGGGCTGGAACCCGTCGACCGCGTCGTGGGGTCGCTGCACTGCCTGTGGGACGGGGAGGCGTACGCCGAACCGTGGCTGCTGTTCGAGCAGCGGCCCGCGGCAGACGTGTTCCGCGACTACCTCGCCGAGGTGTGCCGGATGGCGACGGCGGACTTCGACACGTTCGCGCACCTCGACTACCCGGTGCGCAGCTGGCCCGGGGAGTTCGACCCGACGGAGTTCGAGGAGGAGCTGCGCACCGCGTTGCGGGCGCTCGCCGGGACGCAGCGGTGCCTGGAGTTCAACACCCGGCTCCCGCTGCACCCGGCCGTCCTGCGGTGGTGGGTGCAGGAGGGCGGGCGACGGCTGACGTTCGGCAGCGACGCCCACCACCCCGGCGCCGTCGGGCACGGGCTGGCGGAGGCGGGAGCGCTGGCGGCCTCGGTCGGGTTCGTCCCGGGGCGGCGGCCGCAGGACCCGTGGGTGCGCGCGTGAGCTGGTGGGAGGAGGTGCACGGCGCCCCCTGCCGGGAGTGGGGCGTGGGCGCCGAGCAGGCCCTCGACGACGTCGCGCGGGTCCGCCGGTGAGGGGCCGGTCGGGGCCCGAGCACGCCGTGCACGTCGCCGACACCCTGCGGTCCTGGTCGGGACGGCTGGTGGCGGCGCTGTGGGCGGTGGGGCGGGGCGCCGCGTGATCCTGCCCGCCGTCCGCGACCCGCGCCTGGTCACCGTCCGCCGCGGCGGTTCCCTGACGGACGAGGACCACCACCTGCTGGCGTCGTGGGCGGCGGACTGCGCCGAGCACGTCCTGGAGCTGTTCGAGCGCGAGCGCCCGGAGGACCGGCGCCCGCGCGAGGCCGTCGACGCCACCCGGGCCTGGGTGGCGGGGTCGCTGCCGATGACGGGGTGCCGGGCCCTCGGCGGGCACGCGATGGGGGCGGCGCGACCCCTGCGCGGGGCGGCGCGTTTCGCCGCCTACGCCGCGGGGCAGGCCGCGTGCGTGGCCCACGTCGCCGAGCACGACCTCGGCGCGGCGGCGTACGCGATCAAGGCGGTCGTCGCCGACGCGGGCGTGGCGGCGGGTCGCGCGGTGCGGGACCGGCAGCGCGACCGGTTGCCGGCGGCCGTGCGGACGCTCGTGCTGGAGGACCAGGGACGGCGGGACGCGATCTGCTGGGGCGTCTTCTCGCTCTGACCGGGTAGCGTGGATGCAACAGCACTGTTGCATCGGGGGAGCGTCGTGGTCGGCTACCGGGAGGGCGCACCGCACGCGCACGGGGTGCTCGACGTCGGCGACGGCCACCGCGTCGCGTGGTGGGTCAGCGGGAACCCGGCCGGGACACCCGCCGTCGTCCTCCACGGCGGACCGGGTGGCCGGGCGACACCCGGGTGGCGGCGGTACCTCGACCCGGCCCGCTACCGGATCGTCCAGTTCGACCAGCGCAACTGCGGGGCCAGCACCCCGTCGGCGGCGGACGACCTCGTCGACCTGTCGGCCAACACCACCGCGCACCTGCTCGCCGACGTCGAACGGCTGCGCGAGCACCTCGGTATCGAGCGCTGGCTCGTCCTGGGGGCGTCGTGGGGCAGCACGCTGGGGCTCGCCCACGCCCAGCGCCATCCCGACCGCGTCCGCGCGCTCGTCCTGTTCTCGGTGGCGACGACGACGCGGCGGGAGGTGGAGTGGATCACCCGCGACGTCGGCCGCGTCTTCCCCCGCGAGTGGGAGGCGTTCCGCGACGCCGTCCCACCGGGCGACCGCGACGGCGACCTCGCCGCGGCGTACGCGCGGCTGCTGCACGACCCCGACCCGGGCGTCCGGGACCGGGCGGCCCGGGACTGGTGCACGTGGGAGGACGTCCACGTCTCCCTCGCCCCGGGTCACCGGCCGGACCCGCGCTACGCCGACCCGGCGTTCCGCCTCGCCTTCGCCCGGCTCGTCACGCACTACTTCGCCGCGGCGGGGTTCCTCGCCGACCTCGCCCCGGGCGGTGACCTCGTCGCGGGTGCGGACCGGCTCGCCGGCGTCCCCGGTGTCCTCGTCCACGGCCGGCTCGACGTCTCCAGCCCGCTCGACACCGCCTGGCGGTTGCACCGGGCCTGGCCCGGCAGCGAGCTCGTCGTCGTGGAGGACGCCGGGCACGGCGGCGACGCGTTCCTCGCCCCCGTCACCGCCGCCACCGACCGCTTCGCCGCGCTGCCGTGAGCCGGGAGGACCTGCACGTCACGGGCCTGGGGACGCAGCTGCGGCGGTTGCTGGACCGGCTGGAGCACGACGTCGCCGACCTCGGCGCGGACCTCGGCCTGGAGGGGTGGCGGCCGCGGTACTCCCCCGTCGTGCGGGCCGTCCTCGCGCACGGTCCGCTGACGATCCGCGAGGTGGCGCGGGCGACGGGGGTGACGCACTCCGCCGCCAGCCAGACCGTCGCGCAGATGCGCCGCGACGGGTGGTTGCGGACCGCTCGCGGGGTGGACGGCCGCGAGCGCGTCGTCGACCTCACCGGGCGCGCACGCGAGCTCGTCCCGCTGCTGGAGCGGGAGTGGCGGACGACCGAGGTCGCCGTCGCCGACCTCGACGCGGAGCTCCCGATGCCTCTCGGTGAGCTGCTGACGTCGGCAGAACGAGCACTGGACCGGCGGTCGCTGCGCGAGCGGATGCCGTGACGACCGGGGAACCTCAGCCCCGCGCCTCCTCGAACGGCGCCACGAGGTGCACGACGAGGACGGGGGGACCCCCGGACGTTCAGACCGGTTCCCGCACCGGTCGGCCCGCCACCGGTCGGACCCGGCGGAGCGCGCCGAGGCGTTCCAGGGGCAGGAAGGCCGCCCAGCACACGACGGTCGGCAGGAAGTGGATGCCGAGCGTCAGGTGTCGAGACGTGGAACAGCGTCACGGCCCCGACCGGAGGTGCAGCCGCTTCCCGCGCAGCCAGAGCGCGACGGGGGCCAGGGACCGGGCGAGGTCGGCCAGCCCGCCAGGTGCCGGGTCCGCCGCGGCAGGGCCAGGACGACGCCGAGCACCATCGCGGCGAGCGCCGGCGAGGCCGTCACCGTCGTCGGCGGGGGCAGGTGCAGGACCCGCCCCACCAGGACGGGCCGTCAGAACGCACCGACGTGGACGTGCTGCAGGACGTGGTCGGTGACGAGGGTGGCGTCGAGGGGGGCGAAGGCGCCCAGGACGAGGCGCAGCCACGCGACGCGCGCCGCGGGCAGGGCCGGGACGAGGAGGCCCGGCACGCGGTCCCGCCTCACGGGGCGGTCCAGGTCACGAGGACGCGCACGTCGGTGGGTCCGACGAGCCGGGAGTCGCGCCGCTGCCGCTCGCTGCGGACCAGGCGCAGTTCGCGCAGCGCGTCCGCACCGGGGTGCAGGGCGGCGCGCGAGCGGGCGAGGTCCCCGGGCGGTGACGCGTCAGGCGACGGAGCGGGTGGGCAGGTCGTCCGGCGGCGCAGTGCTCACGGTCGGTGGTGCTGGCGGGCGGAGGGTCAGTCCCGGGTGCGAACGGCGACGACGGCCACGTCGTCCTCGGGCCGGGACGGCAGCAGGTCGTCCAGGACGGCGTCGCACAGCCCCTCCAGGTCGAGCCGGGCGTGCCGTTCGACCGCGGCCAGCAGCAACGCCGTGCCCTCGTCGAGGTCCTGGTCGCGCCGCTCGACGAGACCGTCGGTGTGGAAGAGGACGGTGTCGCCGGGTCGCAGCACGACCTCGCCGTCGTGGCGGGGGGTGGCCGGGTCGATGCCCAGCAGCAGGTCCGGGCCCTCGCGCCCCTCGGCGACCCCGAGCGGCACCGCGGTCCCGGTGCGGCGCAGCACGACGGGGGCGGGGTGCCCGGCGCTGGAGAACTCCAGGACCACCCCGTCGGGGCGGGGGTGCAGGCGCCCCACCAGGACGGTCGCCAGCGTCCCCACCCCCAGGCCCGCCACGGCGGCGTCGAGCCGCCGCAGGAGAGCTGCGGGCCGGTCGGGTGCGGCGAAGGCGATGCCGCGCAACAGGTTCCGCAGCTGCCCCATGGCCGCCGCGGCGGCGGTGTCGTGGCCGACGACGTCGCCGATGACCAGGGTCGTCGTGCCGTCGGGCTGGTGGAAGGCGTCGTACCAGTCGCCGCCGACCTGGGCGGCGTGGGCCGCCGGCCGGTAGCGCACCGCCGTCTGCCAGTGCGGGGACTGCGCGGGCGGGGTCAGCAGGTCGCGCTGCAGCCCTTCGGCGATGCGCTGCTGCTGCCCGTAGAGCCGGGCGGTGTCGAGGGCGAGGGCGGCGCGTTCGGCGACGCCGGACAGGGTCGCGAGGTCCTCGGGGTCGAACCCCCGCCGGCCCCGGTCCCGGCCCAGGGTGGCGACGCCGACGGTCCTCCCGCGCGCCCGCAGCGGCAGGACGACGACGTGCTCGGGGGCCAGCGCGGTGATCTCGTCGAAGGCCCGTCCGGGTCCGACGACCTGCTGGATGGCGGTGACGGCGGGGACGGGCAGCGTCACGGGACGTCCCGTGCGGATCGCCTGGAGGATGAACGGCGGCCCACCGGGGCTGTGGCCGGCGACGGCCCGCATCCGGTGCGAGCGGTAGGCCTCGAGCAGGTCCTGCCGCGTGGGGTCGGCGTGCTGGCAGCCGACGTCGCGCAGCGTGGACTGGTCCTGGACGACCGAGACGATGCACCAGTCGCCGAGGACGGGGACGAGGATGCCGGACAGGCGGGACACGGCCGTCTCGGCGTCCAGCGTCCCGGACAGGTGGGAGCCGACACGGGTCAGCACCTGGACCTGGGTCCGCGCCCGCTGCGCCGCCTCCTCGGCCTCCCGGCGCGCCGTCGACGGCAGCAGCAGGACGCTCGTCCCGTCCCCGTCGGGCCAGGCCCGCAGCTCGCACCACAGGGACAGCGGTTCGGGGTGCAGCAGCTCGACGGTCTCGGCGCGGCCGGTGCGCTCGACCGACTGCAGCACCCGGTCGGCCTCGGACCCGGAGGCGAGGGGGAAGACGTCACCCCAGGGCCGGCCGAGCAGCTCCTCCCGCGACCGTCCCGCACGGCGTTCGCCCTCGGCGTTCAGGGCGCGCAGCGACCCCCCGTGGTCGAGCGCGTAGTAGGCGGCCGGCAACGACTCCAGCGCGCTGGCCGCGTCGACGACGTGGTCCCCCGTCGTGTCGCGCACGACGCCGAGCAACCGCACGGGCCGGTGGTCCTCCAGCACCACCCGGCCGCGGACGCCCACCCACGCCGGGCGGTCACCCCCGGGTCGACCCCGCAGTTCCACGTGGAACGGTGCGGCGGTCTGGACGGCGCGGGTGACGACGTCGCGGAACCGGCGGGTCTCCTCGGGGCCCACCAGCGCGCAGAAGTGGTCCGTGAACCCCGTCGCCGTCGTCTCGACCGGGGTGCCCAGCAGCGCGGCCAGGCGGTCGTCGGCCCGCAGCACCCCGGTGAGGAGGTCGTAGTCGAAGAGCGCGACGCGCGCGGCGTCGAGGGCGAGGCCGAGCTGGGCCTCGGGCACGGTGCCCGTGGTGGCGGTGGGCCCGGCGGGCTCCAGCACGCTCGACACCTCCCTCGACGGATCGGGTGAGACCGACTGTAGTCGCGAGACGCCGTTCGGTGACCAGGGAGCTCAGCGGACCGGGTCGGCGAGCGCCCCCTCGACCGTCCGCAGGAGCTCCAGCAACCGCCGACGGTCCTCGACGGGCAGCACCCCGAGCGCCCCCGTCGCCGTGGCCCGCGAGCGCCGCCGCAGCTCCTCGAGGACGGACGCGCCCGCCGCCGTGAGCTCCAGGAGCACCGAGCGGCGGTTGCCCGGATCGGGGGTCCGGCGCAGCAGCCCGGCCCGCTCCAGGGGGTCGGCGAGGTCGGTGAGCGAGCGGGGGGCGATGTGCAGCCGCACGGCCACCTCCCCCATCCGCGGCGGTTGCTCGCAGCGTCCGACGACGCGCAGCACCCGGCCCTGGGCGGGGGTGATGCCGAGGTCGTCGACGTCGCCGTGGGCGCTGCGCCGCAGCCGCCACTGCACCGAGCGCAGCGTCTCCAGCAGGTCCCCGTCGAGGTCGTCCACCCCCGCACCCTACCTTTCTTGAGGTAACCTCACTGTGAGGCGACCACAAGAAAGAGGTGAGCTCGTGCGGGGTGACCCCGGACGCGACCCCTCCCGGCCGGGCAGGACCGGCACCACCACCACCGCCACCGCAGGAGGACCCGACCGACCCCACCGCGACGAGATCGCCCGCGTGCTGCGGCTGTTCCGCCCGCACACCCGGACGCTGGTCGTCGTCGCCGTCCTCATCGCCTGCTCCGCCGTCGCCGGCGTGGCCTCGCCGTTCCTCGTCCGCGAGGTCGTCGACGTCGCCCTGCCCCGGGGGGACCTGCGGCTGCTGGCCTGGCTCGCGGCCGGGCTCGTCGGCACCGTCGCCGTCGGCACCGCCCTCGACGTCGTCCAGGGACTGCTGACGACGCGGGTCGGGCAGGCCGTCATGCACGGGTTGCGGGTCGCGCTGTACTCGCACCTGCAACGCATGTCCCTGGGCTTCTTCGCCCGGACCCGCACCGGTGAGGTGCAGTCCCGCATCGCCAACGACATCGGCGCCCTGCAGACCGTCGTGACCAGCACCGGCGCCGACCTCGTGCAGAACCTCGCCACCGTCGTCGTCACCGTCGTCGCGATGCTCGCGCTGGACTGGCGCCTCGCGCTGTTCTCGTTCTGCGTCCTGCCGTTCTCGGTCTGGCTGAACCGCCGCGTCGGACGGTTGCGCCGGCGCACCACCGCCCAGCGGCAGCGGCAGCTCGCCGGGATGTCCGCCACCGTCGAGGAGACCCTGTCGATCTCGGGGATCCTGCTGACGCGGACCACGGGCCGCACCCCCGAGGTCGTCGAGCGCTTCACCGCCCAGTCCGACGACGTGGCCCGCCTCGAGGTCGGCTCGGAGATGGCCGGCCGCTGGCAGTGGTCGCTCATCACGCTGACGATGGCCGCCGTCCCCGCCCTGACCTACCTGCTCGGCGGGTGGATCCGCGGCACCGGGACCGCGCTGAGCATCGGCACGCTGGTGGCGCTCGTGACGCTGCAGGGGCAGCTGTTCCGGCCGCTGGGGGCGCTGCTGCGGATCGTCGTGCGGCTGCACGCCTCCACAGCCCTGTTCACCCGCGTCTTCGAGTACCTCGACACCCCCGTCGAAGTGGCCGAGCGGCCGGGCGCACGGACGCTGCCGCACCCGCGCGGGCACGTCCGGTTCGAGGACGTGTCGTTCGGCTACACCGGCGCGGACGCCCCCACCGTCGCGGACGTGTCCCTCGACGTCCCGGCCGGGACGTCCCTCGCGCTCGTCGGCGCCACCGGGTCGGGCAAGACGACGCTCGGGTACCTGCTGGCGCGCCTGTACGACGTCGACACCGGCGCGGTCCGCCTCGACGGCGTCGACGTCCGCGACCTCACCGCCCGGTCCCTGTCCGACGCGGTCGGTGTCGTGACGCAGGAGACGTCCCTGCTGCACGCCTCCGTCGCCGACAACCTCCGCTTCGCCGCACCGGACGCCACGGACGCCGAGCTGCGCCGGGCCGCCCGGATCGCCCAGGTCGACGACGTGATCAGCGCGCTGCCGGAGGGCTACGACACCGTCGTCGGCGAGCGCGGGTACCGGTTCTCCGGCGGGGAGAAGCAGCGCATCGCCCTGGCCCGCACCGTCCTGCGCGACCCGCCCGTCCTCCTGCTCGACGAGGCCACCTCGGCGCTGGACACCCGCACCGAGCGGGCCATGGCCGCCGCCCTCGCCGAGCTGTCGCGAGGGCGCACGACGATCACCATCGCCCACCGCCTCTCGACCGTGCGCGACGCCGACCAGATCGCCGTGCTCGACCACGGCCGGGTCGTCGAGCGCGGGACGCACGCCGAACTCCTGGCCGCCGGGGGCCGCTACGCCGAGCTCGTCGCCGCCGACGCCGAGCGGGCGGGGACGGGGGCCGGCCTGGTGCCGTGAGGCGGTGGCGGGGACGTGGGTCGCGAGGGGCGGTCCGACCCGTCGGGACGACCGCTCGTGGCGATGAGCGTGTCCAGCTCAGGGCGGAGGACGGCCCGTCCGATGAGCGCTCACGTCAGTGCGCTGGAGAAGTCCTGCCCCGCACGCTCCTGGCCTCCTGGGCACTGGCGGCGCCCAGGAGGTGGGCCACCAGTGTCAGCAGGACGCAGGACGGCCACAGGGCCGCCCGCTCCAGCAGACCACCCCAGGAGGTGTCCAGGCGCACGACGAAGAACGCGCCACACACCAGGCTCCCCGCCCCCACGACCAGCACGACCGCTCGCCACCGCGGCCAACGCCGCAACGTGCCGGCCCTCCAGCCCATCAGCACGCTGGCCAGTCCCGTCGCGACGATCCCCGGGGCCGACACCAGAGCGTGTCCTTCCAGGTCGGCGTCCACGGGCACCAGACCGGAACCCACCTGCGCCACCCCGGCCACGACCCACACGGCGGTGGTGACCCAGCCAGCGCGGCCCGTGAACAAGAAGGGACGCAGCAGCACCGCTCCGAGGGCCATCGCCGCACCGAACACCACGAAGGAGACGTTGACCGCGACGTGCCCCGGGGAGCAGACCGGCACCGGGCCGGTGGGGTAGGCCACCGTCGCACAGCCCACCGCGCCCAGATCGCTGATGGTGTTGTCCACCAGACTGTACGGCGCCTGCACGGCCGCGACGGCGATCAGCTCCACCGCCAGGTAGAGCACTTGGACCACCCACAGCAGCAGTCCCAGGCGCAGTCGCACACCCAGCACCCTAGGGAAGATCATCAGACCGGGTCGCAGAGCCGAGGCCTCAGGCCGTACCGCTTGGCCAGGACGTCGATGACGTCACGGTCATCCCGCGGATCGTGCGCGGCCGCGGCCGTCGGCGACGTCGCGGTCCTGTCGATCTCCGGATGCTCCCCGGCGCCGTCACGACTGCCATTGGCGGCCCGGCGCAACACCGTCCGTCCTACGCTCCCCGCCGTGGACCAGGACACCCTGCGCGCAGCCGTCGATGCCGCCTTCGAGCAGGACCCAACGTCCATCGCGGCCTGGCCTGACCCCCACCCCGACCACGAGCCCGCCCCGGAGGAGTACTCCCGCTGCCTGGACCCCACCAAGTACCGCATCCTCACCGTCCGAGCCGATGCCTGGGCGCGAGTTCTCACCGACGCAGGTCTGGCCACCCTTGAACCCATCGATCTCACCCCCACGGACGACACGTGGCGCGACGGCTCCCCCTCCGGGATCGCCCCCCTCCGGGCCCACCGACTGCGCCCGCACCAGCAGAGCGCGATCCCCGTGGTGCTGAGCTTCCGCGGCTTCGACGGCCCCGACGACAACATCGTCACCATCAGCGCAGGCGAACCCGCCGTCCCCCTGGCCACCGTGCCTACCTGCGGCTGCGACGCCTGCGACGACGGTTCCGAGCACCTCCTGACCGAACTCGACGAGCACATCCTCGGCGTCGTCACCGGCGACTTCGTTCACGTCAGCACCCCCCGCCTCACCGCCTTCGGTACCAGTCACGGCTGGGAGGCCAACGCGAGCGACGACGACAGCGACGGTCTCGGTCAGGTCGAGCAGCTCCTCGAGGACGCCCGGACAGGCCGCTCACCGCACCGCGTCGTCCACGGCGCCCGGTGGTGGTGACGCCCCCACCGCCCAAGCACCTCAGTCCGGGAGCCACCACACGTCGTAGCCAACCGCGCGGTCGTCCCGCGGTGCATAGGTACACGGTCGCGCCATCCACCCCTGGCCCCGCTGTGCCAGGCTGAGCAGGTGCCTGCCTCCACCACGCACACCGCGCACACCACGACCGCCCTCCAGATCGGCGTGAAAGTGCTGCCGCGCCTCCTCCTGGTCGGTGCACCCACAGGAGCAGTGCTCGGCGCCGGCCTGGGTGCAGTGTTCGCGACCGTCAACGACGACAGCCAGATGCTCATGGGCGCCATCGGGGCCGGTGCGGGGTGCCTGATGGCCACCGTGGTGCAGCTGCTCAACACCGTCGTGGTCGCCACCGTCTGGCGGTGGCGACCGGGCGCCTTCCACCTCGCCCACGCGCTCACCCCGGTCCTGGCCACCGCGGCGGCCGCCGTCTCGATCACCAGCGTCCTGGACGTGTGGGGGATCCCTACTGCGATCGGGCTGGGGGTCCCGCTGGTCTATGGCCTGCTCGCCCTGGCGATCGCTTTGATGAGCGTGCGCTGGTGCCTGCGCCCGGCAGCGCACAGCCTGTACGACCGCGCCTGAGCCCAGGACTCACCCGGAGGGGCTGAGCACGCGGCGGGTGCAGACACCCCGGACCAGCACCACCTGCCCACCCTGGCCGGCCCCTCGCACCGGGGGCCTACGGCTGCAGGACGAGGGCCTTGAAGGCCTCCGGGGTGGCGTTGACCGCCTCGGCGTAGGCGATCTCCCGGCCCCCCACCCGCAACGTCGGGGTCCCCTGGATCTGGTCGCTGCCCTCCGCACGCGCCTCGACCCGCTGGACGAACCCGGCGTAGGTGCCGCTGTCGTAGGCCTGCTGCCAGGCGTCCATGTCGGGCACACCGGCCTGCTGGGCGAACCCTCGCAGCTGCTCATCGGTGAAACCGGCCCCCTCGGCCGGCTGGTGGGCGAACACCACGCGGTGGAAGGGCAAGAACTTGCCCTGCGCGGCCGCCGCGGCGGCCGCTTCAGCGGCCTTCTGCGACCACTGGTTGCCGATGTTGTGGTCACCGATGAGCGTGACGACGTGGACGACGACCTTGGCCTGACCGCTGGCGGCCAGCTCGGTCACGGTCTGGCCCTGGACGGTCTCGAAGGTCTTGCACGCCGGGCACTGGAAGTCCTCCCAGATGTCCAGCGTGGGTGCCCCTGCGGCCGGTGTGCCGGGCAGCACGTACCCCCCGTCGCTGCCGGTGACCCCCGGTGGGGTCGCCCCCGCCGTGCTGGAGCTGTCACGCCCGTTCTGCAAGACCACCACCACGAGGGCCACCAGGGCCAGCGCCGCGACGGTGGTGGTGGTGGTGACGGTGACCTGCCGGCGACGTCGCCGGCGCGCGTCCCCAGCCCGCATCGCGCTGATCTTCTGCTGACGGGCTTGGGCCGCGGTCGGCTGCCCTGCCACCGCCGCAGGCCGCCTCGAGCGTCGTTTCGCGCTCACTCCCGTACCCTTCGTCGCTGGCAGTGACCGGCTCGATCATCGCAGGAGCTCGTCTAGCCCTAGACCTCTCGGCAGGACCAACCACGACCACCCGTGGGTTGCACCCCCGCAGGCTCGGCAACCTCACGGTCATCCCGCCGATCGGGCGCGATCATGCGTAGATGAGCAGCCTGGATCCATCGACCCCCGAGCCGCACAAGCACCTCTCGGCGCCGGTCTCCACGAGCGACCACCAGGCCGAGCAGCAACCAGTGGACGAGGACGACTAGGCGTGGATCGAACCCATCGGGTGCGTCTTCCTCCTGAGGCACCCACGCGGCTACGCACAACGCTTGGAAGACGCGTTCAAACGCTCAGCCTCAGACGAATCCATGGAGTACGCCTGGCGCCAGGTCGAGAGCCGGCCGGTCGAGGTCTTCGTGTGGTTCCACAAGGGCGATGCGGAGGCCAAGTCCATCCCCAACCCCGGAGACGTGGCGATACGGGCGACGAAGAACACGGTGTGCGTACGCATGACCTCCACCGCGGCCTGGACGGGCGCCATCACACCTGCTGACGCCGCTGTCGCCAAGGACCACCGGTTGATCATGCAGGCGCTCGAACGACGGTTCGGCGTGTCCCTTTTGAAGCTCTGAACTTGGGACAGGATCCGGCCCGACCACACGGTCATCCCGCGTTGTGCGTGATCGCCCGCGGCCGGCGACGTCGCGGTCTTGTCGATGACCGCGCTTCGCGCTCCTGCCGATGTCCGATAAATCACCCAGCACGCCCCTGACGAGCATCGACGCCGGCTGCCGCCGTACTTCCGCTCAGCGCGGGTATTCAGCAAGGACCCGGTGGAGCGCCTTACGCCCTGCCCGACCCCACGCCGGCTTACCACCAGGTAGTCCGCGCTCTCCGTTCTGGCCCATCAGCAGCAGAAACAAGCTCTTGAGCACGGCCAAACCGCGAGCCCGCCGGATCGTCGAGTCGTCCGCCCGCCCGTAGGCTTGGAAGAACCGAGCCGCCGCACCGGTCGGTAGCAGGACCCAGGCCGCCGCTAGGTCCACCGCCGGGTCGCCGGCAAACAGGTCGCCGAAGTCGACGATCCCCGACAGCATCTCGTCGGCGACGACGACGTTCGCCGGGTGCAGGTCGCCGTGCACCCACACCGGTGGCCCCTGCCACGCCGGCGCGGCCACGGCGTCGTCCCAGACGGCTCGGACGTCAGCGGCGGATTCGACCGCGTCGGCGTCCAGGGCGATGAGGAAGTGCTCGAAGCCGTCGCCGCAGTCCCTGGGGTGCGCACCCCGGCCCGTGTCTGCTGGTGCCTCCGCCGGAGTAGGCACATGCAGTGCTTGCAGGAAGGCCGCCAGAACGTCCGCGGCGTGCTCGCCGCGGGTGATCGAGCCGCGGTCCAGCGGCAGACCCGGCACCCACGTCATGACCGTCCACATCTAGCCTGCGACCTCAGTCGGCGTGCCGGTGGTACTCGGCCAAGCCCTGCTCGATCCGAGCGGCAACGGCCCCAGCCAGCCGCCCCAGGTCCTCCCCGGCGTAGACCGCGGCCAGCTCCTCCAGCAGCTCACCCGCCACGTACAGCTCCTCAGCGGTCAGCACCGGAGGCCGCGGACGAGGAAGGGCCTGAACCACCTCGCACCGGGGACCGCCGGGAACGCTCACCACGCGACCGTCGTCGGTGTGCAGCACGGCCTTGTAGCTGCCATCCGGCTGATCGGTGCGCTTCTCCCAGATGCCTTCACCGACGAGCGTCCCGTCCAGGCGGAGGTGGACGCGGACCCGCTCTCCGTCCTGGGGGTCGCGGTGCTCAAAGCTCCATCCCAGAACAGCCGCCCAAAAGTCGCGCTTGAGGCCGGGGTTGCCAGGGACGTCCTTGGCGGTGACCCGCGTCGTCTCCTCCATGCCCAGCCACGGTAGGGGCCGCATCGGACACGAGCGGGCACCGGTGTAGGCAGAGCCCCGGTAGGCAGCAGATCGAGATCTCGCGGTCATCCCGCGGCGCGCGGGCGCACGGTGATGTCGATGGCCGCATAGTTGGGACCTGCAGGTCTACGAAAGAGCAGCGTGGAGATCACCTGTGCGTAGAGGGTGAGCACATGAGGATGACGTCCCGTCCCTGGTCCGCGCGAATCCTGCTCCTCGGGTGCGCTGCGATCGCCGTCGGAATCCTGTTGCTGTTCCACCCGACGACCACGACCTACGAGGGCGCCCAACTCGACTGCGGATCGGCGATCTCGCCGAGCAGTGCCGCCGTCGCGGGGTACGACTGCTCGGTGGACGAGCGGCGCTTCACCGCGGTCTCGATCATGACGAGTGGGGCTTTCGTCGCCCTCGTCGCTGGGCTGTGGCCGGCCTTGCGGGGTGGGGAGCGGGTGCAAAGCGTCCCGGACGCCAGCCCCTCTCGCCACTGAGGCACATCCCGTCCTGCCCTCCATCTGTGGCGGCTCGACGGCCAAGCGGGACGCACGGTCATCCCGCCCTCCGGGTGCCACTCGCTGACCGGCGGCAATTGCCCAGGCAGCGATGCTGGCCGCGGTCGGCTCGACTACCGCAGGTAGCTGCTGAAGCTGCCGAAGAGCGAACCGCCCAGGAGCAGCAGCACCCAGAAGGCGCCGACGATCTTCAGCTCCCCAGGCATCACCCAGCGCCGCGCAACAGCACCCTCGCCCGTCCCCGCCTCGACGCCGGGCTGCACCAGGTCCTGATCGGTCACCACGGACAGACCCCGCAGGTCCATCCACCGTGACCGCTCCGCGGCGTACAGACAGACTCGCCGCCCATCGTGCAACGTCACCCGCGGGTAGGTCGTCCCCTGCTCAACACCGGCGACCTGCGCCTGCGGGATGACCCAACGAGTCAGGAAGTTCTGCACGGTGATGCCGCCTGGCGCCAACCGCACGTACGGCACCGCGAAGAGCAGGACGAACAGGAAGCTGCCGAGACCGATGACGGCAGTCACCAGGGTGCCGAACGACCGTGTAGCCCAGGGATCCTCGCCCAGGTAGACGAAGCCCATTGGGTCGCTCAGGCACCACACCACCGTGAGCAGGACCCAGCCGAGCCAGCCGCTGATCTGATTGGTGCGGTTGCGCAGCACCCGCGCGTCTTGGCCAGCACGGTGGCGGCCCACCTTGAGCACCTCGTTCCAGAGTCTTAGGTCGGGATCCCATCGGCGGGGGGAGCCGGCTCCTAAGTCTCTTGAAGCAGCGCCACCCATCCGCTCACGGCGCCCTGCGGGCGACGTCACGGTCATCCCGCGGATAGTGCGCGTTCCTGGGCAACGACGGACACAGGGCATCACAGGGACGTGACCGTCTCCATGGAGGAGTCGGCTTCGCCTGGGACGATCAGCCGGTGATGGGTGAGGACTCTGAGGTGGTGGCTCGAAGGCGCCCGCGTGTCTGGCCGTGGGGCGTCCTCGCGGTGGTCGGAGCGGTCGTCGCCACCTACGTCTCGGACGCCATGGGGTGGCCATGGTGGGTGCGCGGCCTGCTGATGGGGGCGTGCATCGGTGTGTTCTCGAGCTTGGCAGGCCGAGCTGCGCGTCGCCGCCGTGATGCGCGCACGGCCCGGGACTCGTCGAGCTGAGGAAGTGGCCGATGTCGAGCGGTCCTCTCCCCACGAGTGAGGAAAGATCGCTCGGTCTTGCCGCGGTGCGCGGGCGCACGGTCATCCCGCAGACCAGGAGCTCGTCATCCGGGCCTTGTGTCCTGTAACCAACCACGCTCGTCCGGACACTAGGTGGTGTGGACAGCACCGATGAGGCCCTATGGGCAGCCGCCCGCAGCGGCGACGGCGACGCCTTCGCCGCCCTCTTCGACCGCCACCACGGCCGTGTGCACCGCCACAGCGCCCGACTGCTCACCACCGCAGCCGACGCCGACGACGTCACCGCCGCCACCTTCTTGGAACTGTGGCGCCGCCGCGACGACGTCCACCCCACCACCGGCAGCCTCCTGCCGTGGCTGCTGGTCACCGCCACCAACCTGACCCGCAACACCACCCGGAGCACCCGCCGCTACCGCGACCTGCTGCACCGCCTGCACCACCAACCCGCACCACACCGCACCCCTGACGTCGCTGACGTCGCTGAGGTCCACACCGCCGCCCACCTCGACGAGCCCCTAGCCACTGCCTTACGGGTGCTGCGCACACCGGACCTGCAGCTGATCACCCTGGTGGTCCTCGAAGACCTCACCCTCACCGAAGCCGCCACCGTCCTGGGGCTGAGCCCGGGTGCGGCCAAGACCCGCCTGCACCGCGCCCGCACCCGCCTACGCACCGCCCTGGCCGACCACCCCGCCGCCAGTCGCCTGCGCGCACCCGAAGGGCAGCACCCATGACCGAGCCGATCTCCACCCCCAACACCACCCGGGCCGCTGCCCAAGAGGCCGCTCGAGACGCCGCTTTGGATGCTGAGGTCCGCGACCGCTTCACCGCCCACGAGCCGGCTGCGCTGGACCCGGTGTTCCGCGAGGCCCTGCGCACCCACCTGCGCCAGATGGTCACCGCATCGGCCACCGCGTCGGGCGAGACCACGGCCAAGAGCGAGGCGGTGTCCCGCCCCGCACGGCGTCGCCACTGGCCTCGGCGACGCACCCTGACCCTGGCTGCGGTCCTGGCCGCCGGCCTCGGCGGAGGTGGAGCAGCCCTGGCCTCGGGAGTGCTGCCGCTGCCGGGCGCCGATGACGTCGTCTTGCGCACCCCGGCCCAGACCGTCGTGCACACCGGCACCGCCACCGTCGACCTCGGCGAGCGGCCTGCCGGAGTCACCAGCGTCGAACTGACGCTGACCTGCCTCAGTGCTGGCACCTTCACCTTCGACGACGGCGCCAGCCTGTCCTGCGCCCCCGGTGACGTCACCGCCCAGGCAGCATCGGTCCCCACTCCTGGCCTGGCGGCGCAGCACAGCGGCAGCGCCGGGTACACCCTGGCGTTGAAGGCGGGTCAGAGCACCACCACGATCACCGCCACGGCTGGCACCCGGTGGTCCCTGACGACCGCTTACTCCACCCGCACACCGACCGAGTGGGCGCTCAACGCCCACGGTCAGACCTACGGCGTGACCAAGGACGACGGCAGCCAACCGGACCTGATCGCCGTCGTAGCGACCACCAGCACCGGCCAGCAGGGCTACGTCCGCGCCAGCGACTTGAATCCGCCGCTGAACTTCACCTCCCCGCAGGAAGCAGCTCAGTGGTCAGCAGCGCAACCGCCTGTGCGGACGCTGCCCGTGTACGCCTCCGACGGCACGACCGTCATCGGAAGCTTCCAGGCCGGCTGATCACAGCACTTCACGGTCATCCCGCCGTCCGAACCTCACGAGCGACGGCGCAGACCACGGTCGTGCTCGAAGATCACCCGACCCCAGCGTCCCGAAAACCAGTGTTTTCGGACCGACCTCAGCGCCGGACAGGACTCAGCACGGTCACGACCACAGATGATCGCTTGATCGAAGCCAACACGGCTGCTAGTGGCGTCAGTGCCGCGTACGGCGCGTTGACAGCGAGCGCTGCATGACTCGCGAGTCGACTTTTGTCGAGCCAGGGGAGCGGCGACACTTGTCCCCATGCCCCTTCGTTCTCCGTTGTACCTGGACGCTGAGACCCTTGTCGCATTGGCTGAGTATCATGATATCGATGTTCCAAGGAAGGCGTCTATCACCGAGAAGAAAATCCGCGAACGAGGTAGTTTAGGTCAGGGCGATGATGGAGCATTTGGCAACGCCGCCAGCGGCCGCATCAATATTGAGTACCAGACAACATATGAACTCAACCCGAGCAACAAGGTAACGGCCAGCAAAATTATTGACGGCCTAATAAAGTCAAAAGCGGTTATTACTCAGCCTGCCGAATCTATCACTGTAGAGAAAGATGTCGTTTTTGAACTTGAAGGATGCACGCGGATCACCGCTGCCAGCACTGCCGGTAAGATGCTGCATATTATCCGGCGTCTCATCGAACGATCCGACACCAGCTTTGACGAAGTATTTGCCCTTCAAGCAGACGATCCCGAGGTAGCGGAGGAGCTTCGCAAGGTATATCTAGGTAATGAGCTGCTTCCCATTCCTGTCCTTATGGAGCTCACTGGCTGCGATTTGCCCCGTAAAATCTACATTAATGTACGGCCGAATCATTTCGTGGACGCCGCATCTGCTGACAAAATTGAAGGTAGGTTACGAATTCTAGGAACGGTCAGCCACGTTATTGCCGGGGGTCCTGATGGGTTTCTAAGCGCCGAAGAGTGGCTCTTGAATGGATATGAATATTTGTTCAAGCGCACCCTCATGACAAAACTTCATGGCACTGTAGAAAACCTCATGAGCGCATTTGACCTTGACCTGCCTGCAGACGATGTTCACGGACATATCACCGGACCAGCCATCGTGCTTGACGCGATCGCGATCTACTAACCGCCCGAACGCACTACCGTGCAGCAAATCGAATAAGATCCCGGCTACGTCAAGGGGTCAGCACAAGGGCTCCCAACCGGCCCCATTGCACAACAAGCACGGCAAGGTGCACTACCCCACGTGCTTGCTCCAAAGTCGGCGCGGGTCGCTGGTCGCCGCCGTGACGCTTAGGATCAGGCCACATTAAACGCAGCATTTGTTCGAGCGTGCGCGCAGCGTTCAGTGGCTGCTTACGCTTTGCATCGGCGTCCTCATTGCCGACGTGCAGCACTAGTTTGTGGTTACTTAAGAAAGCGCCAGCGATGTCGGAAAGTGTTGCCTTGTCCTTATTGGGGACCGCAATCGGCCGCAAGATAGCCTCAACTGCTTTGATGGAGTGATCCCAGGCGTCAGCTGCATCGGGGTGTAGGCCGTACGCTTTATCCCAGGCCTCAGCGAGGGCCGCGCTCGCCTCGTCGGCAGGACTAGTGGACTTTTTAAAGTCCGCGAACGCCACTTCATCTACCCGCTTTTGAAGGCCATAAGGGCGTTCACCGACGGACCATCCAGCATAACCTGCGTCCAGGAGATCGCTGAGCGCTTGCCGTTGAGACTCGTCGTACCCTGTGCGATGCAGGAAATGCAAAGTCGCGTCAAGGACATCGAGTAGATGATCGTCCTCTATGTCCGCATAGTCTGCCAGCTGTTCCCCGGGGCTCTTCATGAAGCTTAGCTCTCCGATGTCGAGCCGGTGATTCAGTGAGGCGGCGACTAGATGGACGACATCACCACCACGCTCCAACGTTTTGATGATCCAGCTTCGTAGACTGGGCCCCAGAGAAAGGGGGATGCCGTCGCTCATTATGCGAGCTGGGCGCTTACCCTGTCGTACGCTCAATGGTTGATAGTCACTCATAGTTTCACTATACCTAGATGACAGAAGGGGGTAATTCGTTTAGCACCTAGTCACGCATACGCAAGGCCGATAATATTTCTTATGACAAAGTGCGCCTGAAGCCACTCTCCCGCAGTGGTTCAGGACGGGTCGTGCTCGCCCTGCCCCGCCAGCCGAGGCACGTCGGTGCGGTTTGCCTGGCGGCTGGCCCTTTTGGTCGGGTCCAGCTGGGCGAGCTCGCGGGTCTGCGCTTCCACGGGACGCCCGGCCGCGTCCCCCATCGCCACCAGCGCCCGCGCGGCGAGCACGTCGGCGCGCGTGGCCGACTCCGTCGTCACGCTCACGTCCGCGGCCCTCCGTTCAGCCTGGCCAGCTCCACCATGACGTCGTACATCATCCCCCGATCGACCTCAGATGCCGAGGGGTCACGCGACAACGACGTCAAGACCACCCACCCAGCCTCCTCCAGCTTGGGGTTGCCCGACTGCGACACCGCCTCGACCGCCCAGTGGAAGCGCGCCCACAGCTCCGCGCGCGGCCGCGACCTGCGTGTCCCGGTTCGCCTGCTCCGCCGCCGCCAGCGTCAGGCAGTTCTGCTCAGCGGCCGCCGTCGTCGAGACGCGGTTCTGCCGGCCTTGGACGAACAACGCGACCACCCCGACGGCGCCGGCGATGATCCCGGCCCACAGCGTCGAGTCCACGCACGCACCGTGGCGGTGCCCTCTCCGGCACCGGCTCGACCTGGCGTCGGACGTCACGCACATATCGATGTCGGGGCGGCGCTTCGGGCGTGCTCGGCGCGTCTTCAACGGACGTCTACTGCGCCCTCACAGCGTGAGCGGGCAATCGCCGCGCCAGCCACGGCAGCAACAGCAACGCCCCTGCGCAGCCCAGCGCGACCGCCGCCCACGGCAGCCACGACGCCACCGCGAACAACCCGACCAGCAACGGCGCCAGCAGCGCGGTGGCGTTGAAGCCGTACTGCACCGTCGCCATGTACCGCCCGTACGCCGCCACCGGCGCCGACGCCTCGGCCATCGCCATCACCCGGACCCCGATCAGCATGGCCGAGACCGCCAGTACGACCGTGGAAGCCAGCAGCCACACCGGCTGCCACCCCCCACCGATGGACGGGGCCGCGGCGCACATCGCGCACCAGGCGAGGACCAGCACCGTCCCGGCGGTGACGGTGCGGGTGCGCGTCCACCCACTCGTCCAGCGCACCACCAGCGCGGTGCTGGTGGAGGTGATGCCGGTCAGCAGCGCGATGGAGGCCCCCGGCACCCACCCCGGTGCGTGCAGCCGCTCCAGAGCCCACACCGAGAAGCCGACGAGGTGGACGTCGGTGGCCAGGCCCGTCAGGGCGATCACCACCAGCAGGACCAGGAAGGGACGGTCCCGCCAGGGCCGCGGCGCAGCCCTCACCGTGGCGTCCGACGGCGCGGCCGGCGTGCGGACATCGGACGTGGTGGCGCTGCCAGCAAGGTCCGTGGCGTACGGGCCGGCCTCACCGGAGATGGCCGGGTGCGCCGGAGCCTGCGCCGCAGCGGGGGCGTGGCGGTCACGGGCGGGCTTGATGTGGACCAGGCGCCACAGCAGACCGGCGGCCAGCACGAAGGTCAACGCGTCGACAGCGACCGCGACACGCAGGGCCGAGGTGTCCAGCCACGTCAGCAGGGCGGCGGCGAGCAGGGCGCCGAGACCGAAGGCGGCCGAGCGGATCATGTCGACGTGGGCGAACGGCCCGTCCTTGGGCCCATCGCCGGCGACGGCGGCGATGAGGGAGAACAGGGAGCTGTAGAAGGTCTGCGTCCCGGCCGCGACCAGCACCGCCCCGCCGACCGCCAGAGCCACCGCGGCCCCTCGACCGGACCCGGCCCTGCTGCTTGTGCTGCTGGTGGTGCCGGCCAGGAGGTAGAGCGTCATGCCGACGGCCTGGATGAGCTGGGAGGTGATGACGACGCGACGGGGCCCGAAGCGATCCACGACGGTGCCCACGACCAACGGGGCGCCCAGACCGGCGAGGGTGCCGAGGAACAGCAGCGTCCCGGCCAGGCCGACCGACAAGCCGACGACCTGGACGCTGTAGACGAGCACCAGGGGCAGGAACAGGCCGGAGCCGAAGTTGTCGACGGCCAAGGCCAGCAGCAGCCCCCAGCGGGAGCGGTCGTCCTCGCGCGACCAGGTCGGGACCTCCTCGGTGCCCACTGCGGTGCGTGCCACAGGTCACGAACGTAGAGCAGCCCTGGGCCGACGGAGGGGAGCCGGACGTCACGGTCATCCCGTACGTCCGGGGATCAGCCCGCGGCCTCGTCCCCGGACGGGGAGGCGCCCCTAGAGGGTCCGAGCCGTCCGACGGCGTCGCAGCTTCGCGACGCCCACGGCGGCGACCATCGTCACCCCCGCGAGAGCGAGCTGGAGCAACGGCGCGTAGAGCAGGCCGAGGACCGCGGTGGACGACTCCGAGGTGTGGATGCTCCACAGCACCCACGCGGTCAGGGCGATGAGCAGCAGGTCCCCGAGGAGCACCACCGAGGTCGCCCCTCGCCAGTACCGACGCACGGAGGCACCCACCGCGACCGCGGCGGCGAACGGCAGCAGCGCCCACGCGCCGAACGCGATCACGAAGACCACCGACCCGACGCTCTCGGTGACGAGGTCCCAGCTCGTCAGGTACGCCGTCGCCACCAGCGTCGTCACCGCCCCCACCGCGGGCAACCCCACGAGAGCGAGCAGCACGGGGTCGCGGAGGGACGGGAGACGGCGGAACGCGGTGGTCACACGTCAACGGTGACACCTGAGCGGCGTCCAGGAGGGCGGTTCAGCCCCGCGTCCGTGCCGAGACGCGGTCGTCCTGCGCTCGGGACGCGATCACGGAGCGCCGGGACCTACGCCGCGGCGCCGGGCTGCCGGTGAGCGGGACGACCCCGACGCCGACCACGGCCGCGGCCGGTCGCAGGAGTTCCTGCGACGCGCCGGCCGGGCCGGGGGTGGGAGCTGCGCCGGGGGTGGGGGCCCGGCGCCCGCTACGGTGACGACGTGATCGAGCTCCCGGGGTAGGTCGGGGGCCTCGCGTGCCGCGCACGCACGAGCCACCCGACCCCCGTCGAGACGACCGGCCGACCCGTGACGTGCCACCGGCACCCGGCGCCGGTCCCCCTCGGCCTGCCCCGATGGAGACCCCCCGTGTCGCACCCCGACCCGGTGGTGGGCTACCGCGCGCTCCTGGCCCTGCCCGGAGTGCCCCTGGTGCTCACCGCCGCCACCCTCGCCCGCCTGTCCTACGCCACCTTCGTCCTGTCCCTCCTGCTGGCCGTGCAGAGCGCCACCGGCTCCTACGCCGCGGCCGGGACCGCCCTGGGCGTCTACGGCCTGACCGCCTCGACGATGCCCGCCAAGGCGCGGCTGCTCGACACCGTCGGCGCCCGCCGCGTCCTGCCCCTGCTCAGCACCCTGTTCGCCCTCGCGCTCACGGGCCTGGCCGTCGCCGCCGGCGGCGGGGTGACGGCCGTGCCGGTCCACGTCGCCGGCGCGGCCGTGGCGGGGGTGGTCGCCCCACCGGTCGGGCCGACCGTGCGCGCGGTGTGGGCCCGGCTCACCCCCGACCCCGGGTCGAGGCAGCGCGCCTACGGCCTCGACGCGGTCGTGGAGTCCGGGCTGTTCGCCCTCGGCCCGGTCCTGGCCGCGGCCCTGGCCCAGACCGCCGGACCCGCGCTCGCGCTGGCCGGGACGGCCGTCGTGCACCTGCTGGGTGGGCTGCTGATGGCGGTCTCGCCCCTGCTGGCCCGCCCCGGCAGCGCCTCCCCCGCCGCACCACCCCCCTCACGCCGGCCCTGCTCACCCTTGCGACGGGTGCTGGGGCCCCTGGCCCGGCCCGGGTACGCCGTCCTGCTCGTCTTCACCTTCGCCACCGGCCTCGGCAACGACCCCCTCGAGGTCGCGGTCGTGGCCCGCGGGCAGCAGGCCGGCGCGACCGCCCCCGGGCTGCTGCTGGCGGTCCTGTCGGTCTCCGCGGCCGCGGGCGGGCTGGCGTGGGGGCACCTGGTCGGCACCGCCCGCGGACGCCGTCTCCGCCGCGCCTCGCCCTGGAGCGTGCTCGCCGTCCTGGCCGCGGTCACCTCGGTCGCGGCCGCCGCGGCGGCCCTGGCGCCGGGGGTGGCCTGGCTGGTGGTGGCGCTGGTCGTCGTGGGGGCGGCCGGCGCGCCCCTCGCGGTGGTGGTCTACACCGCCGCGGACCGCCTCAGCGGCCTGGACGGGGGCGCGGAGGCGACGACCTGGGTGAACACCGCCACCAACCTCGGTGCCTCCCTCGGCACCGCCGGCGCCGGTGCGCTCGTCGACGCCCACGGCACCGCCAGCGCCTTCTGGGCCGGTGCGGCCGTCACCGCCGCCGCCGCGGTCGGGGCGTGGAGCCGCCGGTGGTGCGCCCACCCCACCGCTACGGGCGCAGCGGACGGCGGGCGCGCTCCAGGGCGGGGGCGTCGGGGACGACCGGCTGGACGACGAGGTCGGCGCTCGCGAAGCCGCCGGCGGCGGTGAGCAGGGAGGGAGCACCCCCGTCCAGCGGGACCTCCCACACCGCAGGATCCGCCGAGCCGTGGTCGCAGCCCTCGCAGGCGGGCACCGGGGTGAAGCCGTCCAGCGCCAGGAAGCTCCCGTCCGGCGCCCACGCGAGGTGCTCGACCCGGACCGGTGCAGGACCCAGGTCCCGCAGCACCCGGCCCTCGACGTCGGTGACGACGATGCGGGGGGACCCGGCGGGTCGGGAGGTGACGCCCTCCCCCGGCGCCGCCGGGGCCTGCGGGGTGCGGACCACCGCCAGCTCGGTGCCGTCGGGGGAGGAGGCCGGGAACTCCTCGGCGGCGTCGGGGGTCCACACCCGCACCGCCGTGGCGGTGGCCACGTCGATGCGCACCAGGTCCTGCCCCAGCTCGTCCGAGCGGGAGGCGACCACCGTCGTCCCGTCCGCGGAGAAGGTGGGCCACCCGCTGCGCCGGGCGTCACCGGCCACCTGCCGGATCGTGCCGCCGGCGACGTCGGCGAGGAAGACCTCGTAGTCGCCGCCGGTGCAGGGGTCTCCGGGCTGGGCCCGCCACAGCAGCACGGACCCGGCGGGGGAGAAGGTCAGGTCCGCGGTGTTCGCCGGCACCTCCCCGAGGGTCCGGACGCTCTCCCCGGGGGAGATCAGCACGAGCTCGGCGCGGCGGACGGGCGGGTCGGTGGCGCAGTCGGAGTCCGGCTGCACCGCGGCGCGGGCGACGGCCACCGTGCCATCGGGAGCGGCGGCCACGGCCCGCAGGTCGTACCCGCTCACGAGGGCGCGACGGTCGCTGCCGTCGGGGCGAGCGCTGTGGAGGGTGGAGCCGCCGTCCGTGCGGCCGTCGAACCCGATCCAGACCAGGCGCCGGCCGTCCGCGCTCCAGGTCACGTCCCCGGGCCGTCCCGGAGCGACGGTCCGCACCAGGCCGGTGCCGCTGTCCACGGTCAGCAGGCTCTGCTCGGTGTCGGCGCCGACCCAGCCGCTGAAGGCGACCAGGCCACCGGCGCGCGCGGCGCCGGGGGCGGCGGAGGAGGCGGCGAGGACCAGGACCCCGACGGCGGCCACGCTGCGTCTGCGCACGCTCCACCACACACCACCAGCGGGCCCGCCGTCCTCGGTTCACCCCTCACCGGGCGGACGGGGCGGCGGGCCGGCACCGGGTCAGGCCGCGAACTCGGCGTACCCCGTCGCCTCGTCCTGCCCCACCGCGACGACCGGCTCCTGCGCCCGGGCGCGCGCCAGCTGCGTCTCCTCCGCCCGCCACGCCCACCGCTCGACCCCGACGACGTTGGCGTGCTCGACCGCGTCGACGAACGCCACCGGGTCGCAGGCGTACGGGCCCGACGCCCACAGCGGGTTGGCCTCCACGACCAGCCACCGGCGGTTCCCCCGGTCCCACGCCACGTCCAGCGAGCACACCGGCGGGCGGTCCGGACCCAGCTCGCGCACGACGTGGCGGGCGAACGCCGCCGCCTCCGGCGAGCGGTCCGAGGACAGCGAGGGGCTCCACGCCCGCCCCGCCACCCGGTAGGGGCTACCGGTGAGCACCTGCCCCTCGCACACGACGAACCGGTGCTCGTGGTCGAGGTCCAGCAGGTCCCTGCAGTGCTGCACGCGCAGCCGCTCGTCGGCACCGTCGGCCAGCGCGGCGCGGCGGAAGTCCGCCACGTCCCAGACCCCGGCGGGCGCCCCCACCAGCTTCAGCAGCGCCGGCTTCAGGAACACCCGCCCGGGCGGGACCCGGTCCAGCGTCGTGGAGACCACCCGTCGCCCCAGCAGGTCGGGGTCGAGGCCGCTGAGCCAGTCCCACGGGGGCGCGGCCAGCGCCGGCGCCAGCCCGGCCAGCTGCAGCCGGGCGGCGTAGGCGTCGGCCATCCAGAACGTCAGGGAGTCGAACTCGCCCGCCGCCGGCACCTGCCCGGCGTAGGACAGGAACAGGCGACGCCCGCCGCGGCCCGGGGCCAGGCGCACCGCGACGGTGGTGGATTCCGCGATGACGCACAGGGCACGGGACACCCGACCACGCTGGCCGAGCACCGGGCTCACCGTCCAGCGGGTTGCCGGTCCATCAGCGGTCGCCGGTGAAGTGCACGACGGCCGTGCCGCCGACCTGCGTCACCACCACCCCGGGCAGGTCCCGGGTGCGCGCCAGCCACGCCCGCGTCCGCTCGGCGCCCATCCCCAGGTTCGCCCGGTCGGTGGCGAGGACGACCCAGTCCGGCAGCCCGTCGAGCGGCTGGTCCACCGACCAGCCGCGCACGTCGTGCCCGCCCCCGGCGCGCCCCAGCAGGTAGGGCCCCGAGGAGTTGTCCGCCGCCACCACCGCCCCGGTGGGGATGACGTCCGAGGCGGTGCGCAGCGCCTCCACCCGCGCCGCGGGCCGCCACGTCGTGGCGGCCGTGAGCAGACCGCCGGGGGGCAGCAGCACGACGGTGACCACCGCGGAGCAGGCCGCGGCCCCCCACGCGGTCCCCGGCAGCAGGCCCCGCCGGTCCGGCACCCGGCGCAGGACGTCCACGAGCGCGACGCCGGTGACGGGCACCAGGACCAGGTCGTAGTGCAGGGTGCTGGACAGGTAGCTCGGCTCGTGCGAGACCAGCCGCCACGCGAGCGTCGGCACCGTCAGCAGCGCCAGCGGCGAGCGCACCCAGACGAGGCCGCCGCCCACCACCACCGTCACCACCAGCAGCAGCCGGTCCGCGGTGCTGACGCCACCGGCCGCGGGGGCGGCGGAGAAGGTGGACAGCCGGGTCAGGTCGTGCGCGGGGCTGACCGCCAGCATCGTCCCCAGCGCGAGCGCGACCCCGGCGACGGCGCCCACGGCGAGCAGCACCCCGAGGCGGCGCCGGCCCTGCCAGAAGACGACGAGGGCCACGGCGGCGACGGTGGCGCCGAGGTCCTCCTTCACCAGCAGCAGGGGCAGGGACCACCAGCACGCGGCCACCTGCCGCCGCTCCAGCAGCGCCGTCGCGCTCAGGGCCAGGAACGGCACCGCCAGGCACACCTCGTGCACGTCGAAGCGGGCCGCCGCGAGCGCCCCGTGGGCGGTCCCGACCGCCACCGCGACGGCCGCCGCGACGCCCGGCGGCAGGTGCCGCACGGCGCACCGGGCGACCAGGGCCGCCCCCAGGCCCAGCAGCACCCCCTGGGCCACCAGCAGGCTGCGCGGGTCGGGCCACAGGGCCCAGACGGGTCCGAACACCGCGGTGAGCGGGGAGAAGTGGTCCCCCAGCAGGCGCTTGCCCCCCAGGACGCCCGAGGTGGGCAGCCGCCCCGAGGCCCAGGACGCCGCGGACTGGCTGAAGATGCCGAGGTCGTAGGAGTGCGCCTCGCCCTGCTGGAACCGGCCCACCCCGAGCGCGACGTACGCCGCCGCCGAGACCAGCCCGGTGAGCAGGACCAGCAGGCGTCCCCGCGGTGACGCGGCTCGTGGACGCAGCCCCGGGCCGGCGGCACCTCGCACCCCGGGTGCCGCGCTCCTCACGTCCGCACCGTAGCGAGGGACCGCGGCGCGGGAGCACCCGCACCACCCACCCCGGCCGGCTCGCCTCAGCGGCGCCCGGCCTTGTGCTCGGCGACGACCGCCTCCACCCGCTGCAGCACCGACCGCACGCCGACGTCGAAGGCGGAGCGGCACTCCACCGGCGTGGCGCGGACGACGCCGACGGTCACCCCGACGGCCCGGTCCTCGCTGCGGCGGCCGCGCACCGGCAGCGGCGCCGGTGGTGTCCACGCGCGGACGACGTCGGCGGTGCGCCGGGCCCCGTCCTCGTCGGTGCCGGGCAGGACGACGGCGAACTCGTCGGCCCCCAGGCGGCCCGCGGTGGCGGTGGGCGGCAGCGCCGAGCGCAGGTGCGCGGCGAAGGCGATGAGGAGAGCGTCGCCGGCGGCCAGGCCGTAGGAGTCGTTGACGGCGCGGAACCCGTCGAGGTCGGCGAGCAGGACGCAGACGGGCTCGTCGCGGTCGACGGCCGCACCGAGCGCCGCGGACAGCCGCTCCTGCAGCAGGCTGCGCGTGGCGACGCCGGTGAGGGCGTCGCGGTGGGTGGCCCTGGACATCTGCGCGGTCCGGTCGCGCAGCACGCGGGTGGCCGCCCGCAGCGACTGCTCCAGCTCGCGCACGGGGGTGACGTCGCGGCTCACGAGGACCGCCCCCGCGTACCCGCCGTGCGCGTCGTGCAGGGCGGTCGCGGCCGACTCGACGACCAGCGTGCGCCCGCCGGTGGTGGTGACCTCGACCTCGACACCGGACCAGCCGTGGCCGGCGGTCAGCGCGCGCCGCACGGCCCGGAGGTACTCGTCGGCTCCGTGACCGCGGGTCAGCCCCTGCACGTGCCGGCCCACGAGGTCCGCGGCCCGCACGCCGTAGAGGCGCTCGGCGACCTTGTTGAGCAGCTGGACCGTGCCGCGGGCGTCGACGGTGACGATGGCGTCGGAGACGTGCTCGAGCAGGCCCTCCAGCAGCCGGCGGCTCACGACCCCGACGTCGCCCTCGCAGACGCGCACGGAGGTGTGGCGCAGGTGCCCGTCGGACCAGACGACCGCGGACCCGGTGACGCGGCGGTCGCGGGCGTCGCGCAGGTCCACCGGGCCGGTCGCCCCGGGGACGTCCCCGAGGACCTCGCGGGGGCAGCGGCCCAGGACGTCGGCGGCGAGGTGGCCGAAGACGGTCTCGGCGGCCCGGTTCCACCGGGCCAGGCGACCGTCGGCGTCCACCGACCAGGTGGGGTCGGGGAAGGTGTCCAGGACGCCGGTCCCCTCGACCTCCTGCGCGTCGACCCGCACCGCCCCACCCCGTTCCCGGACCCCCTCTGGACCCACCTGCAGGTGATCGGCGGTGGCGGGCGGGACGGAGAGAGCCCGAACGGGTGGATCAGGGGCTCGGCGCGGTGCGGCGGCTCGACAGGACGAGGTGGCGGACCTGCTCGAGGATCTCCTCGAGGTCGGTGACGGGGATCCCCATGGACGCCGACCCCCACAGCCCGTCCCCGATGAGCTGGACCAGCCGGGCCAGGCCGCGGTCACCGTCGAGCTGGTCCTCGATGAGCTCGCGCCAGCTGTCGTTGACGGCGACGTAGGCGGCCGCGGCCCGCGAGTCGCCCTCCTGGGCCAGCCGGAGCATGGCGACGAGGGCGGTGCTCAGCGGGTCCGACTCGGTCCCGTCGACCAGGGAGACGGCCTCCGTCGACGACGTGCGGACGTAGTACTCGGCCGGGCCCTCCGGGGCGGTGCGCATCCGCTCGACGTCCTCGGCGGCGAACCGCTCGAAGCGCTGGACGAGGCCCTCGACGAGGGCGTCCTTGGAGGCGAAGTGGTAGAGCAGGCCGCCCTTGGACACGCCCGCCCGGGCCGCGACGGCCTCGAGCGTCGCCGAGCGCGCACCGCTGCTGACGACGAGGCCGGCGAAGGCGTCGACGAGGCGGTCGCGGGTGGCGGCGGGGTCCCTGGGCACCGGAGGAGGGTAACGACTCGCCGACTATACCGTCCGGACGGTACAGTCGAGGGGAAGCCGACGCGACGAACCGAGGAACCGTGACCACCACGACCGCCCAGCCGGTCTCCCCCGCCCCCTCCGACCGCCCCACCGCCCGCCAGCGGGCCGCCCTGGCCGTGCTCGTGCTGCCGGTGCTGATCATCTCCGTCGACATGACGGTCCTGAGCTTCGCGCTGCCCGCGATCAGCGAGGCCGTCTCCCCCACCGGCACCCAGCTGCTGTGGATCGTCGACGGGTACTCCCTGGCCATCGCCGGCCTGCTCGTGACGATGGGCACCCTCGGCGACCGCCACGGCGCCCGCAAGCTCCTGCTCATCGGCTCGGCCGGTTTCGGGCTGGTCTCGCTGTTCGCCGCGTTCGCCGACTCCGCGACCGCGCTCATCACCGCGCGCGTGGCCCTCGGGGTGTTCGGCGCCACCCTCATGCCGTCGACGTTGTCGCTGCTGCGCAGCACGTTCACCGACCGGGAGCAGCGCCGGACGGCCTTCGCCGTGTGGGCCGGCGGGTTCGCCGCCGGGGGCGCCCTCGGGCCGATCGTCGGCGGTTGGCTGCTGGAGCACTTCTGGTGGGGTTCGGTCTTCCTGCTGAACGTCCCGTTCATGGTCCTGCTGCTGGTCCTGGCCCCCCTCGTCGTGCGCGAGCACCGCGGCGGCGGTGCGCACGGGCGCCTCGACCTCGTGAGCGTCGTCGTCTCGGTGCTGGCGCTGACCTCCCTCGTCTACGGCGTCAAGACGCTCGCCGAGCACGGCCTCGCCACCGTCCCCGTCGCGACGTTCCTGGCCGGCGTCGCCCTCGGCGCCGTCTTCGTCCGCCGCCAGCTGCGGCTGGCCGAACCGCTCCTGGATGTCGACCTGTTCCGCCTGCCCGTCTTCCGCTCCTCCGTGCTCGCCAACCTCATGAGCATCTGCGGGATGACGGGGATGCTCTTCGCCGTCTCCCAGCACCTGCAGCTCGTCCTGGGGATGCGCCCGCTGGACGCGGGGCTGCTCCTGCTGCCCGGCGCCGTCGTGACGTTCGCGTCCGGGCTGCTCGCCGCCCGCCTGGCGCGCCGGCTGCGGCTGGACCTGCTCATCGCGACCGGCCTGCTGCTCGGCACCGCCGGGTACGCCGTCATGGCCCTGCTCGGGCCCGGCGGCGGGTCGGCGCAGGCCGCCCAGCTCGCCGTCGCCTTCGCCGTGCTGTGCGCGGGGGCGGGCCTGGCCGAGACGCTGACGAACGACGCGATCCTGTCGGCCGCCCCGCCGCACCGGACCGGGGCCGCCTCGGCGATCTCCGAGACCGCCTACGAGGTCGGCGCCGTCCTCGGCACGACCGTCCTGGGCAGCGTGCTCAACGCCGTCTACCGCGCCCGCGTCGAGGTGCCCGCGGGGGCCGAGGCCGCCCGCGAGACGCTCGGCGCGGCGGTCGAGCTGTCCTCGACCCTGCCCGGCGGCGAGGCGCTCCTCGCCTCGGCGCGCGAGGCCTTCACCCGCGGCCTCGACGCGACGGCCGCGGCCGGGGCCGTCCTGACGGCGACCGCAGCCCTCGTCGTCTGGCGCTCGCTGCGCCCCGGTGAGCGCCCCGCCGCGTCGTCCCGGGATGTGGTCACGGCCGAGCGGTCCTAGCGTCGGGGCACTGGAACGGGACGTGAGGAGCACGCGGTGCCGAAGACCTCGAAGTCGGGCGAACCCCTGGAGGACGAGCTGCCGAGCACGTTGCAGCGCTCGGACGAGGAGGCGCAGGAGACGTTCGCGAAGGCGCACGACTCCGCCGCCGAGTCCTACGACGACGAGGCCCGGGCCCACCGGGTCGCGTGGGCGGCGGTCAAGCACACCCACGAGAAGGTCGGCGACCACTGGCAGCCCAAGGAGGACGGCCGCAAGGGGCCCTCGGACCCGCAGGCCGAGGGCGGCGTCGACACCGACCGCCGCACCTCCGGCGGCGTCGACGAGCACGCGACGAAGGAGCACCTGCTCGAGATCGCCCGCGAGCTCGACGTGCGGGGCCGGTCGTCGATGGACAAGGCCGAGCTCGTCGAGGCGGTCCGGAAGGCCAACGACGCGGCGACGCGGGACAGCCGGTCGTAGCCGCCACCTCGCCGGGCGGGCTCAAGCCGGGGGCGGGACGTGCCGATGGGGCCGGCACCCGAGCAGCACAGGAGAGCATCGTGGAGCACCCCCGTCGCGCAGCGGCCCTCGTCACCGGCGCGGCCGGTCTGCTCGCGGCCTCGGCCTGCGTCGTGGGGACCTCGGTCGGGCAGGTCGCCGGGCCGGCGGCGTCACCGCCGGTCCGGGCGAGCAGCGCCCCCTCGGCCGAGTTCGTCGCTCCCCTGCACGTGCCCGCGCCGCCGGCCGGTGTCCTCGGCCCGGCGGGGGGCGAGGCGGCCGACGGGGGCGCGGGCGTGCTGGGGCCCGAGGACGTGATCACCCCGACCCCGACCGTGCCGCTGCGCGCCGTGATCCGGCCCGCCTGAGGGCGGGGACCCCGGCTCGGGGTCCGGGGACGACCCCGACGTCACGGGCCGGCGACGAGGGTGAGGACCACCCACGTCGCCGGGAGCAGCAGCGTCGCGAGGACCCCCGCCACGACCAGCCGGGGCGAACGGGCCGCGGCACCGGAGAACGTGGCCGCCAGGCCGAGGGCGACCGCCGCCGCTCCGACGACCAGGGGCCCCAGCGACCCGGCCCGGTGGGCCCACGGGAGGCAGACCGCGCACACGACGGCCAGCACCAGGGCCGTGATCGACCACCGCGCAGCGGTCGGTCCGCTCAGCACCTGCACGACCTGCCCCGCGGGGTGGTTCCGCGGCCGCGGGGCAGCACCGGCGCGCGCTCCGGACCGGGGCTCACCCCGGCGTCACCAGCGGCGCCGCGCAGCGGCGGTGCGCGGCCTCGACCTCCTCCTGCTGGCGCCGGGCCCGGTCGGCCAGGCCCCGGACCCCCGAGGTCCAGTCGCCGCGCAGCTCCTGGACGGCGACCAGCTCCCCGAGCAGGCGCGCGGCCACCGCGCGCCGGTGCAGCCCGCCGAGCACGTCCTCCAGGGCCAGCAACGCCTCCACGACCGCGGCCCGCGCCGGGTGCGCCGTCGGCAGCACCCCCGCGACCCGGTCGAGCACGGGCAACCGGTGCAGGAGCGGGGCGACGCGGCCGGCGTGGGCGGACAGCCAGCCGACGCCGACGACGGCCCAGTCGGTGCTCGCGCCGAGCCGCCGCATGGCCGTCCGCAGCGCGGCCCGGTCGGCCGCGACCTCGCGGCGGACCCGCAGCAGCGTCGTGCGCTCGCCGGCCAGGACGTCGAGGGCGGCGGCCCGTCGCAGCTGCTCGGCGAGCCCGGTCGCGGCGGCGAGCTGCTCGTTGAGGTAGGCGCGCAGGACGGGGTCCGCGTCGGGGGTCCCGCGGCGCCGCCCGGGGACCAGCGCGGCGATCGTGGGCACGAGGAGGACGCTAACCCGCATGGAGTTCCTGCGCGCCCTGCCGGTCCTGCCGGTCCACGACCTCGACGCCGAGACCGCCTTCTACGCGGCGCTGTCGTTCCACGTGCAGCACCGCGAGGACGGCTTCGCCGCGCTGGAGAGCGGGGAGGTGGTCTTCGGCCTGCGCCGGGTCCCGGCCGACGTGCCGGTCCCGCCGGCCGGGGTGTCCTGGCAGGTGGAGGTCGACGACGTCGCCGAGGTGCTCGCGGGAGCGCGCGCGGGCGGCCTGCTCGTCCGCGAGGCGCCGCACCAGCGCGACGGCGGTCGCTGGACCCTGCGCCTGCTCACCCCCGCCGGCTACGAGCTGGTCCTCGACGGTCCCTCCTCGGGCACGACCGTCCTGGACCTGCGGTCCCTGGCGCTGTCGCTGCCGGACGTCGTCGAGCTGGTCGACGAGGGCCGGACGGGGTTCCGGCGGATCGGCGGCGCGTGGTTGGCGCGGGTGGCCGGCGACCACGCCGAGCTGCACACCGGCGAGGGGCCCGGCGGGGTGACGGCGGTGGACCTGCGCACGGTGACGCGCGAGCACCTGGAGGAGCTGCTGCGATCGGCGTGGGAGGTCACCCCCGGACCCGTCGCCGACGTGGGACCACTGCGCACGGAGTGACGGGTGTGACACACGGTGACGGTCGTGGTGCGGTGAGCTGCGGTGTTCCGGTGGAACGCTCCCCCCTGGTCACGTAGCGTGTTTAAGCGATCACACGATCGGGGAGACACAGGGGGAAGAACGATGGACGCTGCGCAGGGCGGCACGATCATGACCGAGGGGCCCGCGGTCGACACCACGGTCACCCTCATGCCCACGAGCGCCGCCGGCGCGGGCGCCTGGCGCACCGGGACGGTCCGCTCGTGGACGGCCGGTGCCGCCGGTCTCGTCGTGACCAGCCACGTCACCGCCAGCCGAGCGACGGTCGAGGAGCTCGACGGTCAGCGCGTCTGGGTCAGCACCGACCCCGGCGACGGTTCCGCCGTCACCCCGCACGCCGTCTTCCAGGCCGTCGCCCGGGCCCACCGCGACGACGAGCTCGCGCTCACCGGCGTGATGCTGCTGGCCGCGGAGACCCGTCGCGGCGCCGTCCGCGCCCCCGTGTCCCTGCCGGCCCACCTCACGACCACCGACGGCGTCGCCGACGTCCGCACCGTCGACTACTCCCGCACCGGCATGCGCATCGAGGGCGCCGCCGACGTGCCCGGCGGCACGGACGTCGAGGTCGCCCTCGAACTGGCCGACGGCCTCGAGGTCCACGGCCGCGGCGAGGTCGTCCGCGTCGACGAGGAGTCCGGCGAGGCCGTCGTGCGCTTCGTCGAGCTGGAGGAGGGGGCCGCCGAGGCCCTGGAGCGCAGCGTCCTCACGGAGCTGGCGCGGCAGAACCGCCCCTGACACCCGCACCGTCCGACCCGCACGCGCAGCACCCCCGGACCGGGACCGGTCCGGGGGTGTCGTGCGCCGGCACGACGGGCGGGTCAGCCGAGGCTGGTCGGCTCACCGTCCCCCGGCGCCGGGGAGGCGCTGTCCGCGGGCGGTGCCGGAGCCCCGACCGGCGGGGTGGGCGGAGCCGGGTGCCCGACCTCGACGCGGGTGGCGGTGAAGGAACCGTCGTCGCCGACGGCCGTGCCCACCGCGGCCTCGGCGTGCACGTGCTCACCCACCGTGATCGAGGACGCGTCGGCGGTCTCGCCGTCCCGCAGGACCCGCGCCCCGGCGACGTCGACGACCGTGCTGGTCCCGTCGGGCCCGGTGAGGGTCAGCTCGTCCCCGTCGATCGCCGTCACGTCGCCGTGGGCGCGCACCGGCTCGACCACGACCCGGGACGCAGTGCGGTCGTCGGCCGTCGAGCCGGACGTGAGGTCGACGTGGACGCGCTGCCCGACGGTGATCGCGTCGCGGTCGGCGGTCTGCTCGCCCTGGCCGGGGCCCTGGTCGAGCACGACGACGGTGTCGTCGGTGAGGGTGACGACGGTCTGCTCCCCGCGCGGGGCGGTGAGGGTCAGGGTGTCGCCGTCGAGCGCCGTCACGGTCCCGCCGGCGGGCGGGCCGACGCGGTCACCCCGGCCCGGACCGGCGGGCCCGGCACCGGGACCACCGTCGGGACCGCAGCCGGGGGCGGGTGCGGTGCCGTCACCGGGGAGTCCCGGCGACGCGGGGGCGGACGCGGACGGGCTGGGCGCGGTGCCGTCGGGGGTGCCGGGCGCGCTGGTGGCGGCGCTGCCCGCGGCGACGGCGGCCGTCGCGGCGAGCCCCCCGGCGGCCGTCGCCACGACGGCACCGAGGACGAACCTCCGGACGCGGGCGCTGCGACGTGCGGTGCCGGGCGCGGCGGGGTCGGTCGGGTCGGTGGGGCGGGTGGTCGTCACGGTGCTCCTCCAGGTCGCTCTGGCTGGTCCTCACCGGGACCTCCAGGTCCGCGGCGAGGTCCACACCACCGGCCGGACCTGAAGCCGACCTGAAGCGGGTGCGTTCCGCCGCAGTCCTTCAGGTCCTCTTCAGCCCGCGCGCTGGCCGCGACCCCCCGGCTCTGCGATGTTCGTCCGGTGCCCGCCGCAGCCGTCCGGGTCCTCCTCGTCGAGGACGACCCGCTCATCGCCGAGTCCGTCACCCAGGCGCTCACCGACACCGGGATGGTCGTGCGCGCCCGCCCCGACGGCCGCGGTCTCGACGAGGTCGTCGAGGGGTTCCGCCCCGACATCGCCGTGCTCGACGTCATGCTCCCCGGCGAGGACGGCACGTCCCTGGCCCGGCGGGTGTGCGTGCCCCGGGACGTCCCCGTCGTCTTCGTCACGGCCCGCGACGACGTCGACGACCGGCTCTCCGGCTTCGCCGCCGGCGCCGACGACTACGTGGTCAAACCCTTCGCCGTCGAGGAGCTGCTCGTGCGGCTGCGGGCGGTGCTGCGCCGGTCCGGGCGCACGCCCCAGGTCGTCGAGGTGGGCGACCTCGTCGTCGACGAGTCCGCCGCCGTGGCCCTGCGCGACGGGGTACCCCTGGACCTGACGGCGACGGAGTTCCGGCTGCTGGCCCAGCTCGTCCGCCACCGCGGGCGGACCCTGTCCAAGCTGCAGCTGCTCACCCAGGTCTGGGGCTACGAGCACTACGACCAGAACCTCGTCGAGGTCCACGTCAGCGCCCTGCGCCGCAAGCTGGAGGAGCACGGGCCGCGGCTCGTCCACACCGTCCGGGGCCTCGGCTACGTCCTGCGCGTCCCCACCGCCCCGACCACCGGGGACGGGGACGGGGACGGCTGAGAAGTGCGCACGGTCTCCCTGCGCCGCCGCGTGGTCGCCGTCGCGACCGCCGTGCTCGCGGCGCTGCTGCTCGCCGTCGGGATCTTCGTCGACACCGACCTCGGCTCCCGGTTGCGCGAGGACGCCCGGGCGCGGCTCGCGGCGCTGGCCGAGCTCGGGGTGCAGCTCGACGGCACGGTCGACGACCAGACGCTCGTCGACCGGCTCGCGACCGCGGGCGCGAGCGCCGAGCTGGAGACCGGTGACGGCACGGTCGTCGGCACTCCCGGCCCCCCGGGACCCGGTGGCCCCCCGGGACCGGCCGGTGGACCCGCGCGGGGCCCGGGGGCCGCCGTCGTCCAGGACGGGGACCTGCTGCGCACCACCCGCACCCTCGGCGAGGGCCGGGTCCTCGTCCTCACGACGTCGCTGCGACCCGTCGAGGACGCCCGCGCCCAGTTCCGCCGCTCGATGCTGCTGGGCGCGCTCGCGGGCCTGGCGCTCGCCGTCGTCGCCCTGCGGCTGCTGCTGGGCCGGGCCCTCGCGCCGCTGGACACCATGACCGCCACGGCCCGCTCGATCGCCGACGGCGGCCGTGGGCGGCGCCTGACCCCGGACCGCACCGACACCGAGCTGGGCCGCACCGCCGCCGCCTTCGACGCCATGCTCGACTCCCTGGAAGGGGCCGAGCAGCGCGCCACCCGGTCACGGGACCGGTTGCAGCGCTTCCTGTCCGACGTCGCGCACGACCTGCGGACCCCGCTGGCCGCCGTCACCGCGGCCGCCGAGCGGCTGCTGCTGGACACCGGGGACGGGCCCCGGCGCCAGGACCGCGAGGAGGCCGCCGTCCGCATCGTGCGGGAGGCGCGGCGCGCGGCCCAGCTCGTGACGGACCTGCTGGCGGTCTCCCGGCTGGAGGAGCTGCACCCGCGCGCGGTGCCCACCGACCTCGCCACCCTGGTCCGCGCCGCGGTCGAGGAGGCGGGTCCCCTCGGTCAGGGCGTGAGCGTGCGCACGACCGCCGTCGACGCGGTCGCCGACCCCGACCACGTCCGCCGCGTCCTGGTGAACCTGCTGTCCAACGCGCGCCGGGCCGCCCCCGCCGGGCCCGTCGTCGTCACCGTCGACCGGTGGCAGGAGCAGGGCCGCGTCGTCGTCGCCGACGGCGGGCCCGGCATCGCCCCGGCCGACCGCGAGCGCGTCTTCGACCGCCTCGTCCGGCTCGACCCCGCCCGCGCGGGTGACGGCGGGTCGGGGCTGGGGCTGTCGATCTCCCGCGGCCTGGCGCGGGCCGGTGGCGGGGAGCTGCGGTGCGCGGACCCGGGCGAGGCGGGCCTGCCGCCGGACCTGCCGGGCGGGGCGGTCCTCGTCCTCACCGTCCCCACCGAGTGACGGCCACCTGTGCCCTGGACTGCGCGTAGTGACCGTTCGCGCTCGCCGGTCGACCCGGAACCGTCCCCGAGAGGGGCAGTCGGTGCCCCGGGTACCTCGTGGTGTCGTCCACGGTCGACGTCCTGACCAGGAGGCCGGCTGCGAGAGAACCAGCGCATCGCTGACGCCGTCGATCGGCGAGACAGGCAGCGGGTTGCGGCGTCGAAGCGCTCCGCGTCCACAGGCGGGGGACCGTTCATTGCAGCGCGGAAGCGACTGGACGACCATGGGAGCCACCGGCGCGCCGGTGGAGAGCGGGTGAGGTCGTGCGGTTCAGTGGTGCGGTCGCGAGCACGAACGGCGACGGGAGTCGAGGGACAGCGGAGGAGGAATCGTGACGGGGAAAGACGATGAGCGGTTCACGGTCCCGCTCTACTCGGTGGCTGAGGCGGCGCGGCACTTGGATCGCATGCCTGCCTCGACGCTCAGCACGTGGGTCGACGGGTACGTGCGTGGGCAGCACGGGCAGTACCGGGGCGAGCCCCTGGTGACTGCGTTCACACCGAAGCGGCGGGGCTACCCGCGCCTTCCCTTCGTGGGTCTCGCCGAGGCTTACGCCCTCAACGCCTTTCGCAAGGCTGGTGTCCCGCTGCAGCGCATCCGAGCCTCGCTCGACGCTCTCGTCGCCGAACGAGGACCCCATGCCCTGGCGAGCGAACACCTCATCACCGACGGCGCTGAGGTGCTGTGGCACGTTCAAGCTGAAGGCGAGCGCGAAGCCTTGGAACAACTCGTCGTTCCGCGTCTCGGCCAGCGCGTCTTCACCCGTGTCGTGGAGCAGTACCTGCGAGAGGTGCAGTTCGACGACGGGTACGCCAGCCTGATCTGGCTGCCGCGCTACCGCGACGCCCATCTCGACGTCGTCATCGACCCGCAGCGCGCTGGGGGACAGCCGATCTTCGCCAGGACGGGCGTCGCAGTGGACAACGTCCTGGGGCGGATCCGCGGCGGAGAAGACCCCGAGGAGACGGCTCGGGACTTCGGGATCCCCAGTGAAGACCTCCGGACCGCCCTCGAACTCAGCGCGTGACGGGGGAACACATCCCGCTGCGCATCCACCAGGAAACGATCTTCGTCGACCGCAGTCTCGGAGCAGCGATCGTGCCGGACGGTCTACGGGCGGCAGGGCTGACGATCAAGACCATGCGCGATGTCTACGGCGAGGCACCAGGCGCCGCCACGGCAGACGTCGACTGGATCGCCATGGCCGGCGACCGGGGTTGGATCATGTTCCACAAGGACGCCCGGATACGACGCAACGAACGTGAGCGACAGGCGGTGACGGAGCATGCGGGACGCATGTTCTGCATCACCAACGCCAACACCACCGGAGCGGACAACCTGCACCGTTTCCTCCGGTGCCTGGCAGCCATCGATCGTGCCGCGGCTCACCCGGGACCTTTCATCTACGGTGTGGACGCCACGTCCATCCGCAAGCTCTTCCCCTGACCGAGAACGACGGGTGGTGTGGAACCAGATCATCGGACTCCGGCGTCTCAGCCCTCCCGCGACTCCGGCTGCTCGGCCCACCACGCCCGCAGCTCCCGCTCGGCCTCCTGCTCCCCCAACGGCCCGCGGTCCATCCGCAGCCCCAGCAGGTGCTGGTAGGCGCGGCCGACGACGCGGGACGGCCCGATCCCCAGCAGCTGCATGATCCGGTTCCCGTCGAGGTCGGGCCGGATCGCGTCCAGCTCCTCCTCCTCCCGGAGCCGGGCGATGCGCGCCTCGAGGTCGTCGTAGGCGTCCGAGAGGCGCTTGGCCTTGCGGGCGTTGCGGGTCGTGCAGTCGCTGCGGGTGAGGCGGTGCAGGCGTTCGAGCAGGGGGCCGGCGTCGGTGACGTAGCGGCGGACGGCGGAGTCGGTCCACTCCCCGTCGCCGTAGCCGTGGAAGCGCAGGTGCAGCTCCGTCAGGCGCGCGACGGCCTTGGTCGTGTCGTTGTCGAAGCGCAGCGCCTTGAGCCGCTTGGTCACCATCTTCGCGCCGACGACCTCGTGGTGGTGGAAGCTGACGCCCCCGCCGGCCTCGAAGCGGCGGGTGCGGGGCTTGCCGACGTCGTGCAGCAGCGCGGCCAGGCGCAGCAGCAGGTCCGGGCCGGGGACGGAGTCGTCCGGGCCGCCCTCCAGGTCGATGGCCTGCTCGAGCACGGTCAGGGAGTGCTCGTAGACGTCCTTGTGGCGGTGGTGCTCGTCGATCTCCAGCTGCAGCGCGGGCAGCTCGGGCAGGACGTGCGCGGCCAGGCCGGTGTCCACGAGCAGCCGCAGCCCGGCGACGGGGTCGGCCGCCAGCAGCGTCTTCTCCAGCTCCACGCGGACCCGCTCGGCCGAGACGATCCCGACGCGGTCGGCCATCGCGCTCATCGCGGCGACCACCTCCGGCGCCACCCGCAGCCGCAGCTGCGCGGCGAACCGGGCCGCGCGCATCATCCGCAGCGGGTCGTCGGAGAACGACCGCTCCGGGGTGCCCGGCGTCCGCAGGACCCCGGCGGCGAGGTCGGTGAGGCCGTCGTGCGGGTCGACGAAGTCCATCGACGGCAGTTGCAGCGCCATCGCGTTGACGGTGAAGTCGCGCCGCGACAGGTCCCCGACGAGGTCGTCGCCGTAGGCCACCTCGGGTTTGCGGGAGGCCGGGTCGTAGCTCTCGGAGCGGTACGTCGTCACCTCCACCACGAGGTCCTTCTTGCGCGCCCCGATGGTCCCGAACTCCTTGCCGATGTCCCAGGACGCGTCGCCCCAGGCCCCCAGCAGCCGGGCCGTGTCGTCGGGGCGGGCGTCGGTCGTGAAGTCCAGGTCGGTCGAGCGGCGGCCGAGGAAGGCGTCGCGGACGGGACCCCCGACGAGGGACAACGCGAACCCGGCGCCCTCGAAGACGCGGCCCAGGTCGACCAGCAGCGCCATCACGGGCTCCAGCGCCGCGACCGCACGGCCCTTCGCCTCGTCCTTGGCCGACTCCAGGGCCGACTCCAGCGGCGACCCGGGGGCGACGGCCGGTCCGGCGGGCCGGGGGGTGGGGGACTCCTCGTGCAGCACGGGGTCCAAGCCTGCCACGACTCACCTGCCGTGGGCGGACAGCTGCGCTGGCTACAGTGAGCCGATGGTCACGCCTGCCCGGGAGCCGCGTCGGCGGCTGCCCACCGTGCAGGAGACCTCCTCCGGTGGGCTCGTCGTCGACCTCTCCACCGGCGTCCCGCGCGCCGCCGTCATCTGCCGCCTCAACCGCGCCGGCCGCCCCGAGTGGTGCCTGCCCAAGGGCCACCTCGAGGGCGAGGAGACGCTGGAGCAGGCCGCGGTCCGCGAGATCGAGGAGGAGACCGGCATCCGCGGCGAGGTCGTGGAGACGCTCGGCAGCATCGACTACTGGTTCTCCGCCGACGGCCGCCGCATCCACAAGGTCGTGCACCTCTTCCTGCTGCGCGCGGTCGGCGGCTCGCTGACGGTGGACAACGACCCGGACGCCGAGGCGATCGAGGTCGAGTGGATCCCGTTCTCCGACCTCGACGAACGCCTCGCCTTCCCCAACGAGCGACGGGCGGCGACGGCGGCGACCCTGCGGCTGGGCGAACTGGCGTGACCGGGCGCGTCACGCGCCGCGGACTGCTCACGGGGCTGGCCACCGGCGGGGCCCTGACCGCCGCCGTCCCGGCGCGGGCCTCGTCGACCCGGCCGACCGCGGGCGCCACGTCCACCGCCACGTCCACCGGCAGCTCGACGACGTCCACGAGCCTCCCGCTGCGCGTCGTCCTGCTCGAGCTGACCCCCTCGACCTACGCGGCGGACGACCCGGCGCGCGCGACCGTCGTCGTCCGCGCGCGGGTGGAGCACCGGGGGTCGGTCCCGCTGACGTCGCTGACGGCCCGGCTGGTCACCCAGCGATCCCCCGTCGTCGCCCGCTCCAACCTGGACACGTGGGCCGGGGCGTCCGACCGCGCGTCCATCACCCGCTCCTCGGCCAGCTCCGACGACGTCGTCGTGGGGTCCGGGACGTTGCGGCCCGGCGAGTCCGCGGAGGTCCTCACCACGCTGCCGGCGGCCTCGATCGGCGCGGGTGTCGGCGCGCACCTGGCGGCCGTGGAGGTCTCCGACGACTCCGGGCGCGTCGGGGTCGCGCGCACGTTCCTCGTCTCGGCGCCCGGCTCGGTCTCCCCCACCCCCCTGACGCTGCTGCTGCCCCTCGTCGCGGGCCGCGACGTGTCCGCCGCCGGGTTGTCCACCGCCGTCGGGCAGCGGCTCGGCCCGCTCGTGGAGGGCAGCGCCGACCCCCGCGTGGCGTGGGCGCTGGACCCCGCCCTGACCGCCACCGCCGCCTCCGTGCGCGCGGCGACGCAGCCGGGCGGGGACGCCCCGACCGCGAGCGCGAGCCCCGACCCGACGGCCTCGAGCAGCGCCCGGCCCTCGGCGGAGCAGGCCGAGCTGCTGTCGCAGTGGCTGGACCGGCTCGCGGCCGCCGCCGCGGTCCGCGACGTCGTGGGGCTGCCGTTCGGCGACCCCGACCTGGAGGCGCTGTCCCGCGCGCCCTCGGGCCCGGAGCTGCTGGGGCGCGCGACCACCGCCGCCGCCGGCGCCTTCGACGGGCTCACCGGCGACGGCGTGCGCACCGACGTCGCCTGGCCCGCCGACGAGGCCGCCGACGAGGACCTGCTCGGGTTCTGCGCCGAGCGCGGCGCCTCGACCGTCGTCCTGGACGACCGGTGCCTGGTCCCGGACCGCGACCTGACCTTCACCCCCGTCGGGCGCGCCACCGTCGAGCTGCCCCGCGGCCGCTCGCTCGTCGCGCTCGTCGCCGACGCGACGATGTCCTCGGTGCTGGCCGACGTCGCCGACCCCGACCAGGCCGTCCTCGTCCGGCAGCGGCTGGTCGCCGAGGCGGCCACCACGACGCTGCAGCGCCCCAGCGACCCGCGCGGCCAGCTGCTCGTGGCCCCGCGCAGCTTCGCGCCCACGGCGAGCGCGCTGAGCGGGCTCGTCGCCGACCTCGAGGCCTCCGGCTGGGCGCTCTGGCAGCCGCTCACCGGGCTGCTGGGGACGACGGCCCCCGACGACGGGCGGTCCGACCCGCAGGTGCCCACCGCCACGGCCCGCGCCGCCCTGCCCCCGCGCCACGTCGAGGACGTCGAGCGCCAGCTCGACGCGGTCGACGACTTCCGCAGCGCGCTGCAGGCGTCCACCCCCGACGCCGACCTGCTGTCCCAGCAGCGCGCGGCCCTGGCCCTGCTCGGGGTGTCCTGGCGCGGGCACACCGACGAGCTGCCGCAGGCCCGGGCGGCGCTCGCGCGCGCGGTCGAGCTGCTGACGGCCGGGGTGGGCATCGTGACGGGCAGCGTCCGCAACCTCGCCGCCGAGCGCAGCGAGCTGCCCATCACCGTCGTCAACGAGCTTGACGTGCCCGTCGTCGTCGACCTCGTGCTGCGGCCGCGGACCCCGCGCGTGCAGCTCGACACCGTGCCGCGCCAGACGGTGCCCGCCCGCAGCCAGCAGCGCGTCGCGGTGCCCGTGCGGGCGCTGGCGAACGGGTCCGTCGTCGTCGACGCGCAGCTGCGCACGCCCGCCGGCAGCCCCATCGGGCCCGCCGTGGACATCCGCCTCAACGTGCGGGCCGACGTGGAGAACTGGATCACCGCCGTCGTCGGGGGCGGGGCGGCCGGCCTGCTCGTGCTGGGGGTCGTGCGCGCGTTCCGCAAGGGCAACCGCCGCGTCGACGCCGCCGAGCACCCCGTCGAGCCCGGCGCCCCGACGTCCCCGGCGCGGGAGTCCTCAGCGCCGGCCGACCCCGGGCAACCGGCGCAGTAGCGGGCTCACGAGGTCGTCGAGCTCGCGCACGCGCATGAGCCGGCACAGGACGGTGAAGACGAGCAGGACGAGGACGCCGCCGACGAGGACGACGGCGAGGTCGGCGACCCGGCCCTCGCCCAGCCGCCCACCGCCCAGCGCCACCGCCCAGCCCACGGCCGCCGCGAGCGCCGTGATGACCAGCAGCCGCACGAGCGTGCGCAGCAGCCGGTGCCCGTCGATGCCACCCCCGTCCAGGGACTGCAGCCGGCGGCGCAGCAGCACGAGACCCAGCACGCAGCCCACGACGTTGGCCAGGCTCATGAAGGCGCCGATGCCGATGACCTGCCACCGGGGCTCCAGCACGAAGTAGCAGACGAGGTTGCCCACCGAGATGACCACCGCGACGACGACCTGGACGACGAAGGGCGTGCGGGCGTCCTCGTAGGCGTAGAAGACGCGCTGCACCAGGTAGGTGACGCTGAAGGGCACGAGACCGATCGTCATGGCCACGAGCACCCGCCCGATGGGGGCGGCGCCGAACATCGCCTCCCCGACCGCCGGCCCGAGGCTGAGGAAGGCGGCGGTGGCGAGGGCACCGGCGGCGGCCACGGTCCGGGCGCCCGAGGAGAAGTCCCGGCGCACCGCCGTGACGTCACCGGCGACCGCGGACCGGCTCAGGCGGGTGAACAGGGCCGTCACGAGCGAGACCGCCACGAGGGAGTGCGGCAGCATGAAGAGCAGGTAGGCGTAGCTGTAGGAGTTCCCCGAGGCGCCGTCCACGCCGGCCCTGTTCAGCGCGTAACCGGCCGCGGTCATCACCTTCGAGGTCGGGATGAAGGCCAGCTGCCCCACCGCGACCCCGGCGAACGTCCAGCCCGCCACCCGTCCCGCGCTGCGCAGACCGATGCCGCGGAACCCGAAGCGGGGGCGGTAGCGGAACCCGACGCGGTGCAGCGGCCACAGCAGCACGAGCGCCTGCAGCGCGACCCCCGCCGTGGCGGTCCCGGCCAGCAGCACGATCATCCGCGGCGTCCAGGCGGACGCCGAGTAGTCCTCCCCGGAGGGGTACAGGGCCAGGAACACGACGACCCCGGCGATGGCGACGACGTTGTTGACGACCGGTGCCCACATGAACGGCCCGAAGCTGCCGCGCGCGTTGAGCACCTGCCCCAGGACCGTGTAGAGGCCGTAGAAGAAGACCTGCGGCAGGCACCAGAACGCCATGGCCGTGCCCAGGGCCAGCCAGTCGTCGTTCCACCGGTCCGCGTACAGGCGCACCACGAGGGGCGCGGCCACCGTGATCAGGACCGTCGCACCGGCCATGACGAGCAGCGCGAGCGTGATGAGCCGGTCGACGAAGTCCTTGCCACCGTCCGGGAGACGGAACGCCTTGACGATCTGCGGGACGAGGACCGCGTTGAGGACACCCCCCGCGACGAGGATGTAGAAGTTGTTGGGCGCCTTGTTCGCGACGTCGAAGACCTGACCGCCCACTCCCGCCGCGGCGCCGCCGATGGCCGAGGCGAGCAGTGCCACCCGGACGAACCCCAGCACCCGCGACACGAGCGTCCCGCTGGCCATCACGGCGCTGGACCGGGCGAGGGAGGCCTTGGACTCGTCCGGGACGGCCGTCTGGTCGGGTGCTGCGCTCACGCCTCGATGGTGGCCGATGCCTGCGCCGTCCGGGTCATCGCGTCCCCGGTCCGGTCAAGGTCTTCACACGGGGTGACGACTCCTCGACGGTGAAGAACTTCGGGCGGGTGGTGGCGGCCGGTGCGCTCGCCCTCGCCCTGGCCGTGCCCGCCGCGGGTGCGCACGCCGAACCGCGCAGCGAGACCCTGCAGGCGCAGGCCGACGCGCTCCGCACCTCCGTGGAGGCCCTGCGGCTGCAGCAGTCGATCGCCACCGAGGCCTACGACACCGCCATCGACGACACCGCCCGCGCGATCTCGCAGGAGGTCCGCGCCCAGGCCGTCCTCGACGCGGCCACGGGGACGAGCAGCGCCGCCGCGACCGCCGCGACCCGTCGCGTCCGGACCCTCTACATGGCCGGGCCCGCGCTGCCGACGGGTCTGTCCTCCGGGCTCGGCCTGCTCACCGGCGGGACCCTCGACCGGGCGGCGGACACCGCCCGCTCCGCCGCGGTCGCCGCGACCGTCGTCGCCGACGACCGGACCACGCTGACCCGGGCCGTCACCGCCCGGGCGGACGCGATCGCCGCCGAGGCGGACCTGCAGGAGGTGCGGCGGGAGAAGACCGCCGCCCAGCGGGCCGCGCAGACGGCGCAGGCCGAGGTCACGACGGCCCTGGCGCGCCAGCAGGACCTGCTCGACTCCGCCGACGCCGCCGTCCGTCGGGCCGTCGCGGACGAGGAGGAGGCGGCCCGGCAGGCCGCGCTCGCGGCGGCCGCCCAGCAGGCCGCGGCCGCGGGCGTCGCCGACGCGACGGGGGAGACCGCGGGCGTCGCGGACGCCGTCGCGGACGCCTCGACCGCGGCCCTCGGGGCGATCGCCGCCGCGCACACGCGCGAGGGGGTGCCGTACGCGTGGGGCGCCACCGGCCCGTCGACGTTCGACTGCTCGGGCCTGACGCAGTGGGCGTACGCGCAGGCGGGCGTGTCGATCCCCCGCACGTCCCGGCAGCAGTACGCGGGCCTGCCGAGGGTGCCGCTGGACCAGCTGCAACCCGGTGACCTGGTGTTCTACGCCAACGGCTCGGACCCGTCGACCATCCACCACGTCGCGCTGTACCTCGGCGGCGGGAAGGTCCTGCACGCCCCGCACACCGGCGACGTCGTGCGCGTCGCCGGGGTCGCGATGCCGGGGCTGTTCGGGGCGGTCCGCCCGTCCTGACCGTCTCCCGGGCGGGTGCCGGCGCCCGACGACGCGCGGTCCGCCACCCCGTCACGACGGGGCGGCGGACCGCGGCAGGACCCCGGCGGTCCCCTCAGGCGGCCGACCAGCCCCCGTCGGAGGCCAGGACGACCCCGTTGACGTTCACCGCGTCGTCGCTGAGCAACCAGGTGATGGACGCGGCCAGCGCCGACGCGGTCACCGGCGTCGGCAGGATGCCGCGGGCGCTGCCCAGCCGGGCCGGACCGAACCGGGACGTGACCTCCACCTCGATGTTCGTGATGGTCGGACCGGGAGCCACCGCGTTGACCCGGACGCCGCTGGGCCCGTACATGAAGGCGCCGCTCTTGGTCAGACCCGCCACGGCGTGCTTGGACGCGGTGTAGGCGGCCCCGGCGGCCGACCCGCGCAACGCCGCCTCCGAGGCGGTGTTGACGATCGAACCCCGCCCGCGCTCCAGCATCCCGGGCAGCACCGCGCGCATGAGCTTCATGGTGCCGTCCACGTTGACGGCGAAGACCCGCCGCCACACCGCGTCGGACATGTCGTGCAGCGCCGACATGTCGTCCATGATCCCGGCGATGTTGGCCAGCGCGTCCACCCGGTCCCCGGCCGCCGCGAGGACCTGCGCGACGGAACCGTCGTCGGTGATGTCGGCACCCACCGGTGTGACCCGCCCCGGGCCGGTCGGGTCGGCCAGGTCCGCCACCAGCTCGTCCAGCCGCTGCGTCGAGAGGTCCACGGCCACGACGTGGCCCCCCTCCCGGGCCACCCGCGAGGCCGTCGCCCGCCCGATGCCCGACCCGGCACCGGTCACGACCACCGTCTGGCCGGTGAACCGCTGCGGGACCGGCTTCTCGTCCCAGGCGGGCACCGCCGGGGACTCTCCCCGGGGGGTGCCCTGCTCGTCGAGTCCTGTCATCGTTCCTCCTCGTCCTGGTCTGCACTCGGGTGCGCGGGCCCTGCGCCCGCACGGCGGCGGTCTGCCGCCCTCACCGGGTCCCGCAGCGTCCAGCCGCGGGACCGGGGTTCAGCCTGCCCCTCGGGGGTGCGCCGGCTGCGCGTCAGGGCACCACGTCGAGGGCCGCGGGGGCGCCCAGGTGGACGTCGTGGGTGCCCGTCGCGGAGTCCTGGACGGTGACGCCCGTGGTGACGGGGGCGTGGCTGGAGGTGGTCAGCGTGTACCGCCCCGTCGGCAGGCCGTCGAAGGCGTAGGTGCCCGCGCCGTCGGTGGTGGTGCGCTCCAGGACGGTGCCCTGCTCGTCGAGCAGGGTGACGGTGGCCTCGGCCAGCGGGTGCCGGGCCGTGCCGGCGGTGACCGTGCCGGTGAGCCGCCCGCCGACGGGGAAGGACAGGTCCACCCCCAGGACGCCGTCCTCGGCGAGCTCGACGCCGCGGGCCGTCGGGCGGTGCGCACCGGCCCGGGTGGTCAGGACGTAGCTGCCGCCGGAGAGGGCGTCGAAGGAGTACGCGCCGGCGTGGTCGGTGGTGCTCGAGGCCACGACCCGGCCGGTGACGTCGGTCAGGGTGACCACGACGCCCTCGACGGCGTCCGCGCCGTGCAGGACGCGACCGGTGATCGCGCAGTTCCCGGTCAGGGCGACGTCGCGACGGGTGGGGGCCTCGGTGACGGTGACCAGCTCGGCGTGCGGCGCCAGGTGGGGGGCGGCGGTGATGAGCAGGTAGGTGGCCCCGGTGGGCACCTGGACCGAGTAGCGGCCGTCCTGGTCGGTGCTCGTCCGGTCGACCTGCCCCCCGGCGGGATCGGTCACGGTGATCACCGCGCCCGGCAACGGCCGCGCCCCGTCGGTGCTCACCGTCCCGGACACGGTCGAGGTGGGCCGGGGCCGCGGACCGGGGACCGCGGGGACGTCCTGCACCGGGACGTCCTGCGCCGGGGTGGCCGGCAGCGGCCCGGCGCCGGCCGGGGCGGTGGGCACCTGCGGCCGGCGCGGCAGGAGCGCGCCGATCACGAGCGCCACGACCGCGGCCCCCGAGGCGATGACCATGATGGTGCGGAACCCGCTCTGGGCGGGGACGGAGACGGTGCCCAGCGTGGTGGCCGAGGCGGCCAGGACCGCGCCGGCGACGGCGCTGGAGACCGAGCTGCCGATGGAGCGGACGAGGGTGTTGAAGCTGTTGGCCGAGGCGGTCGTCCGCACCGGCACCGAGGACATGATCAGCGCGGGCATGGAACCGTAGGCGAACCCGATGCCGGCGCCGATGACCCCGGAGACGACGGCGAACTGCCAGACGGCGTCCATGAAGATCGCGCCCAGGCCGTACCCGAGGGCCACGACGGTCGCACCGGTCATGAGGCTGACCTTGGCGCCGTGGTCGCGGGTGACCTTCGCGGACAGCCCCGCGGTGACCATCATGACCAGACCGCTGGGGACCATCGCCAGCCCGGCGACGAGCATGGGCTCGCCCAGGCCGTAGCCGGTCGTCGTCGGGAGCTGGATGACCTGGGGGATGACCAGGGACATGGCGAACATCGCGAACCCGAACATCAGCGAGGCGACGTTGGTGAGCAGCACCGGCCGCGTGGCGGTGGTGCGCAGGTCCACCAGCGGGTCCTTCGCCCGGAGCTGGTACACGCCCCACAGCAGGGCGACCAGGACCCCGCCGATGAGCAGGGCGGACGTCCTGCCGCTGCTCCAGCCCCAGGTGGAGCCCTTGGAGACGCCCAGCAGGATCCCGACCAGCGCGACCGAGAGCCCGAGGGCGCCCAGGAGGTCCAGGGTGCCCGAGCGCTGGGCGCGGACGGCGGGGATGAGGAGGACGACGAGCACGAGGACGACCGCTCCCAGCCCGGCGCTGACCCAGAACAGCCAGTGCCAGCTGAGGTTGTCCGCGATCAGCGCGGCCGCGGGCAGGCCGAGGGCGCCGCCGACCCCGAGGGAGGCGCTCATCAACGCGGTCGAGGGGCCGACCTTCTCCGCCGGCAGGACGTCGCGCATGAGGCTGATGCCCAGCGGGATGACACCGGCGGCGAAGCCCTGCAGGGCGCGCCCGACGATGAAGGGGGCCAGGGACTCCGAGAGCCCGCACAGGACCGAACCGGTGACCATGACGGCGAGGCTGGCCAGCAGCACGGGGCGCTTGCCGAGCATGTCCCCCAGCCGTCCCGAGATGGGTGTGACGACGGCCGCCGCCAGCAGCGTGGCGGTGATGCCCCACGAGGCGTTGGACGCGGAGGTGCTCAGCAGTGCCGGCAGCTCCTGCACGATCGGGATGACGAGGGTCTGCATGAGCGAGACCGAGATCCCGGCCAGCGCGAGGACGACGACGACGGGTCCGGCCGAGACCGGGGCGTCGGGGTGGCCGTCCACCGGCGCCGCGGCCGGGGAGGTGCGGGAGGAGGACATGCTGGTCCTTCGGACGAGAGGGAGACTTCTTAAGTCATGTGCTTGACTTAGTTGAGCACGCTCGATGGCCTGGAGCAAGTGACGTGCGCCCCCGCGTCGACGTGGGGGCCGCCGGAGGGGGCAGTGGTGGACTCGATCGAGAACGAGACAGAGACAGAGACAGAGACCGGGGGGCGGGCGCGCCGCGCCCGGGCCACCCGCGACGCCATCGCCGACGCCGCCGAGCGGCTCTTCGCCGAGCACGGCGTCGACAACGTCTCCCACCGCCAGATCAGCACCGCCGCCGGTCAGGGCAACAACGCCGCGGTCGGCTACCACTTCGGGACCACCGAGGACCTGCTGCGCGCCATCGTGCAGCGGCACGCCCGGGACGTGGACGTCGCCCGCACCCGCCTGGTCGACGAGGTCGAGGCGGACCCCGCGGCGCGCGGCGACGTCCGGGCCTGGGTGCGGTGCCTCGTGCGCCCGACCGCCGAGCACCTCCAGAGCCTGGGCAGCCCCACCTGGTGGGCGCGGCTCAGCGCCCAGCTGGCGACCGACCCCCGCCACCGGACCTCGGTGGTGGACGAGGCCATGGCCTCGTCCTCGCTGCAGCGCACGGTCGAGGGGTTCTGGTCCTGCCTGTCCGACCTCCCGGCCGACGTGCGCGCCGAGCGCAGCGAGATGTCGCGCATCCTCGGCGTGCACGTCTTCGCCGAGCGGGAGGCCGCCCTGGCCGAGGGCCGGTCCACCCCCCGGTCGAGCTGGTCGCAGTGCGCCGACGGGCTGACCGACGCCCTGGTGGGCCTGTGGCTGGCGCCGGTCTCCCGGTAGCGGTCGGGCTGGGGCCGCCGGGCTGCGCCGGCTCGTGCCGGGCGGCTAGCGGGAGGCCAGCACGGCCAGGGTGAGGCTGGCGACGTCCTCGACGACGGCGGCCTGCCAGTCGGGCACGACCTCGGCAGCGCCCGCGCGCCACGCCGCGCCGAGGAGCGAGCCCGCGAGCGCTCCCACCGCTCCCGCGACGACCGGGACGGCCGCGCGCTGGTGGTCGCGCTTGGCGAGGGCGAGCGCTCCTCCCGCACCGGAGGCGATGCGCGCCGGCAGACCGGCCGCCGACAGCCGGCTCGGCGTCTGCGGCTGCTTGTCCATGTACAGCTCCCCGCCCACGGCCGCGAGCGCCCCGACCGCGGCGAGACGGTTGCCGCTGGTCAGCGCCGGGCCGGCCAGCCCGAGGGAGCTGCGGCCCCCCGCGGCGACACCCAGCAGCGCCGAGCGCGCCACCAGGCTCCCCGACGCCCGTGCGGGCTCGTCGACGACCGCCGTGGAGCCCTGCGCGGGGCCGGGGTCGACCAGGCGCAGCGTCGAGTGCGCGGCGAGGCCGAAGGCGAGGTGCGGGACCGCGTCGGCCACCCAGTCCTGCCCCGTCCACCCCCGCACGTCCGTGACGCCCAGCGCGTGCGCGGGCCCGTCCGTGGCGGCCATGGCCAGCGCCCCGGTGACGACACCGCCGACGACGGGCGGCAACCGCAGCCCCGCCGCGCGCGCCGTCCCGACGACGGCGCCGACGCCCAGCCCGGCCACGGTCCCGGTGAGGGCCGCGAGCGCCGTCCGGCGGTTGGCGCGTTCGCCGCGGGCCCCGCCGACCTGCGTGCCCAGCCGTCCGGCGAGCGCGTCGACGACGTCCTCGGGCATCGTGCTCGCGTCCCGGCCGCGCCAGGCCATGTCGGCGTACGTCACGGCGTTGAGGACGGCGGTCCCGACGGCACCGGCCGCCAGTCCCCCGCGCAGGCCACGTCCCAGCGAGTTGATCACGCTCCCATCCTCGGCGTCGCCCGGACCCTGCGCGCGCCGAACCGGCGCGGGCCTCGCGCGCCCTAGCATGGGGTGACGTGACGGTCACCGGTGGCGCAGCGCCCCCGGACGAGACGCAGGGGGCAGTTCTGGACGGGGCGGGCCGCAGCGCGGAGCGGGACACGGACACCGGACGGGTCGCCGACCGCTACCTGCTCGACCGGGAGCTGTCGCTGGAGACGGACCTCGGCACGAGCGAGTACCTGGGCCGGGACCTCACGCTCGACCGGGCGGTGCGCGTGCGGACGCTGCCGGCGACCGACCCGCGGGCCGAGGAGTTCCTCGACGCCGCGCGCCGCGCCGCCATGCTCACCGACCCCCACGTGCCGCGCATCCTCGACGCCGGCACCGACGAGGACCCGGCCGACCCCGGGGCCGCCGTGGTGTACGTGGTGGAGGAGGCCGTCGAGGGCTCGACGATGACGGACCTGCTGCGCTCGGGCCCGCTGCGCCCGGCCGCCGTCCGCGCGCTCGTCGGGGAGGTGTCCACGGCCCTCGACGCCGCCGCCCGCCGCGGGCTGCACCACACCCGCCTCACCCCCGACGACGTGCTGCTCGACCCCGAGGGTGTCGTCCGCGTGCGCGGCGTGGGGGTGGAGGCGGCCCTGGAGGTCGACCCGCCGGCCGTGTCGGCGGCGCGGGCCGCGGTGCTGGCCAACCGCGCGGACGCCGTCGGCCTGGTGGCCCTCGTGTACGCCGGGCTGGTCGGCCGCTGGCCCGCCGTGGAGGGGACCACCCCCTGCCCGGGGTTGCCCGACGCCCCCACCGGGGACGGGAGGCCGTTGCCCCCCAAGGACGTCCGGCCCGACGTGCCGAACGACCTGGACACGCTGTGCGCGGTGACGTTCGGCCCGCACGAGGACGGCCCGCGCGACCCGGCCGAGCTGGCGCTGCAGCTCGCGCCGTGGTCGATGGACGTCTGGGACGAGACGCTGCGGCGGATGCGGGGGGAGGCGGCGACGGCCGCCGTCCGCGGCCGGCTGAAGAACCGCGACGAGGTCGTCCCGGAGGCCGAGCCGCCGGTGCCGTTCACCCGTCCCCGCTCCACCGCCCGCCCGCCGCGCGACGACTCGCGCCTGGTCCTGGTCGTCCTCGGCGCGCTGGTGGCCGTGGGCCTCGTCCTCGCGCTGTGGCAGCTCAGCGGGATCGGCGCACCGCGCAGCACGAGCGAGCGGACACCCACCCCGTCGGCGTCCGCACCCGGGTCCGCACCGGCGCCCGCCCCGGACCCCCCGTCGGCCGCGCCCGGTCCCGTCGCCCCGGCCCCCGCGCCCGCCGCGCTGCCCGTCGCGGCGATCTCCGCCCTGGACCCCCAGGGCGACGGGGAGGACTCCGCGACGGCCCCGCGCGCGCTCGACGGCGACCCGGCGACGGCGTGGGAGAGCCAGCGCTACAACACCGCGGCCTTCGGCGGGCTCAAGGACGGCATGGGCCTGCTGCTCGACCTGGGCACCGAGGTGGACGTCACGTCCGTCACCCTCACCGACGGCGGCGAGGGCGGGTCGGTCTCGCTGCTCGCTGCCCCCGGCCCCGGCCTCGACGGGTCCCGGCCCGTGGCGAGCGCCCCCGCCGGTGGGCAGCAGACCCTCGCGCCCGCGCAGCCGGTCCGGACCCGCCACCTCGTCGTGTGGTTCACCGAGCTGCCGACGACCGACGGGGTGTTCCGGGCCTCGGTCGCCGAGATCGCCGTCACCGGCACGCCCGCGTCGTGACGGGGGCGGGAGCCCAGGGACCCGCGGCCACCACCGCGGAGGACCCGCGGACCGACGCCGAGCTGGTCGCCGCGCACGTCGCGGGCGACCCGGAGGCCTTCGGCGAGGTCGTCCGCCGCCACCGCGACCGGCTGTGGGCCGTCGCGCTGCGCACCACGGGGGACCGCGAGGAGGCCGCGGACGCCGTGCAGGACGCCCTGGTGTCCGCGCTGCGGGCCGCCGACCGCTTCCGCGGCGACTCCGCGGTGACGACGTGGCTGCACCGCATCGTGGTCAACGCGTGCCTGGACCGGGCCCGCCGGCGGGCCGTGCGCCCCACCCGCCCGCTGGAGGAGGAGGTCGGCTCCGGCGAGGACGGCGTCCGCACCGGCGCCGCGCTCGCCGTCGTCGACGACGACACCCCCCACGTGGAGGCGCAGCTGGACGTCACGGCGGCCCTGGCCCGACTGCCCGAGGCCCAGCGCGCGGCTCTCGTCCTCGTCGACATGTACGACGTGCCGGTCGCCGAGGCGGCCCAGGTGCTCGGCGTGGCCGTCGGGACCGTGAAGTCCCGCTGCTCCCGGGGCCGGCTCGCGCTGGCGGAGCTGCTCGGGCCCGGAGGGAACCGGTGAGGCGCACCGCACGTCGTAGTGGCCGTCCCGTCGCCGGACCGGCGACGTCCCCGTCCACCCGAGAGAGGCGTGCCCACGGTGAGTGAGTTCGACGGCGAGGAGCTCGACGCGCAGGAGCGCCGCGTGCGCGACCTGCTGCGCGCCGCGCCCGACGTCGGGCCGATGCCGGACGACGTCGTCGCCCGGCTCGACGCGGCGCTGCGAGCGGCGCGGCCGGCCACACCCGTGGCGTCCCTGGCCGAGCACGCCGGGCGGCGCCGGGCGGCCTGGCGCCGCCGGCTCCCGCGCGCCCTGGCCGCCGCGGCCGGGGTCGCCGTGGTGGGTGGCGGCGCGCTGCTCGTCGGTCTGCAGGGCACCCTCGGTGCGGACTCCGGGTCCGGCGGGTCCGCGGCCGGTGGTGGGTCGGTGGCCGCCCTGTCATCCGAGGAGGTGCCGCCGTCGGCGGAGGTGCTGCTCAGCGGGCGCGACTACGCCGACACCGCCGCCGTCCGGGACCTCGGCCAGGACGTGCTCGGCGGGGGGTCGGCGGACGCGACCGGCCCGCAGGGCCGCGCCGACGACGCCACCCCCGGTGCGGGCTCCACCGACCGCAAGCCCACGATGCTCAACGCCCCGCAGGACGAGGGCTCCGCGCCGGTCACGACCGACGAGTCCCAGCGCCCCGCCGCCGAGCGGGCCCTGGCCTGCACGAAGCAGCTCGGGGTCGCCCCGGACTCCGTCCTCGCCGTCGAGATCGCCTCCTGGCGGTCGCAGCCGGCGGCCTTCGTCGTGCACACGACCGCCGACGCGGCCGAGGTCGTCGTCGTGGCCCTGGACTGCACGCCCGGCGACGCGGCTCTGAACACGGTCCCCGTCCCCTGAGCGGGCTCCCCGGCGCGACGGGACGGGGGAACAGCGGACCCCTACGATCGGTTGAGCAGACAGCACGGGACCCCGGGTCGCGGGGTCCGGCACCGATCGAGGGAAGCAGGTCCGCACAGGTGAGCGAGTCCAGCAACGGGGCCACTCCGCAGGACGTCCGCAACGTCATCGTCGTGGGCTCGGGGCCGGCCGGGTACACCGCCGCCCTCTACGCGGCCCGCGCGGAGCTGAAGCCCCTCGTCTTCGAGGGGTCGGTGACCGCCGGCGGCGCCCTCATGAACACGACCGAGGTCGAGAACTTCCCCGGCTTCCCCGAGGGGATCATGGGCCCGGACCTCATGGACCACATGCGGGCCCAGGCCGAACGCTTCGGCGCCGAGCTCGTCACCGACGACGTCGTCGACGTGCGCCTGGACGGGGAGGTCAAGGAGGTCACGACGGGCGGCGGCCAGACGTACCGCGCCCACGCGGTGGTCCTCGCCCTCGGCTCGGCCTACCGCGAGCTCGGCCTGCCCGACGAGAAGCGCCTGTCCGGCCGCGGCGTCAGCTGGTGCGCCACCTGCGACGGGTTCTTCTTCCGCGAGCAGGACATCGTGGTCGTCGGTGGCGGCGACTCCGCCGTCGAGGAGGCCACGTTCCTCACCCGCTTCGCCCGCTCGGTGACGATCGTGCACCGCCGTGACGAGCTGCGCGCCTCCCGCATCATGGCCAAGCGCGCCGAGGAGAACCCGAAGATCTCCTTCGCCTGGAACTCCGAGGTCGTCGGCATCACGGGCGACACGAAGGTCGAGGGCCTCACGCTGCGCGACACCGTCACCGGTGAGACCCGCGAGGTGGCGGCCACCGCGTTGTTCATCGCGATCGGCCACGAGCCCCGCACCGACCTCGTCAAGGGCCAGGTCGACCTCGACGAGAACGGCTTCGTCCTCGTGGAGGGCCGCAGCACCCGCACGAACGTCGCGGGCGTGTTCGCCGCCGGCGACGTCGTCGACCACGAGTACATGCAGGCCATCACGGCGGCCGGGATGGGCTGCTCCGCCGCGCTGGACGCCGAGAAGTACCTCGCGGCCCGCGGCGACGCCGGTCTCGACGAGCAGCCCGCCCGCGAGGAGACCGACGCGGCCGTCCCGACGGCCGAGACCGTCGAGCGCCCCCAGCACTGAACCGTCCCGACCGAACCAGGAGAACACCCGTGAGCGCCACCGCCGCCACCACCGACGACACCTTCGACGTCGACGTCCTGCAGTCCGACAAGCCGGTCCTCGTGGACTTCTGGGCCCCCTGGTGCGGGCCGTGCCGCCAAGTCGCCCCGATCCTGGAGGAGATCGCCGCCGAGCACGGCGAGAAGATCACCGTCGTCAAGGTCAACACCGACGAGAACCCCCGCATCGCGGCGAAGTACGGCGTGACGTCGATCCCGACGCTCAACGTCTACTCCGGCGGTGAGGTCGTCAAGACGATCATCGGCGCCCGCCCCAAGCCCGCGCTGCTGCAGGAGCTCGCCGAGTTCGTCGGCTGACGACCCCGCACGACGAGAGGCCGGTCCCCCAGGGGGGCCGGCCTCTCGTGCGTCGGGTGCCGCCCGTCAGGCGGGTGCGACCCCGGTCAGGGTGGGGACGCGGACGGTGCCGAGGATGCGCTCGAGCGCGGCCTCGACGTCCTCGCGCCACGACAGCGCGTTCTTCAGCTCCAGCCGCAGCCGCGGGAACCGGTGGTGGGGCCGGACGACGGTGAAACCGACCGACTCCAGCAGGTGCGCGGGCAGGACGCACGCAGCGCCGTGGTCGTGGGCGTTCTCCGCGCTGCCGTCCCCGCCCACCGCGGCCGGGCCCCCGCCGAACGCCTCGACGGCCTTCACCCCGCGCTGGGTGAGGTCCTTCGCGGCGCCCTGCAGCAGCATCCGGGCCAGCCCCTCGCCGCGGTGGGCCGGTTCGATCCACCCCGTCGTCAGCAGGACCGCGTCGCCGCTGACGGGGGACGTCGGGAACCGGCTCTGCTGCGGGACGTAGACGGGGGGCGCGTACATGACGAAGCCCACCGGCTGGTCGTCCACGTGGACGAGGCGCCCGCAGGGGCCCCACTGCAGGAGGACCGTGGAGATCCACGCCTCCTTCTCGAAGTCCGGGTACCCGGCCTCCGCCGCGCGCGTCGCGGCGGCCTCGTCGAGTTCCCAGAAGACGCACTGCCGCGAGGGTTTGGGCAGGTCGGCGACGGTGTCGAGCGTCAGCGGGGCCATGCGTCGTGCCACCGGGGCGGCCTCCCGTTCCGTGCTCGACACGCCGTGTTCGTCCCGTCCGTGCAGGGCTCTCACGCCGTGCCGGTGCGTGGTCAGCAGTCTAGGTGGCAGTCTCGGGGTGAGCTCCGCACCCGGAGCGAGGATCTCACCGTGAGGTCCCACTGCGCCCGAGGAGGCCGCCATGAGTCAGCACCCGCCGTCCACGAGTCCCGGTGACGCGCCCGTCGCGTCCGCCGCGGCCCGGGCCGGCGCCGTTGCTGCCTCCCCCTCCGTGCCCGGGCGAGGCGGTCGGCGCCTCGACCGCTGGGTCGGCACCTACGCCCAGCGGACCGCCTCCATGACCGCCTCGGAGATCCGCGCCCTGTTCGCCGTGGCGAACCGTCCCGAGGTCGTCTCCCTGGCCGGCGGGATGCCCTACCTGCCCGCCCTCCCGCTCGACGCGATCGCCGAGCTCAGCGCCCGCGTCGTCGCCGAGAAGGGGGCCCAGGCGTTGCAGTACGGCTCCGGCCAGGGCGAGGAGCGGCTGCGCGAGCAGATCGTCGAGGTCGTGCGCCCCCAGGGCATCGCCGCTCACCCCGACGACGTCGTCGTCACCACCGGGTCCCAGCAGGCCCTCGACCTCGTCTCGCGGATCTTCCTCGACCCCGGTGACGTCGTGCTCGCCGAGGCGCCCAGCTACGTGGGGGCGCTCGGCGTCTTCCGCAGCTACCAGGCGCAGGTGGAGCACGTCCCCCTCGACCACGACGGTCTGCAGCCCGCGGCGCTGGAGGAGGCGCTGGTGCGGCTGCGCGCCCAGGGGCGCCGGGTGAAGTTCCTCTACACCGTCCCGAACCACCACAACCCCGCCGGGGTCACGCTGTCGCTGGAGCGGCGCCACCAGGTCCTCGACGTCGCGCGCCGCCACGACCTGCTCGTCCTGGAGGACGACCCCTACGCGCTGCTGGGGTTCGACGGGGACCCGCTGCCGGCCCTGCGGTCGATGGACGCCGAGCGCGTCGTCCACCTCGGCAGCTTCTCCAAGACGTTCGCACCGGGCTACCGCGTCGGCTGGGCCGTCGCCCCGCACGCCGTGCGGGACAAGCTCGTCCTCGCCTCGGAGTCGGCGATCCTGTGCCCGACGTCGTTCGGGCAGTTCGCGATCGCGGAGTACCTCGCGACCTGCGACTGGCAGGGCCAGGTCAAGGTCTTCCGCGAGCTGTACCGGGAGCGGCGGGACGCGATGCTCACCGCCCTCGCGACGCACCTACCGCAGGCGACGTGGACCCGGCCCGCGGGCGGGTTCTACGTGTGGCTGACCCTGCCCGCCGGTCTGGACGCCAAGGCGATGCTGCCGCGCGCGGTGACGGGCCGCGTCGCTTACGTCCCCGGCGGGGCCTTCTACGCCGACGGGACGGGCGGGCACTCCCTGCGGCTGTCCTACTGCTTCCCGACGGCCGAGCGCATCACCGAGGGCGTCCGGCGGCTGGCCGGCGTCGTCCACGACGAGCTGGACGTCCAGCAGCTCTTCGGCTCCCCCGGGGGCCGGGAGCCCCACCGGGAGCAGGGCGTCGTCAACCCCGGACCGGAGCTGGCGTGAGCGGCGGTCCGGTCGGCGCGGAGGGTCCGCGGGTGACGGTCCTGGCCGGGGGCCTGTCGCACGAACGGGACGTGTCCCTGCGCTCGGGGCGGCGGGTGGCCGAGGCCCTGCGCGACGCCGGTTGCGAGGTGAGCGTCCTGGACGCCGACGCCCACCTCCTGCCGCGGCTGAGGGACGACCGGCCCGACGTCGTCTGGCCGGTGCTGCACGGCGCGATCGGGGAGGACGGGGCGTTGCGCGACGTGCTGGAGCTGCTGGCGCTGCCCTTCGTGGGGTCACGGGCGGCCGCCTGCCGGCTCGCGTGGAACAAGCCCATCGCCCAGTCGATCGTCGCCGCCGCGGGCCTGCGGGTGCCCGCGTCGATCGCGCTGGCCCAGGCCACGTTCCGCGACCTGGGGGCCCAGCCGGTCCTGGCCGCGGCCGCCGACTGGGCGGGCTTCCCGCTCGTCGTGAAGCCCAGCCGGGGCGGTTCGGCGCTCGGGGTGGCCGTCGTCGGGGACGTCCGCGACCTCGCCCGCGCGGTGGTCGACGCCTTCGCCTACGGCGACACCGCTCTCGTCCAGGAGCACGTCCCCGGCACGGAGGTGGCCGTCTCCGTCGTCGAGGCGTCCGGGGAGGTGCTGGCCATGCCGGCGGTGGAGATCGTCGCCGACGGCGGCTCGTACGACTACGCGGCCCGGTACACCGCGGGCTCGACCGAGTTCTTCGCACCCGCCCGGCTGAGCCCGGACGTCACCGCCCGGCTCGCCGACGCCGCCCTGACCGCTCACGCGGCGCTGGGTCTGCGGCACCTGTCCCGCGTCGACTTCATCGTCACCGACGCGGGCGAACCCGTCTTCCTCGAAGCGAACGCCGCGCCGGGGATGACCGAGACGTCGCTCCTGCCGCAGGCCGTCGAGGCCGCGGGGCGCGGCCTCGACGCCCTCTACCGGGGGATCGTCGAGTCCGCGCTCCCGTCACGGGTGCCCTGACGCGTCAGTTCTGGCTGCCCAGCAGTCGCAGGATGCGGTCCAGGTCCTCGACCCCGGCGAAGTCGACCGTCAGCCGGCCCCGGGTGCGGCCCATGCTGATCCGCACCCGGGTGTCGAGGCGGTCGGCGAGCACCGTGGCCCGGCTGTCGAGCTCGGGCTGCGGCTCGGCGGGGTTGCGGCGGCGCGGAACGGTGTCCGCGTCACCGAGGGCGATCATCTCCTCGACCGCGCGCACCGACAACCCCTCGGCGACGACCCGCTGCGCGAGACGCTCCATGGCGGCGCCGTCCTCCAACGACAGCAGGGCGCGGGCGTGCCCGGCGCTGAGCACGCCGGCGGCGACGCGGCGCTGCACGAGCGGCGGCAGCTTCATGAGCCGCAGCGTGTTGCTGATCTGCGGACGGGAACGGCCGATGCGGGAGGCGAGTTCCTCGTGGGTGCAGCCGAAGTCGTCCAGGAGCTGCTGGTAGGCGGCCGCCTCCTCGAGCGGGTTCAGCTGGCTGCGGTGCAGGTTCTCCAGCAGCGCGTCCCGCAGCAGGTCGTTGTCGGCCGTCTCGCGCACGATCGCGGGGATCGTGTCGAAGCCCGCCTCCACGGTCGCCCGCCACCGGCGCTCACCCATGACGAGCTCGTAGCGCGGCGCCCCGTCCTCGGCCGCCGCCACCGGGCGCACGACGATCGGCTGGAGGACACCGATCTCCCGGATCGAGTGGACGAGCTCGGCCAGGTCGTCCTCGTCGAAGACCGTCCGGGGCTGACGGGGGTTCGGCGTGATGGCGTCGACCGGGACCTCGGCGAAGCGAGCGCCGGGGACCTCGAGGAGACCGTCGGACGCCTGCGCCTCCGCCTCGGCCGGTGCGTCGTCGGCCGGCGCACCGTCCGTCGGGTCCGTCTGCTCGAAGGCGGCTTCGTCGACCGCTTCACCGCGCTCGTCCTGCTCCGGGTCGTCGGTCGTCGTGACCACCGCCAGGTCGCCGACACGCTCCTCGTGAGCTGCCGCGTCGTCGACGGCGCTGTCCTGCGCCGGTTCCGGTGCGACCTCCGGCTCGGGGGCGGGACGCTGGTCGAAGAAGAGGTCGACGGGACGTGCCGCCGGACGCATGGCGGGCGGCACCGAGGACCCCGCCACACCAGGCCGGTTCGCCGTGGTGGTCGTCGACCCACCGCTGGGGATCAGGGCCCCGAGACCACGTCCGAGACCACGCCGCTTGTCGCTCACGCTCCACCCTCCTTCGACGCGCTCCCGCGCCGTGTCGCCAAACCGTCCGTCCACCGTGCCCACGGGTCGGCCGCCGCCGGGGCCGAACCCGTGTCAGCATCCCCCTCGGGTGCCTCCACCTCGTGCACGCCACGCTGGGCCATCTCGCGCGCGGCCTCCAGGTAGGCCAGGGCGCCGGAGGACAGGGGGTCGTACGCCATGACCGTCTGGCCGTGACTGGGAGCCTCCGAGATGCGCACCGACCGCGGCACGAGCGAACGCAGCACCTGGTCACCGAAGTGGTGACGCACCTCGTCGACGACCTGCGCCGCGAGCCTCGTCCGCCCGTCGTACATGGTCAGCAGGATCGTCGTGACCGCGAGGTCCGGGTTCAGGTGCTCCTGGATGAGCTCGATGTTCGACAGCAACTGGCTGAGCCCTTCGAGCGCGTAGTACTCGCACTGGATGGGGATGAGGACTTCCGGCGCGGCCACGAAGGCGTTGATGGTCAGCAGACCCAGGCTGGGCGGGCAGTCGACAAGGACGTAGTCCACCCGGCGCTCCCCCGCCTGCTTGAGCCCCTTGAAGTACTTCGCCACCGCCCGCTGCAGTCGCGACTCGCGCGCGACCATCGAGACGAGCTCGATCTCCGCACCGGCGAGGTCGACCGTCGCGGGAGCGCACCACAGGTCCGGCGCCTCCTCGCACCTCTGAACGACGTCCTCGAGGGGCTTGCCCTCGACGAGCACCTCGTACATGCCGGGGACACCGGAGTGGTGGTCGATACCGAGCGCGGTGGACGCGTTGCCCTGTGGGTCGAGGTCGAGCACGAGGACCTTCAGGCCCGCCGCCGACAAGGCCGAAGCCAGGTTGACCGCGGTCGTGGTCTTCCCCACGCCACCCTTCTGGTTGGCGATCGTCATGATGCGCGTCTCAGTGGGACGGGGGAACCGCTCTGGCGTCCGGGGGGTGGATGTTTCACGTGGAACAGGGGGAGCCACCGCCTCCTCGTCCGGTTCTTCGTCCGGGAATGCCGCAGGGGTCTCGTCGGCCGGTGCGCGCAACTCGACCACGGGGGCCAGTGGCTGCTCGATGCGGTCGGTCTCGGGCTCATCGACCGTCACCGCCTCGTCCGCCACGGAAGGTGTTTCACGTGGAACGACGACGGAATGCTCGACCGAGGCGACGGCGGGGTCCGGTGTTTCACGTGGAACATCGATGACCTCTGCACTTGCCGAGGCAACGTGTTCGTCTGTTTCACGTGAAACGCCGCGGGGCGCGGGGACGGGGAACCACCCCAGCGCACTGCTCGACGCCACCGCGGTGTTGCGGCCGAACCATCCGAGCTGATTCACGCTCTGCTCCTCCTTGTGGTTCATCGTCGTTGGCTCCACGGGCCGCGGCGCTTGGGGGTTGCCGACCCCGGGGACGGCAAGCTGCGCAGGGGCCCGTGACCTCGGGCGACGCGCACGACAGTCGTTCCGGACTCGGCGTCCGGCCCGACCTGCACGATCTCCGGCTCCGAGGTCACGCCCAGCTGTCGCAGCACGTCGGCCGCGGCGGCGATCTCCTCCGGCGCGCTCCGGCCCTTGATGGCCACGAGGTGGCCGCCGGTGACCACCAACGGCAAGGCCCAGCCGTAGAGGGTCGCCAGGGGCGCCACGGCACGTGCGGTGACGACGGAGGCGGAGAACTCCCCTCGCACATCCTCGGCGCGTCCACGGGCGACGGCGACCTGGTCCCGCAGGTCCAGCTCTGCGACGGCCTCACGGAGGAAGGCGTAGCGACGCTCCAGGGGCTCGACGAGACGCACCTGCACGTCGGGACGCGCCAGGGCGAGCGGAATGCCCGGCAGCCCCGCTCCGGAGCCGATGTCCAGGACGGACGCGCCCTCGTCGACGACGTCACCCAGGTAGGCGCAGTTCAGCAGGTGCCGGTCCCACAGCCGGGGGACCTCCCGGGGGCCGATGAGCCCCCGCTCCACGCCGGCGGTCGCGAGCAGATCGCGGTAGGTCGCGGCGCGCCCGACGCGGTCACCGAAGACGCGATCGATCTCGGACTGGAGGGTCTCGTCAACGACCCCGGAAACGACGGAGGGCGGTGGTGTTCCACGTGGAACACCACCGCCCTGGGGCAGATCATCCGACACCCCGTCAGCCTATCGGCCGACGGAGGTCGGTCAGGTCACTCGCCGTTGCTCTGTGGATCCGCGGCTGCGGTCGGCAGGACGACGACGCGGCGGCGCGGCTCTTCGCCTTCGGACTCGCTGACGAAGCCCTTCGCCGCGACGGCGTCGTGGACGACCTTGCGCTCGAAGGCGGACATGGGGTCCAGCCGCTCCGCCGTCCCCGACGCCTGCACCCGCTCGACGACCTCGTGCGCCAGTCGGACGAGGGAGCTCCGCTTGGTGGAGCGGTGACCGGCCACGTCGAGCATGAGCCGGGTACGGTCGCCGGTCTGCGCCTGGACGGCGAGCCGGGTCAGCTCCTGGAGGGCTTCGAGCACCTCGCCCTCGGATCCGACCAGCCGCGAGAGCGCGGGAGTGCCGGCCTCGTCGGCAACGACGGCCACCGAGGCGCGGCCGTTCTCGATGTCGATGTCGATGTCCCCGTCGAGGTCGATGATGTCGAGCAGCTCCTCGAGGTAGTCGGCGGCGATGTCGCCCTCCTCCTCGAGTCGCGACTTCGTCGACCCCTTGCGCTGGGGCTCCTCGGTCGCCGTCGCGGGTGCCTCCGCGGTGGCGTCCACCGGGGTCTCCTCGACCGCGTCCGTCGTGTCGTTCACACGTCCTCCTGGCTGGTGTGGCGGTGGAGCTGGTCTGTCGGGGCGGGAGGTCAGCGGTTCGGGCCCTGGCTCGACCGCGAGCCCCCGGGCCGGCGCTGCTGACGGCTGTTGCCCCGCTTGGGCTGCTGACGCTGCCGCCGGACGGGGGCGGCGGGCGTGGTGTGCTCGGCTCCGGTGGCCGTCTCGGGCTCACCGTCCTTGGTCAGGACCAGACCACGCCGGGCTGCGCGGCGAGCCTTGCGCTCCTGCAGCTCCTTCTCCGCCAGCGACCCCGGGTTGGGCATGCGGCGGATGACGAAGAACTGCTGGCCCATCGACCACACGTTGGTGGTGAGCCAGTACAGGAGGACACCGATCGGGAAGTTGACGCCGGAGACGGCGAAGATGATCGGCAGGATGTAGAGCATCAGCTTCTGCTGCTGTGCGAAGGGGTTGCCCTCCATCGACGCCGACGAGGTGTTCTTCGCCATCAGCTGCTTCTGCGTCACGAACTGCGACGCGGACATCAGGACGATCATCACCGCGGTGAGGATGATGGCGTTCCAGTTGCCACTGCCCCAGGACCTCATGAAGACGTCGGAGAGCTGGGCACCGAAGATCGTCGCCCTGTCGGCCTGCTGGACGAGCTCGAGGTTGAGCGCACCGACCGGCTTCTCCTGGGCGATGCCGTTCAGGGTGTGGAAGAGCGCGATGAAGATCGGCGACTGCAGGAGGATCGGCAGGCAGCTGGCCATCGGGTTCGTCCCCGACGACCGGTAGAGGGCCATCATCTCCTGTTGCATGGCCTGGCGGGAGGCGGGGTCGTTCTTGCCCTTGTACTTCTGCTGGATCTTCCGCATCTCGGGCTGGATGACCTGCATCCCGCGCATCGCCTTGATCTGCTTGACGAAGAGCGGGATGAGCAGGATGCGGATGACGACCACGAGGCCGACGATCGACAGCGACCAGGCGGCCCCGCCGGCCGGGTCGAACCCGATCGCGGTGAACAGGTCGTGGAAGCGCACCATGATCCACGCGACCACCCACTGGATGGGATAGAGAAGGTCGTAGAAGAACTCGATCATGGGGCGGTTCGTCCTCTCACAGGGGTCGGGCTCACAGGGCTGACCTCAGGGCGCTGGCACCCGGGAGTGCCCCTTCGGCGGAACGGGGTCCACCCCACCAGGGTTCCACGGGTGGCAGCGGAGGAGTCGCCGGACGGTCAACCAGGTCCCGACGACGGCACCGCGCGTCCGCAGCGCCTCGACGGCGTACGCGGAGCACGAGGGGTAGAAGCGGCACGTCGGGCCCAGGACGGGGGAGACGAGCAGCTGGTAGGCGCGGACGAGCAGGACCAGCAGCAGCGCCGGCCAGCGCAGGGGGTGCCACCACGGACGGCCGGACGGGGGCCGCACCGCCGGCTCAGGCACCGGGGACCAGCCCCAGCCGCCGCAGCCCGCGGTCGACGTCGACGCCGAGCTCGGCCGAGGTGGCCTCGGCCGCGCCGGGCAGGGCGCGGACCACGAGCAGCCCGCCCTCGGCCGGTAACAACCCCAGGCGCACCGCGGCGAGGTGGCGGAGCCGGCGTTGGGTGCGGTGCCGCTGCACCGACCCGCCGACGGCCTTGGACACGACGAAGCCCACCCGCGTGGGGTGGGCTCGGTCGGTCGACGCCCAGTGCAGGACCAGGCGCCTCGTGCCCGCACGCCGACCGTTCCGGAAGGCGACCGTGAAGTCGTCCCGGTGGCGAAGGCGGTGCTCCGCGGTCAGCACGCGGGCGTGGGGATCGAGGTCAGGCGGCGATCTGCGCGCGGCCCTTGCTGCGGCGCGCGGAGAGGATCGCGCGGCCGGCGCGGGTGCGCATGCGCAGACGGAAACCGTGCACCTTGGCGCGGCGACGGTTGTTCGGCTGGAAGGTGCGCTTGCTCACGGCGGAACTCCTGGGACTCGTGCGGGCGGGCCCCGCCGGACGGCCGGGACCGCCCGCGCGAGGTGGTGGTCCTCGGAGCGGTCGGCTCGGCGATGCGGAGCACAATCCCCAGCAGAGTACGGCCGGTGACCCGACCCGGTCAAAGCGCGCAGGGACGGGGGTGCCGTGGGTCGGGCCCGGTCCGTCCACAGGGACCGCCGCTCGCCCGTGCGGGTGGTGGCCGGACGGTAGCGTCCCCCTCAGGTACGGCGGGCACGACCCGCCGGGACCGGGCCCCGACGGGAGGCCGGGACGCCACGACGGTGCTCCGGCCGTGCGGTGTCGTGCGGGCGTCCTGCGGAGGTCGACGAGGCGGACGGCACTTGAACGGGTGCCCTCCACGTTGTTACCGTCCCGCTCGACGTACCGACGCCCGCATCCGATCGAGGTGCCTGCGACGGGCGGTTCGTCGCACCCCCGTCGTCCTCCACAGGTGTGGACAGGGGTGTGGACGAGTCCCGTCAGACGGATTCCGGTACGACGGGAGAGGGCTCGATGCAGACCGACGGAGGGGACTTCCCCAGCGTCTGGGAACGTGCCGTCGCGCAGCTGGACGACGGGGGGATCACTCCCCACCAGCGGGCGTTCGTCCGGCTCACCCGTCCGCTCGGGCTCCTCGACGGGACCGCGCTGCTGGCGGTACCCAACGACCTCACCAAGGACGTCATCGAGCAGAAGGTCCGCGAACCGCTGACCCGTGCGTTGTCCGACGCCTACGGCTCGGCCATCCGCCTCGCGGTGACGGTGGACCCCTCCATCGGCCAGGTCCTCGCCCCCGAGCGCACGGGGGAGCGCTCCGGTGACGACGGCGTCCCCAGCGTCGAGCGCGAGCGGGTCGCCGCCGCGACCTCCCTGGACTCCGAGGCCCCGCCCCTGCTGACGCAGGGCGAGCGCCGCGGCGCCGGCGTGGAGGAGTCCCCGCTCGACGACTCCGACCCGGACCTGCTCTTCACCGGCTACAAGGTCGACCGGGGGGCGGGCACGGGCCGGCAGGTGCCGCGCAACCGGTCCACGACCAAGGTCGAGAACGCCCGGCTGAACCCGAAGTACATCTTCGAGTCGTTCGTCATCGGCGCCAGCAACCGCTTCGCCCACGCCGCCGCCGTGGCCGTGGCCGAGGCACCCGCCAAGGCCTACAACCCGCTGTTCATCTACGGCGAGTCCGGGCTGGGCAAGACGCACCTGCTGCACGCGATCGGGCACTACGCCCAGAACCTCTACCCGGGCGTGCAGGTGCGGTACGTGAACTCCGAGGAGTTCACCAACGACTTCATCAACTCGATCCGCGACGACAAGGCCCAGGCCTTCCAGCGCCGGCACCGCGACGTCGACGTCCTGCTCATCGACGACATCCAGTTCCTGTCGAACAAGGTCCAGACGCAGGAGGAGTTCTTCCACACCTTCAACACGCTGCACAACGCGAGCAAGCAGGTCGTGATCACCTCCGACCTGCCGCCCAAGCAGCTGTCGGGGTTCGAGGAGCGGATGCGCAGCCGCTTCGAGTGGGGTCTGATCACCGACGTCCAGCCGCCGGACCTCGAGACCCGCATCGCGATCCTGCGCAAGAAGGCCATCGGGGAGCGCCTCGAGGTGCCGGACGACGTCAACGAGTACATCGCCTCGAAGATCTCCTCGAACATCCGCGAGCTCGAGGGCGCGCTCATCCGCGTCACGGCCTTCGCCAGCCTCAACCGGCAGCCCGTCGACATGAGCCTGGCCGAGATCGTGCTGCGCGACCTCATCCCCAACGACGAGACGCCGGAGATCACGGCGGCCGCGATCATGGGGCAGACCGCGTCGTACTTCTCCGTGACCCTCGACGACCTGTGCGGGACGTCCCGCTCGCGCACGCTCGTCACGGCCCGGCAGATCGCCATGTACCTGTGCCGGGAGCTGACCGAGCTGTCGCTGCCGAAGATCGGTCAGCACTTCGGCGGCCGCGACCACACGACGGTCATGCACGCCGAGCGCAAGATCAAGCAGCAGATGGCCGAGCGGCGCAGCACCTACAACCAGGTCACGGAGCTGACGAACCGCATCAAGAAGCAGGCGGGCGCCTGACCCGCAGCCGTCCCCGCCCGGGGTTCCCCAGGACCCCGCAGCACGCCCCCGCAGCACGCCCCCGCAGCACGCCCCCTGAGCCCCGCCGGCACCGACGCCGGCGGGGCTCTCGTCGTCCTGCCCCCGTTCCTCCCGCAGCCCTCCGGCGGCCGCAGACACGCCTGTCCACAGTTGTCCACACGCTGGGGACAGAGGTGTGGACGACGACGCCGCGAACGGTGGACCACCCGGTGGACGAGCCGTGGACGCCGTGGGGACCGCCTGGGGGCGACGGTGGACGACGGCGGCGCCACCCACCGGCCTGTGGACGACGACGCCGCCCGGTCCTCAACCCGTCCACACGCCCTCAGCAGGCTGAATCGGGCTCTGACCTGCGACGACACCCCGTCGTCCACAGCCTCCACAAGGGTGACTACGACGACTGATCCCTCCATGGTGAAGTCCGCCAACCCACGTCTGGTGTGGACTGGTGGTGGGGAAGGCGCCTGGACGACGGGGGTCGGAGGCCCTGAGGATGAGGAGGGACACCGGACGACCGACTCGCACCACACGATGGTCCGGAGCCGTTCGAACACCTCGGGCGGAGTGGTCTGATGTCTCCTCACTCCCCGTGAGCACCGCCGGACCCGGGCCTCGATCCGCCGTGGAGGCGGGTGCACGCGTTCCCGGCCTCTCCACTACTGTCGGGAGGCGTCGCGTCCGCCCGTCAGGGCCGCCGGCGCGGGACGGAGCGGTGCGCAACCGCGCAGGACGACTGGAAGGCGGTGCCTGGTGGAGTTGCAGGTCGAGCGCGACGTGCTGGCCGACGCCGTCGCGTGGGCGGCCCGGGCTCTGCCCTCGCGCCCCCCGGTGCCCGTGCTGGCCGGTGTGCTCCTGGAGGCCACCGACGAGGGCACCCTGAAGCTCTCCACCTTCGACTACGAGGTCTCCGCACGAGCCGAGCTGCCGGCGGACGTCCGGACGAGCGGTCGGGTCCTGGTCTCGGGCCGTCTGCTGGCCGACATCTCCCGCAGCCTCCCGGCGCGTCCCGTGACGCTGACCACCGAGGGCTCCAAGGTCGTCGTCACGTGCGGGGCGAGCCGCTTCACGCTGCTGACGATGTCGGTCGAGGAGTACCCCGCGCTGCCGCAGCTGCCGGACTCCTCCGGCGTGGTGCCCGGGGGCGACTTCACCGAGGCCGTCGCCCAGGTCACCATCGCCGCCAGCCGCGACGAGACGCTGCCGATCCTCACCGGCGTCCGCATGGAGATCGAGGGCGACCGCCTGACGCTCCTGGCGACGGACCGGTACCGCCTGGCCGTCCGCGAGCTGCGCTGGCGCCCCAGCACGCCGGACCTGTCCGCCGTGGCGCTCGTCCGCGCCCGCACGCTGTCCGACGTCGCTCGCTCGCTCGGCTCCTCCGCGGACCTCACGCTCGCCCTGGCCGACGGCGCCAGCGACCTCATCGGCTTCCAGGCCGGCGGCCGGTACTCGACCTCGCTGCTCGTCGACGGCGAGTACCCCAAGGTCCGGGCCCTGTTCCCGGCGGAGTCGCCCACGCACGCCGTGGTCTCCACCGCCGCCCTGACGGAGGCCGTCAAGCGCGTGGCCCTCGTCGCCGAGCGCAACACGCCCGTGCGGTTGCGCTTCGAGGACGGCGTGCTGTCCTTGGAGGCGGGACAGGGCGAGGACGCGCAGGCGACGGAGGCCCTGGAGGCCACCCTCGTCGGCGAGTCCATCGCCATCGCCTTCAACCCGCAGTTCCTGCTGGACGGTCTCGGTGCGCTGGGCGCACCGTTCGCCCGGCTCTCGTTCACCCAGGCGACGCGTCCGGCGGTCCTGACCGGCCAGGCCGAACCCGACGGGGACGACGACGACAGCTACCGGTACCTGCTGATGCCGGTCCGCCTCGCCGGCTGAGCCCGGCGGTCACACAGCCCGGCTCGAGAGCAGCCGGGCGCGAGAAGGGAAGCGTCTGGTCATGCACATCGGTCTCGTCGGTCTCGGCAAGATGGGCGGCAACATGCGCGCCCGGCTGCGCGACAAGGGCATCGAGGTGACCGGGTACGACCCGAACCCCGACGTCACCGACGTCCCCAGCCTCACGGCCCTCGTCGAGGCGCTGCCCTCGCCCAAGGTCGTCTGGGTGATGGTGCCCTCGGGCAGGATCACCCGGGACACCGTCGCGAACCTCGCCCCGCTCCTGAAGGACGGCGACCTGGTCATCGACGGCGGCAACTCCAAGTGGACCGACGACGAGGTGAACGCCAAGCTCCTGGCCGAGCGCGGCACCGGCTACCTCGACTGCGGCGTCTCCGGCGGGGTGTGGGGCCGGGAGAACGGTTACGGCCTCATGGTGGGCGGGGCCAAGGGCCACGTGGACCTCGCGCTGCCCGTGTTCGACGCGCTGCGCCCGGAGGGCCCGCGCGAGGAGGGCTTCGTCCACGCCGGCGGGGTCGGTGCCGGCCACTACTCGAAGATGGTCCACAACGGCGTCGAGTACGGCCTCATGCACGCCTACGCCGAGGGGTACGAGCTCCTCGAGGCGAAGGGCATCATCACCGACGTCCCCGCCGTCTTCAAGGCGTGGACCCGCGGCACCGTCGTGCGCTCCTGGCTGCTGGACCTCATGGTCCGCGCCCTGGAGGAGGACCCCAAGCTCGACAACATCCGCGGCTACGCCCAGGACTCCGGCGAGGGCCGCTGGACCCTGGAGCAGGCCATCGAGAACGCCGTCCCGATGCCCGTGCTCGCCGCGGCGCTGTTCGCGCGCTTCTCCTCCCGCCAGGAGGACTCGCCCTCGATCAAGGCCGTCGCCGCGCTGCGCAACCAGTTCGGCGGCCACGCGGTGACGTCGGCCGGTCCGACCTCGGGTTCCGGGTCCACCAAGGACTGACGGGAGGGGCGGGGCCGCGTGCACGTCGCGCACCTCTCGCTGGTCGACTACCGGTCGTACGCGAACCTCGAGCTCGACCTGCGGCCGGGGACGACGACCTTCGTCGGCCTCAACGGGCAGGGCAAGACCAACCTCGTCGAGGCGATCGGCTACGTGGCCACCCTCGGCAGCCACCGCGTCTCCGGGGACGCCCCGCTGGTCCGCCAGGGGGCCTCCCGGGCGGTGGTGCGGGCCGGGCTGGTCCGCGGCGGCCGGCGAGCCCTCGTGGAGCTGGAGATCACCCCGGGCAAGGCGAACCGGGCGCGGCTCAACCGCAACCCGGTCCGCCGGAGCCGGGACGTCCTCGGCGTCCTGCGGACCGTGCTGTTCGCCCCGGAGGACCTCGCGCTCGTCAAGGGCGACCCCACCGAGCGGCGGCGCTACCTCGACGAGCTGCTCGTCACGCGCTGGCCGCGCCTGGCCGGGGTGCGGGCGGACTACGACCGGGTCGTGCGCCAGCGCGGCGCCCTGCTGAAGTCGGCCGGGGCGGCGCTGCGCTCGGGGCGGACCGACCCGCACACCCTCGACGTGTGGGACGAGCACCTGGCGGCGTCCGGCGCCGAGCTCCTGTCGGCCCGGCTCGCGCTGCTGGGCGACCTGCGCGAGCCGGCCGCCGAGGCCTACCGGTCCGTGAGCCGGGGGCAGGGCGACCTGGAGCTGGGGTACCGGTCCTCCCTGCCCCTGCTGGCCGAGGGCGTCGCGACGACCCCCGGCGGCGCGGTCCCGACCCCGGCGGAGCTGCGCGAGGCGCTGCTCGCCGCGACGGTCGAGCAGCGCAAGGCCGAGCTCGACCGCGGGGTGTGCCTCGTCGGCCCGCACCGCGACGACCTCGTGCTGACCCTGGCCGGCATGCCCGCCAAGGGGTACGCCAGCCACGGGGAGAGCTGGTCGGTGGCCCTCGGGCTGCGGCTGGCCAGCTACCGGCTGCTGCTGGAGGACGACGCGCACGAGGACCCGGGCGGTCCCGTCCTCGTGCTCGACGACGTGTTCGCCGAGCTGGACGCGGGCCGGCGCGAACGCTTGTCCGAGGTCGTCGCCGACGCCGAGCAGGTGCTCGTGACGGCCGCGGTCCCCGAGGACGTCCCCGCCGCGCTGCGCGGGGACCGGGCCGACCGCGTCCACGTCAGCACCGGCGTCGCGGTGCGGGAGGACGACGGTGACCGACCCTCCTGAGCACGGCCCCGCCCCGGTCGACCCCGAGGACGCCACGCCCGGGGCGCCGGAGGAGCCGGGCGAGCCCGACACCACGGGCGCCGACCTCGCGCGCACGGCGCTGGGCCGGGCCCGGGCGGCCGCGGCCGCCAAGGGGTTGCGGCCGGGGCGGGCGCCGGCGGGAGGGGCGCGGCCGTCCGGGGCCGAGGCCCGGCGCGCGGAGGCGTTCCGCCGCTCCGGCGCCTCCGCCCGCTCCGGGGCCTGGCCCGACGCCCGCGACCCGCAGAGCCTGGACTCCACGCTGGGCCGGCTCGTGGGCGAGCGCGGCTGGGAGCAGCCCGTCGCCGTCGGCGGCGCGTTCGGCCGCTGGGACGCCGTCGTGGGGCCCGAGCTCGCCGGGCACTGCACCCCCGAGACGCTCAAGGACGGCACCCTGGTGGTGCGGGCGGAGTCGACGGCCTGGGCCACCCAGGTCCGGCTCCTGACGAGCCACCTCGTGCGCCGGCTCGACGAGGAGCTCGGCCACGGGGTCGTGACCAAGGTCGTCGTGCGCGGGCCGCAGGGCCCGTCGTGGCGCAAGGGGGGCCGTTCGGCCCCCGGGGGCCGGGGCCCGCGCGACACCTACGGCTGACGCCGGCCCCGGGGACGGGTCGAGCCGGGAGACGGCTCAGGACCGCCCGACCCCCCGGTGCGTGGTCCCCCACGTCGGAGGGGGTCACGACGCTCAGGGACGCGCAGAGCCGCGTGCAGCGACGGGGAGGGCCTCGGACGGGGTAGACTGTCCACGAACCTGGTGGTCACGCGGGCCCCTGGATCGCACGGGCCGCCGGCTCGCCACGCCCGCGCTCGGCCGCCTCGACGCGGAGGGAGAGCACGCTCTCGTGCCAGACCAAGAGACGCCCGGTCCCGAGGACGCGAACCCGCAGGACGTGAACCCCGAGGACGCACCCTCCCTGGCCGACGCGGTCACCCCCGACGGGGTCCCGAACCCCGAGTACGGCGCGGACGCGATCACCGTCCTGGAGGGTCTGGAGGCCGTCCGCAAGCGGCCCGGCATGTACATCGGGTCCACCGGTGAGCGCGGCCTGCACCACCTGGTCTACGAGATCGTCGACAACTCCGTCGACGAGGCGCTGGCCGGGTACTGCGACACCGTCGACGTCACGCTGCTGGCCGACGGCGGCGTGCGCGTCGTCGACAACGGCCGCGGCATCCCCGTCGACGTCATGCCCGGCGAGGGCCGGCCGGCCGTCGAGGTCGTCCTCACCGTCCTGCACGCCGGCGGCAAGTTCGGCGGCGGCGGGTACGCCGTCTCCGGCGGTCTGCACGGGGTCGGCAGCTCGGTCGTCAACGCGCTGTCCACCCGGCTCGACGTCGAGGTCCGGCGGCAGGGCTTCGCGTGGCGGCAGTCCTACGAGAACGGCGTGCCGCTCGCGCCGCTGGAGAAGGGCGAGGAGACCGACGCCACCGGGACGACCATCACGTTCTGGGCCAACGACGAGATCTTCGAGACGACCGACTACTCCTACGACACGCTGCGGACGAACTTCCAGCAGCGGGCCTTCCTCAACAAGGGCCTCACGCTGAACCTCACGGACGAGCGCGCCCACCCCGAGGACGAGACGGCCGAGAGCGAGGACGACGCCCCGGCGCGGTCGGCGGGCTACCGCTACGACGACGGGCTCATCGACTACGTCAAGCACCTCAACGCGCTGAAGAAGAACGACCCGCTGCACGAGACGGTGATCTCGCTGGAGGCGGAGGACAAGGACAAGGGCATCGCCGTCGAGATCGCGATGCAGTGGACGACGGCGTACTCCGAGGCCGTCTTCACCTACGCCAACAACATCAACACCTCCGAGGGCGGCACGCACGAGGCGGGGTTCCGCACGGCGCTGACGAACCTCGTCATCGACTACGCCCGCACCGCCAAGCCGGCCATCCTCAAGGAGAACGAGTCCCTCGACGGCTCCGACATCCGCGAGGGTCTGACGGCCGTCATCTCGGTGAAGCTGTCCGAGCCGCAGTTCGAGGGGCAGACGAAGACCAAGCTGGGCAACACCCTGGCCCGCACCTTCGTGCAGGCGCAGGTGCGCGAGCACCTCGGGCACTGGTTCCAGGCCAACCCCAAGGAGGCCTGGACGATCGCGAAGAAGGCTCAGTCGGCCTCGATCGCCCGGCAGGCCGCCCGCAAGGCGCGCGAGGCCAGCCGCAAGTCGCTGCTGGAGCGCAACTCCCTGCCCGGCAAGCTGAAGGACTGCCAGTCCAACAACCCGGCCGAGTGCGAGGTCTTCATCGTCGAGGGCGACTCGGCGGGCGGTTCGGCCACCCGCGGTCGCGACCCGCGCACCCAGGCGATCCTGCCGATCCGCGGCAAGATCCTCAACGTCGAGAAGGCCCGGCTGGACCGCGCCCTGGGCAACCAGGAGGTCCAGGCCCTCATCACGGCCTTCGGCACCGGCATCGGGGAGGACTTCAACCCCGAGAAGCTGCGGTACCACAAGATCATCATCATGGCCGACGCCGACGTCGACGGTCAGCACATCCGCACGTTGCTGCTGACGCTGCTGTTCCGCTACATGAGCCCCCTCGTCGAAGGCGGTCACGTCTACCTCGCCCAGCCGCCCCTGTACCGCATCAAGTGGCTGGGCGGCATGGAGAACCACGAGTTCGCCTTCTCCGACCGCGAGCGCGACGCCCTCATCGAGGCCGGCCTCGCGGCCGGCAAGAAGCTCCCCAAGGAGGGGAAGACCCAGCGCTACAAGGGGCTGGGGGAGATGAACTGGGACGAGCTGTCCGAGACCACGATGGACCGCACCCACCGCACGCTGCTCCAGGTGACCCTGGAGGACGCCGCGGCGGCCGACGCCGTCTTCTCGGTGCTCATGGGGGAGGACGTGGACTCCCGCCGCACCTTCATCCAGCGCAACGCCCGCGACGTGAGGTTCCTCGACGTGTGACCGCTGTTCCCCGTGGAACACCCGCCGAGAACCGTGAGCTGAGAGGCACCACCCCGTGAGCGAGAGCACCACCGAACCCCCCACCGGCGACCGCATCGAGCAGGTCGACCTGCAGGCCGAGATGCAGCGCTCGTACCTCGACTACGCGATGAGCGTCATCGTGTCGCGCGCGCTGCCGGACGTGCGGGACGGCCTGAAGCCGGTGCACCGCAGGGTGCTGTACGCGATGTACGACGGCGGGTACCGCCCCGACCGGGGGTACTCCAAGTGCGCCCGCGTCGTCGGCGACGTCATGGGGCACTACCACCCGCACGGCGACACCTCGATCTACGACGCCCTCGTCCGCCTCGCCCAGGACTGGTCGCTGCGCTACCCGCTCGTCGACGGCCAGGGGAACTTCGGTTCGCCGGGCAACGACCCGGCCGCGGCGCCGCGGTACACCGAGTGCCGCATGGCACCGCTGGCCATGGAGATGGTCCGGGACATCGACGAGGAGACCGTCGACTTCTCCCCGAACTACGACGGTCACACGAACGAGCCCGACGTCCTGCCGAGCCGGTTCCCGAACCTGCTGGTCAACGGTTCGGCCGGCATCGCCGTCGGCATGGCGACGAACATCCCGCCGCACAACCTGCGCGAGGTCGCGGCGGGGGCGAAGTGGTTGCTGGACAACCCGGACGCCTCCGACGACGAGCAGCTCGCGGCGATGCTGCAGCGCATCAAGGGGCCCGACTTCCCGACGGGTGCGCAGATCCTGGGCCAGCGGGGCATCGCCGACGCCTACCGCACCGGTCGCGGGTCGATCACGATGCGCGCGGTCGTGACGGTCGAGGAGATCTCGGGCCGCACCTGCCTGGTCGTCAGCGAGCTGCCGTACCAGGTCAACCCGGACAACCTGGCCGAGAACATCGCGAACCTCGTGCGCGACGGCCGGCTCACCGGCATCGCCGACGTCCAGGACCACACGTCGGGGCGCACCGGTCAGCGGCTCGTCATCATCCTGCGCCGCGACGCCGTGGCGAAGGTCGTGCTGAACAACCTCTACAAGCACACCCAGCTGCAGCAGAACTTCGGCGCGAACATGCTGGCGCTCGTCGACGGGGTGCCGCGCACGCTGCCGATCCACGCGTTCCTCAAGCACTGGATCACGCACCAGTTGGACGTCATCGTCCGCCGCACGCGGTTCCGGCTGCGCAAGGCCGAGGAGCGTGCGCACATCCTGCGCGCGCTGCTCAAGGCGCTCGACGCCATGGACGAGGTGATCGCCCTCATCCGGGCCAGCGCCACGGTCGAGATCGCCCGCGACGGGCTGATGGAACTGCTCGACATCGACGAGATCCAGGCCCGCGCCATCCTCGAGATGCAGCTGCGCCGCCTGGCCGCCCTGGAGCGGCAGCGGATCACCGACGAGTACGACGAGCTGATGCGGCTCATCGAGGACTACCACGACATCCTCGCCCGCCCCGAGCGGCAGCGGCAGATCGTCGGCGACGAGCTGGCCGAGATCGTCGAACGGTACGGCGACGAGCGCAAGACGCAGGTCCTGCCCTTCGAGGGCGACATGACGGCCGAGGACCTCATCCCCGTCGAGGACGTCGTCGTCACCGTCACCCGCGGCGGGTACGCCAAGCGCACCCGGACCGACCTGTACCGGGCCCAGCGCCGCGGGGGCCGCGGGGTGCGGGGGGCCAAGCTGCGCGAGGACGACGTCGTGGAGCACTTCTTCACCACGACGACCCACCACTGGTTGCTGTTCTTCACGAACCTGGGCCGGGTCTACCGCGCCAAGGGGTACGAGCTGCCCGAGGGCGGCCGGGACGGTCGCGGGCAGCACGTGGCGAACCTCCTGGCGTTCCAGCCGGGGGAGCGGATCGTCGCCGTCCTCGACATCGAGGACTACGAGCAGGCGCCGTACCTCGTGCTCGCCACCCGCGGGGGCATCGTCAAGAAGACCCGGTTGTCCGAGTACGACTCGAACCGCTCCGGCGGTCTCATCGCCATCAACCTCCGCTCCCACCCGGGTCCGGACGGTGACGAGGAGGTCGACGACGAGTTGTTCGGCGCCACGCTCGTCGGGGAGGGGGAGGACCTGTTCCTCGTCTCCCGCAAGGGCATGAGCGTCCGCTTCGAGGCGACCGACGAGAACCTGCGCCCCATGGGCCGGGCGACCTCGGGGGTCACGGGCATGAAGTTCCGCGGCGACGACGAACTGCTCGCGATGGCCGTCGCCCGCGACGACCTGTTCGTCTTCGTCGTCACCGAGCTCGGGTACGCCAAGCGCACCAGGATCGACCAGTACCGCCGGCAGGGTCGCGGTGGGCTCGGCATCAAGGTGGCGAAGCTGACCGAGGAGCGCGGTGACCTCGTGGGGGCGCTGACGGTCTCCGCGGAGGACGAGGTGCTCGTCGTCATGCAGGGCGGTCGCGTCGTGCGCTCCCGCGTCGACGAGGTGCCGGACAAGGGCCGCGACACCATGGGGGTCACGTTCGCCCGCCCCGAGACCGGTGACCGGATCCTCGCCGTGGCCCGCAACGCCGAGCGCGTCATCGACGAGGAGGTGGAGGCCGAGGAGGTCTCCGCGGCCACGACGGAGGCCGCGACGGATCCCACCGACGACCCGCTGCTCGACACCGCGGGCGGGGGCGACGACCAGGCGGCCGCCGACGGTGCCGACGAGGCGTCCATCGGTGGAGCACCTGTGGAGGATCGGGGCGACGACCCTGTGGCGGGGGCGGCCGATGGCGTACCGTCGTCCGAGGCTCCGCCGAGTGAGCCCGACACCGGAGGTGACGAGTGACCCCCGCCGAACGCGCGACAGCTTCGTCGGCAGCGGCTGGCACGCAGGGCAAGGCCCCGGCGACCGGTCAGACCGGGCGCCCCGCGGCCGACCCGGCCCGGCCGGCGGCGTCCGGCCCAGCTTCCGGGCAGCAGACCGGGCCCCGTTCCCGCAACGGGGTGGACGCCGTTCCCCGGCGGGTGCGGCTGTCCCTGGCCCGGGTCGACCCGTGGTCGATCACCAAGCTGTCGTTCCTGCTCTCGGTGGCCGTCGGGATCGCCCTCGTGGTGGCGACGGCGGTCATCTGGAGCGTCCTGAGCGGCATGGGCGTCTTCACCGACCTCAACGGGCTGCTGACGGACGTCGTGGGCAACGAGGTCGACTTCGACCTGCTCGACTACGTCGGCTTCAGCAAGGTGCTCTCGCTCGCGACGGTCATTGCCGTGGTGGACGTCGTGCTGCTGACGGCGCTGTCGACGATCGTCGCCTTCCTGTACAACGTGTCCGCCGCCCTCGTCGGCGGTCTGCACGTCACGCTCTCGGACGACTGACCTCGCGCGGGTTCGGAGCACCCGCGCGGGTCCGGTAAGGTTGTCCCCGCTGCGTGCAGCGAGCGGGCCTATAGCTCAGTCGGTTAGAGCGCTTCCCTGATAAGGAAGAGGTCGGAGGTTCAAGTCCTCCTAGGCCCACCTCCGAACCCCCGTGGACGTGACGTCCGCGGGGGTTCCGTCGTCCCCGGGCCCGTCGCGCCTGCCCCGAGCGTCGGTGACCGCTGAACTACCCACGGTAAGATCGCAGGGTGGAGGGACGGCTGCTGGCCACGGCCGCGCAGGTGCGGGAGCTCGTGGAGAGCCACTGCGCGGGCGACGAGACCAGGTTCCGGACCGCGGTGACGGACGTCCTGGACACCGCCGGGCGCAAGGGCGATCGCGCGCGCGAGGTCGAGGAGCTGCGCGGCCTGCTCGGCACCCGGCGGTCCGCCGCCCGCCCCCAGACCCCGCCGCCGCCGGCCCCCACCACCGTCGTCCAGCCCCGCGGGGAGCTGGCGCAGGTCCTCACCGTCGCCCTGCCCCGGGCCACCCTCGGCGACCTCGCCCTCGGCAGCGACGTCATGGCCCGGTTGCACCGGGTGCTCACCGAGCAGCGGCACGCCGACGCCCTGCGCGCCCGCGGGTTCGAGCCGCTGCGCACCGTGCTGCTGACGGGCCCGCCGGGCACCGGGAAGTCCATGACGGCCGAGGTGCTGGCCGCCGAGCTGGCCGTGCCCGTCTTCACGGTCCACCTGGAGACCTTCGCCGACCTGCCCGCCGCCGAAGCGGGCGCCAAGCTGTCGCTCGTCTTCGACCTGCTGGCCCAGAGCCGGGCGGTGTGCCTGTTCGACGGCGTCGACGCGCTCATCGACCCCGACGGCGGCGAACGCAGCCGCACCAGGCTGCGGGACGTGCTGCGCACCTTCACCGGCCACCTCGACACCGACGCCTCCGCCGGGGTCCTCGTCGTGACCACCGACCGCCCGCAGCTGCTGGACCGTCCTCTCCTGCGGCACTTCGACACCGTCGTCGAGTACCCGCTGCCCAGCTCGGGGGTCGTCCAGGAGGTCGTGCTGCGCAGGCTCCGGGGGTTCGACCTGTCCTCGGTCGAGTGGCCGCGGGTCGCCTCGACGGCCAGCGGCCTCAGCCACGAGCAGGTCTCGGCCGCGGCCGTCCTGGCCGCCAAGCAGTGCATCCTCGACGGCACCGCCCAGGTCGAGACCGGGGCGCTGCTCGCAGCGCTGCGGGAACGGCGGCAGATGCTCAAGATGGCCCCGTGAGGAGACCGGGGTGAGGGCCAGGTTCGAGGTCCTCCTCGTCTGCACGGCCAACGTCAGCCGGTCCCCGATGGCGGCCTCCCTGCTGCGCCACCACCTCCTCGAACGCTTCGGGGAGCGCGCCGCGACCATCCGCGTCGCCAGCGCCGGCACGGCGGCCCTCGCGGGGGTCCCGGTGGACCGCGACGTCGCGACGGTCCTGCGCACCCTCGGCCGGCCGGACCTCACCGGTGGGGACCCGGCGCGTCAGCTCGACGCCGGGCTCGTCAGGGCCGCCGACCTCGTCCTGACGATGACGCGCGAGCAGCGCGGCGCCGTCATCGCGCTCGTCCCCCCGGCGCAGCGGCGCGTGTTCACCGTGCTGGAGCTGGCGCGCATCGCCCGGATGCTCGGGGCGCAGGGGCGGTTGCCCGCGAGCGCCTCGCCGGCCACCGGGTGGAAGGCGCTCGTCGGTGCCGCCCCGGCCTGGCGGGGACCGACGGCGCCCAGGGACCCGGCCGGCGACGACGTCGACGACGTCCACCGGGCCGAACCGGCGGTGCAGGTGAAGGCGGCGCGGCGTCTGGACGAGGCGCTGGCCGCGGTCGTCGCGGTCGTGTGAACCCGCACCGGGCCGGGCTCAACGCTCCAGCAGGACGTGCTCGGCGTCGTCGGGCGTCGCCGGCTGGTAGCCGTAGCCGTACTCGTAGGCGCAGCTGTACTCCGACGTCTTCGTCGGCACCATCGTCAGGACCCCGCCCAGGACGGTGGCGTCGACGGCTCGCAGCCGCTCGAGACCGCGGGCGAGGTGCTCACGCGTCGTCTTGGCGTGCTTGACGACGACGACGGCGCCGTCGGCCTGCCGGGCCAGGACGGCCGCGTCGGCGACCGGCAGCAGCGGCGGGCTGTCGACGACGACGAGGTCGGCGCGGTCGCGCAGGCGCTGCAGCAGTTCGCTCATGTGCCGCGAACCCAGCAGGGCGGCGGGGTTCAGCGGGATCGGGCCGGCGGCCAGGACGGACAACCCGGTGTCGCCGTAGGGCTGCAGGACGTCGTCGAGGTCGGCCCGGCCGGCCAGGACGGTCGTCAGCCCGGCGCTGTCCTCCACGCCGAGGTAGTCCGCCACCCGCGGCAACCGCAGGTCCCCCTCGACGAGGATGGTCCGCAGCCCGGCCGTCGCCGAGGTCAGCGCCAGGTTCACGGCCGTCGTGCTCTTGCCCTCCCCGGGCAGCGCGGAGGTGACGACGACCAGGCGCGGGGGGTGGTCCACGTCGGCGAACTGCAGGTTCGCGCGGATCTGGCGCAACGCCTCCGACTGGGGGGAGCGCGAGCCCTCGACGACGAGTTCGGGGCGCTCGCCGCCGGCGCCCGAGGGCACGGACCCCAGGGCGGGGGCGCCGAGGTCGGAGATCGTCGTCAGCGTCTTCACCGTCGTGTCCAGGACCTCGCGCAGGACGGCGAGCCCGGTCCCCAGGACCGCTCCGGCGAGCAGGCCCAGGGCCAGGGCCTTCGCCAGGTCGGGGGCGATGGGGTCGCTGCGGACCTCCGCGGGTCGCAGCACGGTGATGCGGACGGGGCTCACGGTCTCGGGGGTGGCCTGCTCGAGCTCGGTGACGGCCGTCCCGAAGTGCTTCGCGACGGAGTTCGCGACGTCGGCGGCCAGCTGCGGGGAGGACTCGTCGACGGTGACCTCGACGAGGACGGTCCCGAGGGGGGCGTTGGAGCCCACGTGCTCGGCCAGGGCGCGCGGTGTGGTGTCCAGGCCCAGGTCGCGGATGACGGGTTCGAGGACCTTCGGGCTCTCGAGGACGCTCGTGTAGGACTGGACGCGCTGCTGGGCGAACATGCTGCCCTGCATGAGGAGAGCGGCGTTGCCGGTGTCGTACATGGAGACGAACATCAGGCAGTCGGCGCGGTAGACCGGCGCGCTGGTGGCGTAGGTGCCGAACCCCGCCCCGCCGCCCAGCAGGACCGACAGGACCACGAGGACCCAGTGCTTGCGCAGCGCGCGCAGGTAGTCGACGAGGTCCACGGGACCTCCATCGGTCGCCGTCCACCGCAGTTGACCCGGGCGCTCGACCTGCCCGGTGACCCCGACGCGACGGGGGACCGCCGAACGGGTTGAAACGGTCGGGACGGTCCCGCCGACCTCAAGCGGACACGCCGCGAGGACGACGAAGAACGGTGTCGAGCCCGTGGCGCGTGCTGCGGGCGCCCCGCTCCGGAGGACCCACGTGACCACGACCAGCGACCCGGGGACGAGCCCGCGCTCGCCCGGTCCTGCGTCGACCCGTCCGACCCCGGCGGGAGCGGTGCGGCGGGCAGGACGCCCGCGCCAGCCGCTGACGGCCCTCCTGGTCGCCACCGACGCGGTGTGCGTCCTGGCCGTCGTCCTCCTGCTGGGTCACGGCGATCCCGCCGTCGTGTTCGTGTCCACCTCCGCTCTCGTCGTGAACGCCGTCGCCGGTCTGTACCGGCCGCGGATGGACCTCAGCGTCCTCGACGACCTGCCGCTGCTGGTGGGGTCGAGCATCGCCTCCCTCGGTGTCGCCGCCATCGCCGAGGGTGCTCTCGGCGTCGGCGACGTGGACCGGAGCACGGTGTGGGCCGCGCTGGCGCAGACGGTCCTGGTCCTGTCGGCGCGGGCCCTCGTGTACGCGCTGCGCATCCGCCACCGGGTCGCCGGCCGGGTCGCCGTGCGCACTCTCGTCGTGGGGTGCGGTGGGCTGGGCGCCCAGCTCGTCGAGCACCTGCGCTCCCGTGAGCAGGGGCTGCTGCCGATCGGCTTCATCGACGACGACCCGCGGCTGCCCGCGGTCGAACGCCCCCTGCCGGTGCTCGGCGGCATCGCCGACCTCGAGCGCCTCGTCGTCCGGCACCGGGTCGACGTCGTCCTCATCGCCTACTCGAACGTCCCCGAGATGGTCGTCGTCGACGTGCTGCGCGGCTGCCGGGGACTCGCCGTCGAGATCTTCGCCGTGCCCCGGTTCTGGCAGGTCACCACCACCCACCGCTTGCTGCAGTCCGTGCGGGGGGTGCCGCTCGTGCAGCTGCGCCGGCCGGCGTTCCGCGCCGCGACCTGGCCGTGCAAGCGCGTCGTGGACGTCGTCGCCTCCGCTCTCGGCCTCGTGGTGGCGCTGCCCGTCCTGGTCCTGTGCGCCGCCCTCGTGCGCCGCGAGGTCGGCCCCGGGCCGCTGTTCCGCCAGGAACGGGTGGGGCTGGACGGCCGGACCTTCGCGCTGCTGAAGCTGCGGACGATGCGCCCGGACGCCGCCTCCGACGTGCGGTGGAACGCCCACGACGACGCCGGGCCGGTGGGCGGCTGGTTGCGCCGGCTGTCCCTCGACGAGCTGCCGCAGCTGTGGAACGTGCTGCGCGGCGACATGTCCCTCGTGGGCCCGCGGCCCGAGCGTCCGCACTTCGTCGAGCGCTTCACCCTCGACTACGACGACTACCTGTGGCGGCACCGCGTGCCCGTCGGGGTCACCGGCTGGGCGCAGGTGCACGGGCTGCGGGGTGACACCTCGATCTCCGAGCGCGCCCGCTTCGACAACTTCTACGTCGAGAACTGGTCGCTGTGGCTGGACGTGAAGATCCTGCTGCGCACGGTGGGGCAGGTCCTCAGGGCGGCGGGACGGTGAACGCGCAGCCGCTCGTCCTCGTGCTGGGCACGGCCGACTGGAACGCCCCCGTCGCCACGAACCAGCACCACGTGACGGCGGCGCTCGCGGCCGCCGGTCCCGTCCTGTTCGTCGAGGGCGCCGGGACCCGCTCGCTGCGTCCCGCCGACGCCGCCCGCGTGCTGCGACGGCTGCGGGCACGGCCCTCCCTCGCCGGTCGCCCGGTCCCCGCGGGGGTGCAGGTCGTGAGCCCCCGGATCGTCCCGCACCACACGGCGCGCACCCGCCGGGTGAACAGCGCGCTGCTGCACCGGCAGGTCCGCCGCTGGGCGCAGCACCCCGGCCCGCGGCTGCTGTGGACGTACACCCCGTTCACGTACGGGCTGGAGCACGTCGCCGACCGCACGGTCTACCACCTCGTCGACCTGCTCCACGAGAACCCCGGCGTCGACCGCGGACGCCTGCTGGCCGCCGAGCGTGGACTGCGCGCCGACCTGGCGATCGCCACGAGCCCGGCGGTCGAGGAGCACCTGCGCCTGCAGGGGTTCACCCCCACGCGGTGCCTGCCGAACGTCTGCGACGTCGCGCTGTTCAGCGCCGCGGCCGCGGCCGGCGATGTTCCACGGGAAACATCGGCGGTCTTCGCCGGCACCCTCGCCCCCCACAAGCTCGACGGCGACCTGCTGCTGGACCTCGCCCGCGTCCTCGGGGACCGGCTGCGCCTGGTCGGCCCCCTCGTGGAGCCGGCGGACCCGTTGTGGCGCCGCCTCACCGCGGCGGGGGCGCAGGTCGTCGGCCCGCTCGCGCCGGCCGCGCTCGCCCGGGAGCTGGCGTCGGCGTCCGTGGGTCTCGTGCCCTACCGGATCTCACCCCTGACCCGGGGGATCTCCCCGTTGAAGACCTACGAGTACCTCGCCGCGGGGCTGCCCGTCGTCAGCACCCCGCTGCCCGCGGTCGCACCCCTCGACGGTGCCGTGTTCGTGCGCGACCGCGCGGCCTTCGTCGCCCAGGTGCGCGAGCTCGTGGACCAGGACGATCCCACGCGCCCCGCGCGGATGACGCAGCTGGCCCAGGGCCACGACTGGGACAGCCGCGGCCGGGAGCTGCGCGCGCTCGCGGGCGCCCTGCTCGCCGCCTGAGCGTTCAGCGCCCCGGGCCGCGGAGGTCCCGGTCCTGCGGGGGCCGCCGGCCGCGCCGCACGAGGAGCACGACCACCACGACGGCGACGACGGCGACGACGAGGAACGCCACGACCAGGGTGAACGGGTGGTCGACCAGGTTGCGGAACACCCCTCGACCCTACGGCGGAGCCCCGGACCGCGTCGGGGTCGACGCGATCCGGGGCCCGGTCCCCTCAGAGCCGGAAGGTCTCCACCAGGGCGTTGAGCTCGGCGGCCGAGCGGGCGACCTCGTCGGCGGTCGTCGCGGTGTGCCCGGCGCTGCTGGTGGTCTGGGACGCCGCCGCGGCGATGCCGGAGATGTTCACCGAGATCTCCTGCGAACCGGTCGACACCTCGGTCACGTTGCGGACCATCTCCGCGGTCGTCGCCGACTGCTCCTCCACCGCGGCGGCGATGGTCGCCTGCAGGCCGTCGACCCGGACGATGACCTCCCCGATCTGCTCGATCGCCGCGGTCGCGGCCTGCGCGTCGGCCTGCGTCGCACCGACCTTGGCGACGATCTCCTCGGTCGCCCGCGCGGTCTGCTGGGCCAGTTCCTTGACCTCCCCGGCCACGACGGCGAACCCCTTGCCGGCGTCGCCGGCGCGGGCGGCCTCGATGGTGGCGTTCAGGGCCAGCAGGTTGGTCTGCTCGGCGATGGAGGTGATGAGCTTGACGACGTCGCCGATCTCGCGGCTGGAGGTGCTGAGCCGGGCCAGCGTCTGCGAGGCGTCCTGGGCCGCGGCCACGGCGGTGGCGGCGGTGGCGGAGGCGTCGGCGGTGGCCGAGGCGATCTCGCGGATGGCCGACGTCATCTCCTCCCCGGCGGCGGCGACGGTCCCGATCGAGGCGGTGATCTGCTCGGTCGCGGCCGAGACGACGTGCGACTGGGCCGCCGACTCCTCCGCGCCACCGGACAGCTGCGTCGCCACCGCCGTCAGCTCCTCGCTGGAGGTCGCCAGGGTCGTGGCGTTCGCGCTGATCCGGCTCACCGTGGTCGAGAGCGAGTCCAGCGAGGCGTCCGCCGCGGCGGACAGGCGACCGACCTCGTCCTTGGCGGCGTAGCCGACCCGCTGGTCCAGGCGACCCTGGGCCAGACCCTCCATGACGGACACGGCCCGGCCCAGCGGGCGGGCGATGGAACGGGTGATCAGCACCGCGACGACGACGGACAGGGCGAGGGCGAGCAGGACGCACCCGACGAGGAGGGCCACGGCGTGCCGGTAGGAGGCCCTGCCGTCGGCGGCGATCCGGACGGCGTCCGCCGCCTCGGCCTCGTTGACCCGGTCCAGGGCCGTCGTGACCACGACGCTCTGCGGGTCCAGGGTGGCGGTGCGCTGCGCGACGAAGCCGCTGAGGTCGTTGGCCAGGGCCAGCGGGACCAGCGCCTGCGCCGCGTCGCGGTAGCCGGCGATGGCCTCGGTGTAGGCCCCCTGCTCCGCGTCGGTCGCGGCGGGGTCGGTGTCGAGGTAGGCCTGCCACGCCGCGTCGAGCGCCGCGCTGTCGGTCTTCAGCTGCTCCAGCACGGCCGCCGTGCCCGCCGCGTCGGGGGTCAGGGCGGCGTTCGCGACGTCCATCCGCACGACGCCGAAGGCGATCTGCACCTCGTCGGCGCGGTCCACCGAGGCGATCCCCGACGTGGCCAGGTAGTCCATCGTGTCCTGCGCGCTGCTCAGACGTTGCAGGGCGACCCCCGCCACGAGGAGCAGCAGCACCCCGACGACACCGAACCCGACGGCGAGCTTTCCGCTGACCCGCAGGTCGCGCAGCCGAGCCAGCACGAGGACCACCTCCCGACGACGGCGGTCCCGGCCTGCCCGGTCCCGTCCGCCTCTCCATCGGTCGAGGTGGCGCCGACCTGACGGGCCGGGGGCGCGTGCCACGCGCCGCCGCTACCCCCGCGGGCCGGGGGCGGACCCGCGCACGATGCCGACACCCACCCGGCGCCACGGACCGACCCCCAGCCAGGCCGCCCCCCACACCCCACCGACCGACCCCGCCACCGCGAGCAGCGCGAGCCACCCGTCCAGGCCGCGCCCCGCCCACCAGCCGAGGAACCCCGCGAGACCGGCGACGGGCAGGCACGCGAGCACCCACCGCCCCAGCAGCCCGGCCACCCCGAGGGGCCGGGCGGCGACGACCGTCGTCACCACCGCTCCCGCCGACGCCGCCAGCCCCAGCACCACCGGGCCGAGCACGGCGTGCAGCGACAGGTTCACGACCAGGGTCACGACGAGGCCCGCCAGGAGGGCTCCCGCGGCCGTCCGGTTCCGCCCCGCCGCGTTGAGCGCCTTGACGAGGACGTACGCGCACGACTGCGCCCAGAAACCCACCCCGAAACCCGTCAGCACGGCGGCGGACGTCACCACGGCCGACGCGTCGAACGCCCCGCGCGCGTAGAGCACCTGCACGACCGGCGCGCTGCCCACGGTCAGCACCACCGACGCCGGCACGACCACCAGCAGCAGCCCGGGCAGCGTCCCGGCGAGGCGCTCGCGGGCGGCGGCCCGGTCGAGCCCGGCCAGGGCCGCGAGCCCGGCCAGCCCGAGCGGGACGGCGAGCAGGTTCACGCCCGTCGTCGCCACGAAGCGGGCGTAGTCGACGGCGGCGACGACCCGGTCCCCGAGCAGGGAGGCCACGACGCGTTCGGCGACGACGGACCCCTGGAGCACGACGGGCAGCAGCAGCAGCGGGCGGACCCGCCGCCACACCAGTCGCAGCGTCCCGCGCGTCGCCGCCGCCGGCCGGGCCGGCAGCAGGTCGGCGACCTGACCGACGCCCCAGGCGTGCAGGCCGACGTAGGCCAGCGCGAACCCCGAGGCGAGCACCACGGGTTCACCCAGCAGCCAGGCCGCGCCGAGGGCGGCGACCGTCCCGAGGTTCTGCACCGTGGCGCGCACCCCGGCGAGCCGGAAACCGCCGTGCGACATCTCCAGGTAGCTCAGGAGCGAGAACTGCAGGTAACTGGGGATCCCGAGCGCCGTGACGCGCAGGAACTGCGCGCACACCGCGGCGGTCCCGGGTTCGAGACCGGGGGCGACGACGCGGACCACGGTGCCCGCCCCCGCCACGAGCACGACGAGGAGGACGGCGGACAGCACCCACAGGGCCCGGCGCAGCGACCGGAACAGGTCGTGCGCGCGGGCGGGGTCGGTCCGCAGGAGTTCCTTGTGCAGGGGCAGGAAACCGGCGGACAGGACGTCGGCGGTGAAGAGGTCGACGGGGGCCAGGGTGCCCGTCTGCGCGACGCGGGTCGCCGTCGCGGGAACACCCGTCCCGTACGCCGCCGCGAGCAGGACCTCGCGCAGCATCCCCAGGAGCTTGCCGGCCAGACCCCCGAGGACGAGCCGCCGGACGCCGTCGCGCATCACCGGGTGCCGAGGAGCCCGGCGTACCGGGTGGCCACGCGGGTCAGCGCGTACCGCTCCGGCAGCAGGGAACCCCCCGACCGGCCGCGGGCCAGGACGGTCCGCACGGCCGCGGCGAGCGCGGCGGGGTCCCCGGTGTCCACGCGGGCGACGTCGGTCCCCTCGACGGGGGCGGTCGTCCGGGACGTCACCGCGGGGGTCCCGCAGGCCAGGGACTCCAGGACGGCCATCGGCAACCCCTCCCGCCACTGCGACGTCAGCAGCGAGACGTCGGCGGCGGCCAGCACCGCGGGAACGCGGGCGCGGTCGATCGCCCCGAGGAACCGGACCCGGTCCTGGACACCCAGCCCGCGCGCGAGGTCGCCCAGGGCGGCCCGGTCGGGACCGTCCCCGGCCAGGACGAGGGTCGCGTCCGGGAACTCCCGCAGCAGGCGGACCGAGCGGTCCACCCGTTTCTGCGGGTGCAACCGCCCCACGACGACGAGCACGGTCCCGTCGGCCGGCAGTTCCGCCCGGACGCGGGAACGGGCGACGGGGTCGGGCCGGAACACCCCGGTGTCGACGCCGTTCTCGACGAGGTGGACCGGCGGCATCCCGGCGGCACGGCCCAGCGGGAACCGCGTCAACGACCGTGCGACACCCGGGCCGACGGCGACGACGTCGTCGAACCGGCGGTACGTCGCCACGTCCTTGACCAACCCGGAGACGCTGCGCGGCAGCGACACCAGGGGTTTCAGGCGGCGACCACCGAGTTTCGAGGCGATCTCGTCGAGCGACGTCCCGTGCGCCTGCAGCACGCACCGCGCCCCGGCGGCCTGCGCGAGGTCGAGGACGCCGAAACCTCCGGCGCTCACCGACAGCACACCGCCGGCGCCCCGGGTCAGGTCGGGCGCCACCGCGGCGCGGGACGCGGCCCACCACGAGCGCGAGTAGCGGCCCGGGACGGTCCCGGGCAGCGCGCGGACGCGGACCCCGTCCCGGTCGAACTCGGCCGGGTGCCCGGGGACCCGCGTGGTCACGACGGTGACGTCCGTCCCCCGCGCGGCGAGGGCGCGGCACAGGTCCCACGTCACCGACTCCATCCCGCCCGCGTGGTGCAGCGGCAGCGACCGCGCCAGGACGAGGACCCCGCTCACCGCGGGCCCCCCTCGGGCACCCCGTCGCGCAGCTCGTCGAGCAGGAGTTCCAGGTGCGCGGTCCGGGTGCGGACGTCGAAGTTCTCCCGGACGTGGCGCGCGGCGGCCTGGCCGAGGTCGGCGGCCAGCCGCGGACGTTCCAGGACGCGGCGGATCGCGGCGGCCAGGGCGTCCGGGTCCTGCTCGGGCACCAGGAGCCCCGTGGTGCCGTCGAGGACCGCGGAGGGGATGCCGCCGTGCCGGGTGGCGACGACGGGCCGGCCGAGGGCGCCGGCTTCCAGGAGGACCTGGCCGAGCCCCTCCTGGTCCCCGGTGGGCCCGGTGGTGCTGGGCAGGCACAGCAGCGACGAGCGGGCGGTGCGCCGCAACGTCTCGGCGTGGTCGAGGGCGCCGGTGAACTCCACGTCGAGCCGGAGGTCGCGCGCGAGGGCGGTGAGCTCGGCGCGCAGCGGCCCGTCCCCGACGCACGTCAACCGGACGCCGGGCATCCCCGTCAGCGCCCGGAACAGCGTGGCGTGCCCCTTCTTCGGCACGAGCCGGCCGACGTGGACGACGGTTCCCGGGACGGGGTCGGCCACGGGCAGGTCCTCCAGGTCGATGCCCAGGTGGTGCGTCACGGTGCGCTCGGCGGGGAAACCCCGGTCCAGCACCCGCCGGCGCAGGTGGTCGGAGACGGGCAGGAACAGGTCACCGCGGTGGGCCAGGGCGCGTGCGCGCCGCGCGTACGTCGCCCACGAGACGTGCCGGGCGCGCAGGAGGTCGGTGCGCGAGGTGGTGGCGTCCACGCCGTGGAACACCGTCGCGAGCGGAACCCCCGCGCGCCGGGTCGCGGGCAGCGCGCACGCCGCCTCGAACCCGAAGTGGGCCAGGACGGCGTCGACCCGCAGCGAGCGCAGCACCGCCGTCAGGGGCCCGCTGGCGAGCCCGGCCGTGTGCAGCGCGGCGGCCCGCGCTCCCGCGGCCGCCGCGAGCGAGTGCGACGCCAGGGCGCCGGCGACCTCGGCGGGCACCTCGTCGCGGGAGACCAGCACCGGTTCCCACCGGGTGAAGGCGCGGGCCTGGGTGAGGACGAAGGGTTCGGACGGCAGGCCGAAGGTGTGCCGGACGACGGCTACGCGGGGCACGGGACCTCCCGGGGTGCGGCCGCCAGCGCGGCCCGGTGCGCGGCGAGCCGGCTCGTCACGAGCCCGAGCAGCATCGCCAGCAGGATCATCGACTTCGCCTCCCCGTACACGGCGGTGTTGTCGCCCATGCCGTGGACGAGGACCCACCACCACGCACCGAGCGCGAACGCCGTGGTCCGCGCGAGGTGCGTCCCGACGTTCTTCACGACGGTCGCGGTGAGCACGACGAGGATCGTCAGGGCCAGGAGCAGCAGCCCGGCCACCCCGGGCAGACCGCTGGCGGCCCAGGCGGCGATGAGGAGGTTGTGCGGCGGCAGCGTCTGGATGCCGAGGGCCGCGAACTGCTCGACGGTGCGCGACCAGCCGCCGAACCCCAGACCGAGGACGAGGTGCTCGCGGAACATCCGCACCGCGAACTCCCACAGGGGAGCCCGGCTCGCGAGGCTCTCGGTGGAGGCGTCGGCGTACCCGGGCACGTACCGCTCCAGCAGCCGCGGCACGAGCCAGGCGCCCAGCCCGACGGCGGCCGCGGCCTGGGGCAGGAACCACCGCGCGTTCGGCCGGCCCAGGACCTGCACGCCGCGCACCGCGAGCGGCAGGACGAGCGCGAGCGCCGCCGCGGTCTTGGACCCGGTCGCGAAGGTCGCCGACCAGCAGAGGAGGGCGCCGGCCCCGTGGAGGCGTCTGCGGCGCCGGTGCGCGGCGCCGCGCAGGCCCACGCCCAGGGCGAGGAAGCAGAACGTGGCGACGCCGAGGAACATCGAGGAGACGTTGGCGTCGAGGAAGAACCCGCCGGCCTTCAGCGGGTCGGTGACGTTGTTGGCGCCGTCGGCGAAGAAGGCCCGCATGGCGTCCGGGCCGACGACGAGCGTGGCCAGCGGGGAGTGCAGGAACACCGACTCCACGGCGGGCGAGAGGCGGAACACCCACACGAGGACCGCGTTGACGACGGCCCAGCACAGGACGACGGTGAAGGGGCCGGTGAGGGCGCCGGCGCGGACCCGTTCGACCCGCGCGGCGTACAGGGCCAGGAACGCGAACGACAGCAGCCGAGCGACCTCCAGGACCCCGACCACCGGGTCCGGGGACCAGCCGATGGCGGCGCCCTGCGTGATCGCGAGGACGAGGATCGCGCGGAACACGGGGTCCCGGACGGGCAGCTCCTTGCGTTCGAGCAGCCAGCAGACGGCGATGAGGATGACCCAGCACTGGCTCAGCGGCAGGTTCAGCGTCCCCAGCGGCCCGACGAACACCTGCGGGACGGCGAGGAACGCGGCGACGGTCAGGCGCGTGCGGTCGGTCGCGGTGACGCAGAACAGCAGTCCGGTGAAGGCGCCGGCCACGCCGAGCAGCACCAGGACGATCACCGGGCGCTCACGGGCGCAGCACCCTCGTGTGCTCACCGACCCACTCGCGGACCCTGGCGGTGAAGCGGTCGACGTCGAAGGCGAGGGCCCGCGTCCGGCAGTCGGCCGCGCCGCACGCCTCGGCGCGGGGGAGGGCCTCGGCGAGTGCGTCGACGGCGAGGTCGTCCACGAGGGCCCCGGAGACGCCGTCGAGGACCGTCTCGCCCGACCCCCCGCGGCGGGGGGCCAGCACGGGGGTCCCGGACGCCATGGCCTCCACGGGGACGATGCCGAAGTCCTCGACGGTCGGGAACACCAGGACGGCGGCCCGTCGCAGCAGTTCCCGCACGGTGTCGCGGGAGGGACGGTCGAGGACGACGACGGGGACCGACGCGGTCGCGGCCCGCTCGCGCAGCACCGGCAGCAGCGGCCCGGTGCCCGCGACGACGACGGGGCGCCCCGCGCGTTCGGCGACGTCGACGGCGAGCAGGTGGTTCTTGTAGGGGACGAACCGGCCCAGGGCCAGGAGGAACCCCTCGGGCAGGTCGAGGGTGTCGGGCCCGGCGGCGGCGAAGCGGGCGACGTCGACGGGCGGGTGGACGACGACGGCCTCCCGGCCCCAGAACCGCTCGACGCGGCGGGCGACCTCGGTGCTGTTCGCCGCGAAGGCGGTGACCCGCCGGGCGGCGCGGTGGTCGGCGGCGGCCAGCGCGCGCCGGACCGGGGTCAGCAGGGGGGAGGTGCCGCGCCCGTCGAGCTCGGGGCTCCAGACGTACCGGGCCGGGGTGTGGACGTAGGCGAGGTGGACGCCGCCGGGGGCGACGAGCCGGTTCGACGTCGCGAAGGCGTGGTGGGACGTGAGGACGAGGTCGTAGGTGCCTTGGACGTCGCGGGCGTGCCGGGCCCAGGCGGCGGGCATGAGGGGCAGCGCGAGGGCGCGGTGGTCGCGGAGCCGGTCGAGCGCGGTGGTGCGGACGGCGCGGCCGCCGAGGTCGAGCGCAACGCCGGGCGCGGCGCTGAGCGCGTGCAGGTCCGCGTCCGGCCACGTCCCGGCGAGCACCTCGAAGACCTGCTCGGCGCCCGCGCGTGCCGCGATCCACTCGTGCACCAGCGCGGTGCGGGAGCCCGGGTCCGTGGTCATGACACCCCTCGGTCGGCGCCGTCACCGTCGACCTGAGCGCGATCACTCAGCGTGCTAGCGTTTCCGCGTCGTGACGGGTGTCCGCCGCGGCTCGTCCCGTGGGGAGGCCCGAACGTGAAGAAGCTGCTGGTGGTGGGTCTGCTCGCCGGGGGGGTCTTCGCGTGGCGCCGTCGGGCGTCGCAGAAGGCCGAGCGCGAGCTGTGGGCCGAGGCGACGGACACGGTGCGCTGAACCAGCACCACCCGGGGGCATGGCGCAATTGGTAGCGCACCTGCTTTGCAAGCAGGGGGTTAGGGGTTCGAGTCCCCTTGCCTCCACCGGTTGGACGAGGCCGGTCACGTCGAGGACGTGACCGGTCTCGCGCGTCGGGGCCCGTCAGGGCAGCACGGCGTCGAGGACGCGGCGCGCGAAGCGGCAGAACCGCGGGTTCGTCGCGTGGTGGTGCGGCATCGCGGTCAGGCCGACGAAGACCGCCCACCCGCGCGTGCGCAGGTCGGTCGCGTCGTCGAGGTGCGTGAGCCGGCGGAACTCCTCCCGGGCGTCGCCGGTGAAGAGGGTCCAGGCGGGGAGCCCGTCGCAGGCGGGGTCCCCGCCGCTCGCGCAGCCGAGGTCGATGACCGCCGCGAGGTCACCGTCGCGCAGCAGCACGTTGCCGGGGGTGAGGTCGCCGTGGAACCACACGGGCGGGCCGGTCCAGGCGGGCGCCTCGACGGCCCGGCGCCACAGGTCCAGGGCGGCGTCGACGTCCAGCCCGGCGGTCGGTCCCGTCGTGTCCCCGAGCTGCCGGGTGAGCGCGGCGCAGCGCTGGACGTGCTCGTCCGACCGGGCCAGCGGTGCCCCTCGTCCCCCCGTGCTCGGGCCGGCGGCGGGAGCGTCCGTCGGGTCCACGCGGCGCAGCGCGGTGACGACGCCGGCCAGGGACCGGGCCACCCGGGTCCAGTCGGCCCGAGCCGTGGGGACGGCGTCCTGACCGGGGATCCACCGCTGGACCGTCCACCGGCGCGCGAAGCCGTTCCCGGGCCGCCCGACGGCCACGACCGCCGGTAGCGCGGTGGGCAGGGTGCGGCTCAGGACGGGCAGCCAGCGCACCTCCCGGTCGATCTGCTGCTCGGCGGCGGGGGTGCGGGGCAGCCGCACGAGGAGCTCGCCACCCAGCCGGTGCACCACGTTGTCGGTGCCCGTCGTGCGCAGCGGGACGACGGGCAGGTGGGCCAGGTCCGGGAACTGCTGCTCGAGCAGCGCCCGGACCACGTCGGCGTCGGGGACGGTCACTCCCGCACCCGCCGCCTCGCCCCGCCGCGGTGCGGTGCGGTGCCGGGGCGACGCTCGTGCAGGAGGGGGGACCGCTCACCGTCCGAGGGTGGCGGGAGGGTCCCGGGTCCGGCAAGGGTCGACGCGCCACGCTCCCCCGGCTACCTTGCGGTGCATGACACCGGAGGGCCCGGACCGCCGGGCACAACTGCTGCGGGGCTCCCTCGACCTCTGCGTCCTGGCCGCCCTCGCCCAGCGACCGGGGCACGCCTACGAGCTGGCCACCCGCCTCGCGCGGGCGGGGCTGCGGGAGGTCAGCTACGGCACGGTCTACCCGCTGATCACGCGGCTGCGCCGGTCGGGGCTGGTGCACGAGCAGACGGAGGTGAGCCCCGTCGGACCCGCGCGCAAGGTCTTCTCGCTCACCGGCGCGGGCCGGGACGCCCTCGACGACTGGCTCGCGCAGTGGCAGCGGGCGACGCTCGACGTGGAGACCGTCCTGCTCGCCACCGGGGTGTGGGCGGGGAGGGACGCGTGATCGCGCGGCTGCCGCCGGGCGACCGGTCGGTCCCCGAGGACGTGCGGCGCGTGGTCCGGCTCCTCCAGCGCGAGTGGCGGCTCATCGGCGTCCCGCGCGCCCTGCGGGACGCCGTCGCCCGGGACGTGACGGCCGACCTGCAGGAGGCCCACCGGCAGGGCCGGACCCCGGAGTCGGTGCTGGGGACGCCGGTGCGCGAGTTCGCCACCGAGGTCGCCCGGGAGAACGGGTGGCTCATCGCCTGGCCGGTGTACGGGCGGGTGCTCGCCGCCGCGGGGGTCGGAGCAGCGCTGTCGCTGGCTGCCGGTCTCGTCCTCCTCGTCCCGCTCGTGGCCGGGGCCACGTACGCAGCCGGCACGGTCCTTCGGTGGGCCGGTGTCCCGGTGGGCGGTGACCCGTCCTGGTACCTGCCGATCGTGCTGGGCGGCTACGTCGTCTTCGGCGTCGCCTTCGTCACGGTCGTCCTGGCGTGCGTCCGGTGGGCGTTGCGCTCGGCCGCCGGACCGACCCGCACGCTGCGCGCCGGAGCGCTGGGGCTGCCCGTCTCCGCGGCGCTGTCCCTGCCCGTCGCGATCTGGACCGGGCACGTCACCGGGTTCAGCACCGCCCCGCACGTCGTGCTGACCGAGTGCGGCCTCGTCCTGGGGGCCGCCGCGGTCGCCCTCGTGGCGGCACGGGCGTGGGCGGTCCGGCCGCTCTGAGCAGGCGTCAGGACGGCAGGTCGACCCGCTCCGCAGCAGCTCCACGGCGTCGACGTCGTCGCGCGACACCGGTGGGCAGGGCCACCGGCACGAGGGCGAGCGGCAGCGTCGCGCCCCGGCGTCGTCCCACCCCGGCCCTCGTCGTCGACCGCCCCACCACGTCCGTGGACCGTGCTGCGGGGACCTCCGCTCCGCTGCCCGGCGGGACGACCGTGAGGTCGCGTGCAGCGTGGGACGAACGAGCGTCCGACCGTGCGCCGTGATCCTCCGGTCACTCGGGGGTCGCCCATGGGTCGATCACCACGGCGACCAACGGGGGATGGGGTTCGCGGTCCGGTCGGGCACGGTTGATCGCACTCACCAGCGGCGCAGCCGCACCAGGCGGCGCCTGGACCGTCTCCCGACATCGAGGAATGACACGATGATCCGCAACGTCCCCGCTCCCGCTTCGAACCCGGTGGGCCGCAGCAGAGCCGTTCTCCTCGCAGTCTTCGTCGTCGCAGCGGTCGCCGCTGCGCTCTTGGAGCCGGTCATCGGTTCGACGGCGTCGCGGGTGATCTCGTGGGGTCTCCTGGGTGCAGCAGCCGGGGGCGGCCTCGTGGCCGTCGTGCAGCACCGCAAGGCTCGGCGGGGCTGACGGCCGCGTCCTGCGCCGACCGCGGTGCGGGGCGGTCGCGCGTCCTGGCCGAGGTGGCGGCCGATCACCTCCGCCAGTTCTGCGGCGGCGACGACACCGGCGGCGATCTCGTGCAGGTCCTCGGTGGACAGGTGGTCCAGCCGATGGTGGGGCTGGTTCACCGCGCGAGAACGTACCGCACCGCGGAAGCGGTGCGTCGCAACCCGTTCACCACGATGGAGTGGCGTGGAACGTACCGCTCCAGCGCCGCCGGCGACGGCCCGGTCGCACCGCCCGCTGCCGACCCTGGCGGAATCCCCGCGGGCTTCAGTACTCCCCGCCGCTGTCCAGCCCGGACCCGTGACGGCGGGTGAGGTGGATCTTCCGCGTCAGGCGGATGGCGGGGCGGATGAGCAGCTCGACGCTGCCGGCCAGGAAGAACCAGGTGCCGATCGTGGTGGTGCTCTCCCAGAAGAACAGGATGCTGCCGGCCACGAACCAGAGGGCGACGAGGACGTCGTTGGCGATGCTGAGGACCTCGTAGCGCCCGCGGAGCACCAGCTCGTCGCGGCCGAGCTCGAGGTGGACGGAGCGGTCGTCCGGCACGGTGGGGCCTCCTGAGGTCGGCGTGGACGTGCCGGGGGCCGGTCCCGTCGCACGACGGGACCGGCCCCCGGTCACCGCGGGTCAGTCGCCCTTGAGCTCCTCGGGCGTCCCGTCCTCGACGGGGGCGTACCCGTGCTTGCCCGCCGCGGGCGCGTCGGTCGAGGTGGTCGAGGGCGCGGTGGCCTCCTCGAGCTTCTCGGTGCTCTTCTCCGCCGCCGGCGTGCTCGGCGTCGTGGTGGCGGGAGCGGGCGTCCAGGCGGCGCCCGGCGCGGCCCACGGGTCCTCCTTCTGGGAGTTCTTCACGGCCGCGTAGACGGCGGCGCCGCCGGCGGCGATGAGCGTGAAGACGAGGAACTTCTTCCCCGCGCTGCCCTTCTTCTTCGCGACGGCTTCGCCCTTGAGCACGGCGAGGGCGTCGGTGGACCGCTGCTGGGTGACCTTCTTCGTGCGCTTCGCGGCCGCCTTGGCGGCCTTCTTCCCGGTCTTGCCCGCGGCCTTGCCGGCCTTGGTCGTCACCTTCGCGCGCCGCTGGGCCCGGTGGGCCTTCTTCGACAGCGACTTCTCCAGCGACGCCTCGGTCTTCTTGCCGTCCTGAACCGCGCTCTGGACCGCGTCGCTCGTCGAGGCGGCGGCCGCGGTCGCCGCGCCGGCGGCCGCGGTCACCGCGGGGGCGGCGGCGTCACGGGCGCTGCCCGCGGCGTCCTGCACGGCTTCGACCAGCTTCGGCAGCAGGTCCTCGACGATCTTGTCGCGGGCGCTGTCGACGGCCGGGGACACCTTGTGCGCGGCGGCCTCGACCTTCGGCGCGGCCGCTTCGATCGTCGTGTCCCAGGCCTTCTCCAGGCGCGGCTGGGCCCAGTCGACGGCGGACCCGACCGCCGGTGCGACCTTGCCCGCGAGCGTCGCCCCCTGGGCCTGCAGCTTCTCGGTGTGGCTCTTGGTCAACGACATCCGTTCCTCCTCGTGCTCGTCCTCTGGCCCGTTCATCCGATGTCGCGTACGTGCGGGTTCGCGGTCCGTGCCCCACGCCGAACGGTCGGCGACGATCACCACCCGTCATCTGACCGCACCCGGGCGCTTCCCGCCACCAGACGCCCCGCCGGGTGCCGTGCAGGACCCGTGGAAGGATGAGCGTCATGTACGCCACCCTGCACACCAACCACGGCGACATCCGCCTGGAACTGTTCGAGAACCACGCCCCCAAGACGGTGGCGAACTTCGTGGGCCTCGCCGAGGGCACGAAGGAGTGGCAGGACCCGGCCACCGGTGAGAAGAAGAGCACGCCGTTCTACGACGGCCTGACCTTCCACCGCATCATCGACGGCTTCATGATCCAGGGGGGCTGCCCCCGTGGTGACGGTCGCGGCGGTCCCGGGTACCAGTTCGACGACGAGATCCACCCGGACCTGCGCTTCGACAAGAAGTACCTGCTGGCCATGGCCAACGCCGGCAAGATCGCCGGTCACGGCACCAACGGGTCGCAGTTCTTCGTGACCGTCACGCCGACCCCGCACCTCAACGGCAAGCACACGATCTTCGGCGAGGTCGCCGACGACGCCAGCCGCGCCGTCGTGGACGCCATCGCCACCGTGCCGGTCGGTCCGGGCGACGCCCCGCGCGAGCCCGTCGTCATCAGCTCGGTGGACGTCGAGCGCGACTGACCCGCACCGCACCGCGACCCGGGACACGCTCTGAGCGTGAACGACGGGGGCGTCCCGCGCGTTGAGCCCGACGTGAGCGACGTCCCCGTCTGTCCCCGCCACCCCGACCGCGAGTCGTGGGTCCGCTGCCAGCGCTGCGGGCGCCCCACCTGCCCGCAGTGCCAGCGCCCGGCCGCCGTCGGCGTCCAGTGCGTCGACTGCGTCGCCGAGGGCAACAAGGGCGTCCGTCAGGCCCGCACGACGTTCGGCGGCGTCCTCAGCAACCGGGACACCCTCGTCACGAAGGTCCTCATCGGGGCCTGCCTGCTGGTGTTCCTGGCCCAGCAGGTCATGCCGACGATCGTCTTCTACCAGCTCGCGCTGGTCAACGGGCCGTTCCCCGGGTCGTTCGCCCAGGGGGCGTGGTGGCAGCCGGTGACGTCGGCCTTCTTGCACGGCGGCGTCCTGCACCTGCTCTTCAACATGTACGCCCTGTGGATCTGCGGGCAGTACCTCGAACCGCTGCTGGGCCGGGTGCGCTTCACGGCGCTGTACGTCGTGTCCGCGCTCGGCGGGGCCGTCGGTGCGTTGCTGCTCGGCGCGGCCGGCAGCGCGACGGTCGGTGCGTCCGGCGCCATCTTCGGCCTCTTCGCCGCCCTGTTCGTCGTCAACCGGCACCTGGGCCGCCAGACCGGGCAGATCGCGGTGCTCATCGGGCTCAACTTCTTCATCGGCGTCTTCGTCGCCGGCATTTCCTGGCAGGCCCACCTCGGCGGTCTCGTCACGGGCGCGCTCGTGGCCACGGCGATGGCCCGCGGCCGCCGCGGCCACCCCGTGGTGCAGTGGGCGGGCACGGCGGTGGTCGCCGTCCTCGTGCTGGCGGGTCTGGGGTACGGCGCGGCGCTGTACTGAACCGCGGCCGACCCCGGACTGGACGCGCCCGCACCGATCACCCAGCGCGACGGGGGAGCCGCGAGTTCTGTCCACAGGGATTCGCACACCTGTGCGAGCCGGGGAGCCTCCGTCCACCGGTTGTGGGGCGCCCTGTGGATCGGAACGACTCTTACCCACACTCATCCACAGCTTGTGGACGAATCGGTGGACAAAGCTTGTGGACGACGGTCCGCGTCCGTCCACACGCCGTCCCCAGGTCGTGGACAACGGGGGGCGACCGCCCCGGCCACTGGTCTGACTCTGAGTGATCGATTGTGAGCTGAAAGTCAGACGGTGACGTGGTGCCGGGCGTCCCCGTCCGGGTCGCGCGCCGCCTCCGCCCACCGCCGCGTCTGGGCCGCGAGGTCCTCCCAGTACCGGGGCCGGCCGTCCGGCGCGGGAGCCAGCCACCCCTGCTCCATGTGCGTGCAGACGGCCGGGTCGGCCGCCACCAGGCGCCGCCGACGCGACGGGCGGCGCAGCGACGCGACGTCCACCGCGCTGCGGAAGGACGTCAGGTAGACGGCGCGCGCGAGCCGCACGACGGGGTGGGTCGACGAGCCCGGGTGGTGCGCGACGAGGTCGCGCAGCGTGAAGCGGGGAACGCCCTGGACCGCCAGCAGGCTCGTGTGGTCGAAGTCACCGCCGGACAGGCAGCACAGCACGAGCAGCCGGTGGTCCTCGCGCAGCGCGCCCAGACGGACCGCGAAGGTGCTCGTCGTGCTCTGGTGCGGCACCCAGCGGACGACGTCGGCCGGGATGGACTCCTCCCCCCGCCCCGAGCGCGGGCGCCGCCACCCCGCCGCCCGGCCGTCGACGTCGTCGTGCGTGCCGATGCCGTACGGGGCGAGGTACTCGGCCCGGTCCTGCGCCGCGGCGCGGGCGAGGCGGACCAGGGCGTCCGGGCGCCACAGGTAGTCGTCCTCGGCGAACAGGACCACGTCGTCCGAGGACCAGTCCGAGCGGGCGGCCAGCCTCAGCCCGGCCAGGTAGCTCGCGCGGTTGCTGCCCCCGGTGATCGCCCGCACGGTGCCGTGGGCGCGCATGAGTCCCAGGCGCTCGGCCGGGACGGGACCGTCGTTGAGGAAGAGCACCGCGACGTCCACGCCGGCGGCACGAGCCGCGGCGACGGTCCGCAGGAAGGAGTCCAGCGCCAGCGACTTCGAGTACCAGGACGGCCGACCCTTGGCGTTCTCCCCGCCGTGGGATCGGTAGACGACGTGCAGCACTCGGCCCCCTGGTGGCTGTGGACGACAGCCGTCACCCTAACCGTCACGCAGGGGGAGGGCGGCCGCTCGAGCGCGGCCGGCCGCTCCGGTCACCCGTCGGGCGCAGCGGGTCCCACCGGCGCCCCCGGGACGGGTGCCCTCAGCGCCACCGCGTCGTCATCGCGAACCCCGCGAGCACGAGCGCGAAGCCCGCGACGAGGTTCCAGTTGTCCCAGCCCGGCACGGGCAGCAGCGAGCTCGACAGGTAGAACACGACGATCCACGCCAGACCGAGGACCATGAGGCCGATCATCGTCCAGATCCACCAGCGCGGCGTCAGCTGGTTCTTCCGCTTGACCTCGCGGTCGGCGTCCGAGACCCCGCCGCGACGGCGCTTCCCGGCGTCCGCCGTGGCGGTCGCGTCGCTCGTGACGTCCGTCTCGTCGGACTTCTTGCGGCGGGGCACGTCGACCTCCAGTCGGGGGTGGGCGGGGACGGGGACCGTCACCTGCTGCTCAGCGTAGTGCGACGATCGGTGTTCGGGACGGACCGCAGGGCACGAGGGAGGCACGTGAGCACGGGACGCATCGCCCGCCGGGCCGGGGTGGTCCTCGTCCTCGCCGCCGCCGGGCTCCTCTTCGCGACGAGCGCCCTGACGGCGGACGGGACGGACCTGCGCTCGGAGTCGGCCGACCTCGGGTCCGTCGTCGCGCAGCGCTCCCAGGACAACGCCGAGCGCGCCGCCCGGGTGGCGACGCTGCGCGCGGAGGTCGACACCCTCAGCCACGACGGCGAGACCGTCCCCGGCGACCTCCCCGGCGGGGGGGCCGACCCGCTGGCCGATCCCGCCCTCGGGACGGCCTCGGGGGCGCTCGCCGTCCAGGGGCCCGGGGTGAGCGTGACGCTCGACGACGCCCCCACCACCCAGCGCCCCGCCTCGGCCTCGCCCGACGACCTCGTGGTCCACCAGCAGGACGTCGAGGGCGTCGTCAACGCGTTGTGGCTGGGAGGCGCCGAAGCCATGATGATCATGGACCAGCGGATCGTGTCGACGTCCGCCGTCCGCTGCGTGGGGAACGTCCTCGTGCTGCAGGGGCGCACGTACTCCCCGCCGTACCGGATCACGGCCCTCGGCGACGCGTCCCGGCTGCGGGCCGCGCTCGACGCGTCGGCCGAGGTCTCGATCTACCGCGAGTACGTCGCCGCCTACGGCCTCGGCTACCAGGTCTCGACCGCCGAGGACCTGTGGCTGCCCGCCTTCGACGGCACGACGCGCCTGACCTACGCGCGGGCGGGTGCCGCGTGATCCGCCGGGCCGTCTCCGTGCTCGGCGAGCTGCTGGTCACCGCCGGGGTCCTCACGCTGCTGTTCGTCGTCTGGCAGCTGCACTGGACCGACCTCACCTCCGGCCGGGCGCAGGCGGCGACGGTCAGCTCCCTGGAGCAGCGCTGGGAACGCGCCGCCCCCGCACCGGCCCCGGCGGCGCCCACCCCGGCGGCCCCCGCCGCGGACCCGCCCGTCGACCCCGTCGCCGTGCCGCCCGTGGGGCAGCCGTTCGCGATCTTGCACGTCCCGCGCTTCGCCACCGACTACTCCGTCCCCGTCGTGGAGGGCACCGGCACCGAGGAGCTCAAGGACGGCATCGGGCACTACACCCGGTCCGTCATGCCCGGGCAGGTCGGCAACTTCGCCATCGCCGGGCACCGCGTCACCTACGGCAAGCCGTTCCACCTGATCGCCGAGCTGCAGGACGGCGACGCCGTCGTCGTGGAGACCGCGACGCAGTGGCTGACGTACCGGGTGGCCTCGCACGAGATCGTCAGCCCGCAGCAGGTCTCCGTCATCGCCCCCGTGCCCGACCAGCCCGGTGCGACGCCCACCGAGGCGTGGCTGACGATGACGGCCTGCCACCCGATGCACTCGGCGCGGCAGCGGTACGTCGTGCACGCGCTGCTGGAGTCCGTGCACGACCGCGCCGACGGGCCGCCGGCCTCGCTGGACGCGCCCGGCGGTTCGGCCGGCTGAGACCCCCCAGGACAGGAGGCGACAGGTGTACGCGTGGTGGTGGCGGGTGCTGCCGGGGCCGTGGTGGGTGCGGGCGCTCCTCAGCCTGCTCGTGGCGGCCGGGATCGTGCTGCTCTGCTTCACCGTCGTGTTCCCCGCGATCGCCGACCACCTCGCCATCAACGACGGGACCGTCGACAGGCAGTGATCGCCGTTCCCTGGGACGATCGCCGTCCACCGATCAGGGAGGACGCACAGCATGTCCAACGAGTACCCCCCGCCCCCCGGCTACGGCGAGCACGGGCAGTACGGGCAGACCAAGCCGCGCAACGGCCTCGCCATCGGTGCCCTCGTCCTGGGCATCGTCGCCCTGCTGCTGTCGTGGATCTTCGTCGGTGTCGTGCTGGCGGTCGTCGGGCTCATCCTCGGCATCTCCGCCCGCAAGCGCGTCAAGCGCGGCCAGGCGACGAACGGCGGGACCGCCACGGCCGCGATCGTGGTCAACGTCGTCGCGCTCGTCGCGAGCATCGCCCTCTCCGTCCTGTGGGTCGTCGCCGGCAACTGGCTCGCGAACAACGGTGGCGAGGACTACGCCCAGTGCCTCGCGCAGGCCAACGGGGACCAGGCCGCCATCGAGCAGTGCGCCCAGGACTTCCAGCAGGACCTCACCAACGCCAACTGAGCGACCCTGTGAAGGGCTCGCGCACACGCTGCGCAACGTTGACGACTCCGCTCCAGGGGACGGCCGCACCGGCCGTACGGTGGTGACGTGCCCACCTCCACCGACCCCGCGCCGCACGAGGTCCCCGGAGCGGGGCGTCGTGCGCGCGGCCGTCACTCCGACCACTCCCACGGCACGGCCTTCCGGGTCCTGCGCGGCGTCCTCGTCGCGGCCGTGGTGCTGGCGGTCGTCGCCACCGGGGGCGGCGTGTACGCCTACTACCGGCTGCAGGGCAACATCAACGCGCAGGACATCGGCAGGCTGACGGGCGTCCGGCCCTCGGACGAGTCGAAGACCGACCCCACGACGGGGCAGGACGCGGTCAACATCCTCGTCATGGGCAGCGACACCCGGGACCTGTCCGACGGCACCGGGGACGAGTACGGCGGGGCGGCCGCCGACCCGGGGGCGCGCTCGGACACGACGCTGCTGGTGCACCTGGCCGCGGACCGCCAGAGCGCGACGATGGTCAGCATCCCCCGCGACTCCCTCGTGCAGATCCCGGCGTGCACGCTGCCCGACGGCACGACGACGAAGCCCGAGAGGGGCATGTTCAACTCGGCCTTCTCGATCGGCGGCGCGGCCTGCACGGTCACCGCGGTCCAGGACCTGACGCAGGTGCCGATCGACCACTACGTCGTCGTCGACTTCAGCGGGTTCCGCTCGATGATCGACGCCCTCGGCGGGGTCACCATCTGCACGCCCGACGCGATCGACGACAAGGACGCCGACCTGCACCTGACCGCGGGCACGCACGACGACGTCGACGGGCAGACCGCGCTGGCGTACGCGCGCGTGCGCCACATCGGGGACGGGTCGGACCTCTCGCGCATCGACCGGCAGCAGGCGCTGATGAGCTCGATGGTGCAGAAGGTCACCAGCTCCTCCATCCTCACCCGGCCCGACAAGCTGTACGGGTTCCTGGACGCGGCGACGAAGTCGGTGACGACCGACCCGGGCCTGGCGAGCCTGTCCGAGATCGCCTCCCTGGCGCAGTCGCTGCAGAAGATGCCCGCCGACGGCGTGCAGTTCATCACCGTGCCCAACGAGCCGTACCCGGCCAACCCCAACCGCGTGCAGTGGACGGACGCGGCCGACGCGCTGTGGCAGCAGATCCGCACCGACACCGCCGGCCCGGCCTCGGCCACGCCGACGGCCTCCCCGACCGCGGACCCGGGCACCAGCTCGGAGCTGCTGGTGGCGCCGGCGCAGATCTCCGTGCAGGTGCTCAACGTGGGCGGGGCGGCCGGGGCGGCCGGAACGCTGTCGAAGGCGTTGACCGGGGTGGGGTTCGTCCCCGGCGGCACCGGGGACGCCCAGCCCACCGTCCCGGGCGAGGACGTGCTGGTGCGCTACGGCACCGACCGGCAGGACTCGGCCAACACGGTCGCGGCGGCCCTGGGCGGGGCCAGGACGCAGCTGGACCCGTCGCTGGGCCGCGACGTCGTCGTGGAGGTCGCCTCTGCCGGGGTGGGCGTGACCGACGTCCGCTCCCGCGTGACCGGTACGCCGCCGCCGGCGGCGACGCCGACCCCGACCATCACCTCCCGCGTCGCCACCGACAGCATCTGCGCCTGACCGCGCGCCCCGGCAGCGGGTGGGAGTCAGCCCACGCGGACGGGCGCCCCGGTGCGCAGCGACTCCTGCGCGGCGTCGGCGACCTTCGAGGCGGCGACGGCGTCCTCGGGCGTGCACAGCTCGTCCGGCTCCCCCCGCACGAGACCGGCGAAAGCCGCGATCTCGGCCCGGTAGGCGTCGGCGAACCGCTCGGCGAACGTCGTGTGCGGGGTGCCGCCCGGGAAGACCACGCCCGGCTCGGCCGAACGCAGGGCGCTGCGCTCGTCCAGACCCACGACGAGCGACCCCCGCGATCCCTGCAGCTCCAGCCGGACGTCGTGGCCGGCGCCGTTGCAGCGCGAGGCGGTGACGACGGCGAGCGTCCCGTCGTCGAGCGTGCAGACGGCGAGCGCCGAGTCGACGTCCCCGACCTCCCCGATCGCGGGATCGCCGTTGTTGCTGCCGCGGGCGTAGACCTCCACGACCTCCCGGCCGGTGATCCACCGGATGACGTCGACGTCGTGGACGCTGCAGTCGCGGAACAACCCTCCGGAGGTGGCCAGGAAGGCGATCGGCGGGGGAACGACGTCGCAGGTCGTGGCCCGGATCGAGTGCAGCCAGCCGAGTTCGCCCGCGGCGTGGGCGCGCCTGGCCTCGCGGTAGCCGCGGTCGTAGCGGCGCTGGTGCCCGATGCGCACCACGCCGCGGTGGCGGGCGATGAGGTCCAGCACGGGCAGTGACAGCGCCACGTCGGGGGCGACGGGTTTCTCGCACAGCACGGGGACGCCGGCCTCGACCCCGGCGCGGATGAGCTCGGGGTGCTGGGCGGTGCCGGTGGCGACGACGAGGCCGTCGACGCCGGCGGCGAGCAGGGCGGCCACGTCCACCACCGCCTCGGCGCCCACCTGCGCCCCGACCTCGCGCGCGCGGGCGGCGTCGACGTCGGTGAGGGTGACCCGGCCGACGCCGGGGGTCTCGACGAGCGTGCGGGCGTGCATCGCGCCGATGCGTCCGACTCCGGCCAGGCCGAGGTGCAGGTCGGTCACGGGGTCCTCCTCGTCGAGTCTGTTGGACCGGTCCAACAGCCACTACCATCGTCGGACGGACTTCGGCTGTCAAGGGAGGCGACCCGGGTGACCCGACCGACCATCCGCAGCGTCGCCGCCCGCGCCGGCGTCTCCAAGTCCCTCGTCTCCCTCGTCCTGCAGGACAGCCCCAAGGTCTCCCCCGAGCGGCGCGCCGCGGTCCTGGCCGCGGTGGCCGAGCTCGGCTACCGCCCCGACCCCACCGCGCGCAGCCTGGCCCAGGGCCGCACCCGCGCGATCGGCCTCGTCCTGGACGACCTGCGCAACCCGTGGTTCGTCGACGTCCTGGAGGGACTGCGCCCGGTCCTGCACGCGGCCGGTCTGCGACCCGTGCTCGCCGAGGCGCGCAGCGAACCCGACGCCCCCCGGACCTTCGCCGACCTGCGCGTCGACGGTCTCGTCGTCATCGGCACCCTGCCCGACCTGGCCCTCGTCGAGGAGGTCGCCGCGGAGGTCCCGACCGTCCTGGCCGGCACCCGCCTGGCCGCCGACGACCCCTTCGGGGTCGACGTCGTGGCCGGGGACGACGCGGCCGGGGTGCGGCTGGCCGTGGAGCACCTCGTGGGTCTCGGGCACCGGCGCCTCGCGCACGTCGCCGGCACCGGACCCGTCGGCGACCTGCGCCGCAGCGCCTTCGAGGGAGCCGCCCGCACCGGCGGGGCCGAGGTCCTCGTCGAGACCGGCCCCCTGACCGAGGACGGCGGCCACCGCGCCGGCCGGGCCCTGCTGACCCGGACCGACCCGCCGACCGCGGTGCTCGCCGCCAACGACGCGAGCGCCGTCGGCGTGCTGGCCGCTGCCGCCGACCTCGGTGTCGAGGTGCCCGGGGCGCTGTCCGTCGCCGGGTACGACGACACGTCCCTGGCCCGGTTGCGCGCGGTGTCGCTCACGAGCGTCGACAACGCCGCGAGCGAGGTGGGGCGGCTCGCGGCACGGCGCCTGCTCGACCGCCTCGTGGACCCCGACGCCCCCGCCGACCTGCAGCTCGTCGCCCCGCGGCTCGTGGTGCGGGCGACGACGGCCCCCCCGGCGGGCGGCGGACCGTCCACCGACGCGGGGCCACCGGACCTCCGGCGGTGACGCCCGGGACGAGCCGGCCCGAGGCCGCGTCCCGGTCAGCTGTCGAGCCAGACCTCCCGGGGTGGCAGGAGACGAGCGGCCCGTTCCCAGAACTCGTGGGGGACGTCGGTGTCGAGGGCGGCCACCAGACCGGGCAGGCGTCGAGGGCTCGAGAGCCCGACCACGGTCGTGTCGACGCGCGGGTCCCGCAGCGAGTGCTGCAGCGCCGCGTCGGCCAGCGGGACGCCGAGCTCGTCGGCCAGGTCGTGCAGAGCGGCTGCGGCGGCGAGGACCTCCGGACGCGCCGGGCGGAACCCGTACAGGGGTTTCGACGACCGCTTCGCCAGGAGCCCACCCCCCAGGACGGCGGCGTTGACCGTGCCCAGCCCCTCGTCGCGGCACCGGTCGAGCAGGTCGTCGGCCCCGCGGTCCAGCAGGGTCAGGCGGGAGTGCGTAAGCACGACCTCGAAGGCCCCCGTGTCCAGCATCCGGTGCAGCGTGGGGGTGTGACCCCCGGCGACCCCGAGGTGGCCGATGACACCCTCCGCGCGCAGCGCGACCAGCGCCTCGATCGCGCCGCCGGGCAGCTCGAACCCGGCGTCGGGGTGGAACTCCGGGTCGTGCAGGTGCACCAGCGGCAGGAACTGCATCCCGAGACGTTCCTGGCTCTCGCGCACCGAGTCGCGCACGCGCCGGCCGGAGTAGTCCCCGTCCGCGGCGTCGACCTTGGTGACGACGAGGAAACCGGCGGTGCGTTCGGGACCGAGGTCGGCCAGGGCCTGGCCGATGCGTTCCTCGCTGCGGCCGCCGGAGTACCCGTTGGCGGTGTCGATCACCCTGAGGGGGCTCAGCACGGCCTGGCGGGCCAGTTCGACGCCCTCGGCGGCGGGGTTGTCGTAGCCGAACAGGTCCGGCATCCCGCCCAGCGGACCACCGCCCAGGGAGACGGCCGAGACGTCCAGCCCGGTCGCCCCGAGGGGGCGTACCCAGTCGGGGGAGCGGGGGGTGACCGGTCGGGGGTCGAGCACGTCAGGCACCTCCGGGTGAGACCGGTGCGCCGAGCTGGCGGCGGACCTCGTCGATGGTCGCGATCACGTCGACGACCTCGGACAGGGGGTGCACGGGGGACTCCAGCAGCCCCTGCCCGACGTAGGAGGCCAGGGCGTCGGCCTCGTGGTGCATCGCGGCGTACAGGTCCGGGTGGCTCGTGTCGCGCCACGTCAGGGGGGCGGCGTCCCGGCCCCAGCCACCGGGGGTGAACGTGACACCGCTGGCGGCCAGGAAGGGGGAGTGCACGTCGATCCGGCCCTGCGAACCGCTGACCGTGGCCAGCACCGGGTAGGCGGCCTGCGTGGAGGTGGTGGCGATGCCGTGGGCGTCGTGGCCGGCGTAGGTCATGAGCACCGACGCCTTGTACTCCACCCCGGTCGGGGCCAGGGCGCCCCGGGCGACGACGTCGGCCGGGCTGCCCAGGACGGAGGAGATGAACGACAGCGGGTAGATCCCGGCGTCCAGCAGCGCCCCACCGGCCCGGGCCGGGTCGTACATGCGGCTGGAGGGGTCGAACGGCAGTTGGAACCCGAAGTCGGAGGTGACGAGGTCGACCTGGCCGACCGCACCGTCGGCCAGCAGCTGCCGGACCACGTCCAGCTGGGGCAGGTACCGGGTCCACATCGCCTCCATGACCAGCACGCCGGCGGCCCGGGCGGCGTCGACGACCGCCTTCGCCTCGTCGCGGCCGGTGGCGAAGGGCTTCTCGACCAGCACGTGCTTGCCGGCGGCGACGGCCTGCAGGGCCAGCGGGGCGTGGGCCTGGTGGGGAGCCGCGACGTAGACGACGTCGACCCCGGGGTCGGACACCAGTTCGTCGGCGGACCCGTACGACCGGTCGATGCCGTGCTGGCTGGCGAAGGCCGCGGCCCGGTCGGTGGAGCGCGATCCCACGGCGACCGCGCGTTGTGCGGTGTGGGCGTGCAGGGCCGCCACGAACCGGCCGGCGATGCCTCCCGGGGCCAGGACCCCCCACCCCAGGGGTGGTCCCGGCACGATCGGCCGGGGCGGGGGGAGGGCAGTGGTGGACAAGGGCGCTCCTGATGCTCGATCGGCGGTGACTTCCTCAACCTAGTACGGGCAAGTGGGTTCGCACAGCCCCGTCGAGAGGTTTCGTGGAACGGCAACTTCCTTACCTGACTATTGCTTTGTCTGGTCGGGATGGATTACGGTCGGAACGAGCCCGCCTCACTGACGAGGCCGCCCGAGCCGTGGGCCCCGCCTGCGCACCACGACTTCCCGCCCTCCGAACGCACAGTCAGGAGAACGATGCGGTTTTCACGAGTCAGGAACGCGACCCTCAGCGCGGTCGCCGGAGTCGTCCTGCTCTCCACCACGGTCACGGCCTGCGGAGGTTCCTCGCCCGCGGACGGCGACGGCGGGTCCGCGACGGCCGGCACCGTGAACTGGTGGAGCTGGACACCGGACAACGACCTCGCCGCCCGGGAGATCGCCGCGTTCAACGAGCAGTACCCCGACATCGAGGTGATCTACAAGAAGGTCCCGACCGACAACTACGCCGCGGTCCTCAGGCCGGCCCTGGCCTCGGACGACGGCCCGGACGTCTTCACGGTCAACGCCAGCGGATCCTTCTCGGCCGAGGCCTTCGCGCCGTACTCCTACGACCTCGCCCCGGACGTGGAGGAACTCCTCGGGCCGGACTGGAGGAACGAGGTCTACGAAGGCGGGGTGGAGGCCTTCACCGTGGACGACCGGCTGGTCGCCGCCCAGTGGGCCAAGGTCGGTGCCGGGATCATGTGGATCAACAAGGACGTCTTCGACCGGTACGGACTGGTTCCTCCCACCACCATGGCCGAGTGGGTCCAGGTCTGCCGGACCTTCCGCGCGGAAGGCCTCGGGTGCTTCCGGGAAGGCCTGGCCGGCACCTCGGGCTTCATCGTCGACACCGTCCACTCGATCGCTGACAGCGTGCGCACCGGGTCGTTCCAGGACGCCGTGACCGGTGAGATGGAGTGGACCGACCCCGCGATCGTCGAGGCGCTCGGCCTGCTGCGGGAGCTGTCGCGCAACGGCGTCCTCGACGAGGGCTCGGTCGGCATCCAGCAGTACCCCGACGTCAACAACGCCTTCCTCACCGGGCAGGTGCCGATGGTGCAGATGGGCACCTGGTACCAGCAGTACGCGACGGTCAACAGCCTGACCGCCGCCCTCGACGGCGCCGGGGTCCCCGCGGACACCCCGAGGATCACCATCGTCCCCGTCCCGTTCCCCGACGTCGCCGGGTACGGGAACCCCTCCACGATGTTCGCCGACCCCGACGCGGGACAGGCGGTCAACCTCAAGTCCGGGAACCGGAACGCGGCCGTCACGTTCGCCCTCTGGCTCGGGCACACGCAGGAGGGCCAGCAGGTGGTGGCGAACAACATGGACTCCTTCCCGACGCTGGAGGGGGTCGGGCCCGAGTTCGACGAGATCGAGTTCGTGAACCCCGACGTCCAGCTCCCGGAGCTGCAGGAGGTCTCCGAACAGCTCGCCCGGGCCACCGACGCGCGGTCGCGGGGGATCTCCGCCGAACTGAACCAGGCCATCATCGACGCGGCCCAGGCGATGGTGAACAGCGACACGCCCCCCGAGGACGCCGCCGCCGCGATCCAGAAGGTCGCGGACGCGCAGCGCTGAGGACCGATGCAGGGAGGGACGACGATGACGACGACGGTTCCCGGGACGGTCACCACCGCCCGGACAGGAGCACCCGGGCGACGACGGGGGGTCCGGCGTTCGCCCGGGCTTCCGTGGATCCTGCCGGCCCTGCTGTTCTCGGCCGGCCTGCTCTACTACTGCATCGGGTACACCGGCTACCTCTCGACCCTGGACTGGGACGGGGCCAGCCCGTTGCAGGAACGGGTCGGCGCCGACAACTTCGTCCGGATGGTGCAGGACCCGGTGTTCTGGGGCGCGCTGCGGAACACGGCGATCTTCTTCGTCGTCACCTTCGCCGTGCAGGTGGCGCTCGGGATCGTCTTCGCGAGCCTGCTGCACTCCAGGCTGTGGTTCCGGACGGTGTACAAGGTGCTCATCTTCGTCCCGGTGGTGCTCTCGACCGCGACCGTGGCACCCGTCTTCCGCCAGATCTACGCCCCGGACGGTGCGCTGAACGAACTCCTCGGCGGTCTGGGCCTCGGCGCGCTCACACAGACCTGGCTGGCCAGCGGACCGGCCGCCCTGGCCATCGTGATCTCGATCCAGGTCTGGCAGTCGACGGGTGTCGTGTTCGTCCTGTACTTCGCCGCCATCGGCCAGATCGAACCCGACGTCGTCGAGGCGGCCCGGCTCGACGGTGCCGGTGACCTGCGCGTCCTCGTCTCGATCGTGTGGCCGGGAGTGCGGGGCACGACGATCGCCATCGCGATCCTGTCGGCGATCGGGTCGCTGAAGACGTTCGACGTCCCGTTCCTGGTGACCGGCGGTGGGCCCAGCTACGCCACCGAGTTCCTGGGGACGATGATCTACCGGGTCAGCGTGGCGTTCTCCGACGTGGGTTACGGCGCGGCGCTGTCGATCGTGCTGCTCCTGCTGGCCCTGGTGGCCGCCATCACCATCAACGTCGGTGGACGGCGGGGGGAGGGCTGAGGTGTTCGAGACACGACGGTTGCGTTCACGCATCGGGTTGCAACTGCTCCTGACCGTGCTGGTCCTGCCCTTCGTCTTCCCGTTGGTGACGATGGTCCGCGGTTCGCTCGCCGGCTCGGGGTGGGGGAACTACGCGACGGTGCTCTCGCTGCCGCTGCTGCCGGGGTTCTTCGTCAACAGCGCCCTGCTGTCGATCGCGGTCATCGCCATCGTGCTGCTCTGCACGCTGACCGCGTCCTTCGGGTTCTCCAAGCTGCACGTACCCGGCAAGGAGGTCTTCTTCTGGATGCTCCTGGCCTGCTTGACCCTGCCCGGGGTCGTGCTGCTCGCTCCCCTGTTCGCCACGATCACGCGGATCGGTGCCTACAACACGTTGTGGGCGGTCATCCTGCCGGTGGCGGCCCTGCAGGTGCCGTTCACGGTCCTGCTGGCCCGCAACTTCGTCGACGGGATCCCCGACGCGTTGCTGGAGTCCGCACGGGTCGACGGGGCCAACGTGCTCCGCACCTTCTGGCACGTCCTGCTGCCGCTGACCCGACCGATCGTGGCCGCGGTCGTGGTGCTCGTGTTCATCAACTCCTGGAACGAGTTCCTGCTACCGCTGCTGTTCCTGCAGACCCCCGACCAGCAGACGGTGACCCTGGTCCCGCAGTTCTTCGTCGGGATGTACAACAACGACCAGACCAAGGTGCTGGCCGCGGCGGTCCTGACCGGTCTGCCGGTCGTCACCGCCTACGTCTGCCTCCAGCGCTACTTCGAACGCGGCCTCGCGGCCGGCGCGTTGAAGTGACGCACGACCACCCACGCCGAATCGAGGGAACGACCATGCCGCACGCACGCATCGATCTGCACGAGACCCACCGCGACCTGCTGCCCAGCTTGAGCAGGGCAGTCCTGGCCGGGATGGTCCGGGGTTTCGAGATGCCCGAGGACGACCTGTTCCAGATCTTCCGTCTGCACCACGACGGTGAACTCGTGTACTCCCCGACCTTCCCGGAGCAGGAACGCACGGACATCGTCTTCGTCGAGATCGTGGCCCAGGTCGGCTACACCGACGCCCAGAAGCAGGCGACGGGGTCGGCCATCTCCGACGAGATCGCCGCGCTGGGCATCAAGCGCGACAACGTCCTGTGCGTCTTCCTGGAGGTCCAGGGAGCCGCCTGGTACGCCGCGACGTCCGCTCCGACGGGTGCGGGGGTCTGACCGTGGCGAACTCGCGCGAACTGGCGCCCGGCCAGGTGGCCCGCATCCACGTGCACGACGTCGTCACCGGCGAGGACGTGGTGGTCCACGAGAGCCACGACGTGCTCTACGAGGCGCCCAACTGGTCCTGGACGCGGGACGAGCTGCTGCTCAACGGTGACGGTGCCCTGTGGCGGCTGGGCCTGGCCCCCGGTGCCGGACCCGAGCGGATCGAGCACGAGGGGCTGCCGCCGATCAACAACGACCACGTGCTGGACCCCGACGGTGAACACGTCTTCTGCTCAGCCGGCGACGGGCACGTGTACCGGGCGCCGCTCGCCGGTGGACCCGCCGTGCGCGTCACCGACCAGGACGGTGTCTGGCACTTCCTGCACGGCGTCTCCCCGGACGGGAAGCGGCTGGCGTACGTGCGGATGACCTCGTTCGAGGAGCCGGGCCGGCTGGCGTTGCTGGCCGCCGACGGCAGTTCGGGGTCGCTGGTCGACACCGGGCCCGGGCACGTCGACGGCCCGGAGTGGTCGGGTGACGGTGCCTGGATCTACTTCAACACCGAACGGTGGGCAGCCCGTCCCGGGCACGCGCAGCTCGCCCGGGTCCCCGACGGCGGGGGGGAGGTGGAACGGCTGCACATCAGCGACACCGTCGACTGGTTCCCGCACCTGGCCCCGGACGCCGCGACCGCGGTCTACCTGGAGTTCCCCACGGGGACGCAGGGGCACCCCGCCGACCGGTCCGTCGCTCTCGTCGTCGTGTCCCCGCAGGACTGGAGCGTCGAACGCGAGCGGATCCCGCTCCCGGGTGGCCAGGGGACGATCAACGTCAACAGCTGGGCGCCGGACTCCCGGCGCTTCGCCTACGTGTCCTACCCCGTCCGCGGCTGAGTCCGCCGGGGCCGGGCCGGGCGTCCGGGACCGGGGTCAGAGCCTGGCCGCGTAGTGCGGGGTGAGGCTGCTGTGCAGGACGAGGGAAGCGGCCCCGATGGCGGTGACGTCGGGGCCGACCTCGCCCAGCTCGACCACCACGTCGTGCAACCCGCGGGAGACGGCGCTGGCGGCCAGGCGTTCGCGCACGGCCCGGACGTAGACCTCCCCGAGGGTGGCGAAACCCGGCCCGGCGAGCCGGACCTCGTCGAGGTCGAGGGTGTTCACCAGCCCCAGCACCACCGTCGCCACCTGTTGCGCGGCGTTCTCGATGAGTTCCTCGGCCGCGCCGTCCCCGGCCCGGTAGGCGCGGGCGATCTGCCCGAACGGTTCGGACGCGCCGCGGTCCTGGGCCGGACCGCCCGGCAGGAAACGTCGGGACAGGACCGGGTCGGCGGCGACGGTGCGGACGACGCCGCGCGGGGGCCCCACGGTCTCCAGGCAACCGCGCCCCCCGCACCAGCACTCCGCCCCCTCCGGGTCCACCACGACGTGGCCGATCTCGCCCGCGTTCCCGGACGCTCCGCGGTAGAGCGAGCCGCCCAGGACGATCCCGGCCCCGATCCCGGTGGACATGTAGACGGTCATGAAGTCCCGGCGCGCGTCGGTGCCCGTCCAGAACGACCCGAGCGCCGCGCAGTTCGCGTCGTTCTCCATGACGACCCGGATCCCGGTCCGCGCCTCCAGTTCGGACGCGGTGTCGAAGGTGTCCCAGACGTCGGCGATGGCGGCGTCGACCCCCCACCCGTCAGGTCCGCGGCGACGGCCGCTGGTGGCCACCCCGAGACCGACGACGTCGGAAGGGTCGACCCCGTTGCGTTGCAGCAGCGTCCGGACGTGGCCCGCGGCGCGGGAGACGACCCGGCGCGGGGACTGCGACCCCGAACCCGCCGCCACCGTGCGGTCGACGACGGAACCGTTCAGCCCGCACAGCACCAGCACGGTGCTCCACCGGTCCAGCGCCACCCCGAGGGCGTAGAGCCTGCCGGTGTTCAGCGTCAGCAGGGTGGGACGTTTCCCCCCGGTGGACCTGCCCCGGCCCGCTTCGATGATGATTCCCTCGTCGAGGAGCTGGCGCACGATCTTCGAGATCGTGGCTTCGGTCAGGGACGACGCCAGGGCCAGTTCGGCCCGTGAGATCCCCTCGCCGGCACGGATGAGGTCGAGCACGGCACTGCGCGTCTCGGCGGACGTCCGGCCCTTGAGGCGTCGGGGAGCGGCGTCGTTCATGGTGCTGCGAACCTACACCCGCGCAACCGTTCTGCTCGGGGGATCGGCGGTGCCGGACGGGCCGGCGGGACACCTCGTCGGACCCGCTGCCCGGCCCTGTCGGAGAACCCCGCACCCGACCCCGCCCGACGACACCGGTCGTCCCCCGAGCCCCTGCGCCGTGCGGTCACGACCACCGCCCCCACGGCGCGCGGTGGCGACGCGGTGCATCATGCGGGGGTGCCTGAGCGAGCGGTGCGGCCCGACCACCCGTGTCCCTGCGGCTGGGGGGAACCGCTCACCGGCTGCTGCGGCCGCTACCTGGCCGGGCAGGACGCCCCCACGGCCGAGGCCCTCATGCGCTCGCGCTACACGGCGTTCGTCCTCGGCGACGTCGACCACCTGCTGCGCAGCTGGCACCCGGCCACGCGCCCGGCCGACCTCGACCTCGACGACGACGTCCAGTGGCGCCGGCTCGTCGTGCTGGGCACGGACTGCGGGAGCCCCTTCGACGACGCCGGGACCGTCGAGTTCGAGGCGCACTACCGCCACGCCGGCCGTCGCGGGGTCCAGCACGAGGAGTCGGCGTTCTCGCGCGTCGAGGGCCGGTGGGTGTACCAGGGGCCGGTGGGAAACCGAGTCGCGTGATGCGGCGGTCTTCCTGCACTGTGGGTGACAGGCAAGAGCGGACAGCAACACCGTCACGAGGGAGTCCCTGTGAAGCTGACCTGGCTCAAGGACGTGGCCACCGACCCCGGGCCCTCCGTCTCCGTGTACGTCGACGCCACCCGGGACCGGGCGACGGGCGCGCACGACGTCGACCTGCGCTGGGCCGAGGCCCGCTCGGCCCTCGCCGACCGGGGCGCCCCGGGACCGGCGCTCGCCGCCCTCGACGCCGTCGCCACCGAACCGACCGGTGTCGGCGGTCCCGTCGGCCGCGCGCTCGTGGCCACCGCGACCGGCCTGCGGCTCGACCTCGTCCTGACCGCGCCGCCCGAGCGCGAGGAGGCGACGACCGGGCCCGTCGCCCACCTCATGCCGCTGGTCCGCTCGATGGCCGGTGACGTCCGCTACGTCCTCGTCGAGGTCGACCGCGCCGGCGCCGACGTCACCCTCGCCCGCACGGGGGCGGTCGTGGGCCACGAGAGGCGCACCGTCGAGGGCGGGCACGACCTGCTGCACAAGGGGTCCGGCGACAACCGCGCCGAGCACCGCTACCAGCGCACCGTGCAGGACTCCTGGGACCACAACGCGGCCGCCGTCGCCGCCGACCTCGCCGACCTCGTCCGCCGCGAACGCCCCGACGTCGTCCTCGTCACCGGGGACCCGAAGGCGACGGCGGCGCTGAGGGACAAGACCCCGCCCGCCCTCGCCCCGCTCCTGTGCGAGGTCAAGGGCGGTGGCCGGGCCGCCGGGACCCGCGAGAAGGCGTTCGAGGCCAACGTCGCCGCGGCCCTCGAGACCGTCCGGACGCACCGCCGGCAGAGCGTCGTCGACGAGTTCGCCCAGGAGCGGGGCCGGCAGGGTCGTGCCGTGGAGGGGCTCGAACCGGTCGTGGCGGCGCTGCGCGCCGGCCAGGTGCGCACCCTCCTGCTCGTCGACGACCCGACCTCCACCGAGCGGCTGTGGACCGGCCCCGGTCCGCTGGAGGTGGCCACGACCCGCGAGGACCTCGACGCGCTCGGCGTCACCGACGCCGTCCAGGTGCGCGCCGACGCCGCGCTCGTGCGGGCGCTGGCCGCCTCCGACGCCGAGATCGAGCTGGTCCCGCGCCCGGCGGAGGACGACGTGGAGCCGCTGCTGTCCATGACGGACGGGATCGGCGCGCTCCTGCGCTACGCCGTCTGACCCCTCCCCGCCGTTGCGCGAGGAACGCCTCGTTGCCTCCCCGCGGTCGATGACCGGCCCCGTGGAGGCAACGAGGCGTCTCCCCGCCGCCCGCCGCGGTACCCTCCAGGCTCCTGACCTGGGAGGACGACGCACCGTGATGGGACCGGCGCACGCCGCCAGCGGACTGGCGGCAGGGGCCCTGACCCTCGGTCCGGCCGCCGCGCACCTCGGCATCGACCGACCCCTGGAGCAGCTCGCCTGGGTCGTGGCGTGGGGCGGGTTCGCGTACCTGCCGGACCTGGACCAGAAGGGTTCGACGGCGGGGTCGATGTGGGGCCCGCCGACGCGGTGGCTGTCCCGGTTCATCGGCGTCCTCGCGCGCCGGCACCGCGGCGGCACGCACGACGTGGTGGTGGCCCCCCTCGTCTTCGGGGTCCTCGCCGCGCTGGCCGCCACCCACCCCTGGTCGGCGCTGGTCGTGCTGGCCCTGGCGATCGGGCTGGCCCTGCACTCGGTGGCCCAGCTCATCCCCGGCGACACCGAGAAGACCGCCTTGGGCAACCTCGTGGTGTCCTTCCTGGCCGCGTGGTGGCTGACGGCGCAGGGCGTCTCGCTGCCCTGGCTGCCCGTGGCCGTCGCGGGCGGTGTCGTCGTCCACGTCCTCGGCGACGCCCTCACCACCGACGGGGTGCCGGTGCCGTTCACGACGTGGTTGCGGAAGAAGCCCCTCACCGTGGGGCTGCGCCTGTTCCGCGCCGGCCGCGGCCCCGAGCCGCTGCTGCAGTACTTCGTGTTCCCCACGCTGACGGTGCTGGGCCTGGTGCGCTACGTCGGGCCGGTGCGGGACCTGCTGACGCCGCTGGTGTGAGGGCGGGCGGCCGCACCTGGGCACACTGGGGGTGTGGCGAGACAACCGTGGTGGCGGGCGACGAAGACCCTGGAGCAGTCGAAGCGGTCCGGGCTGCTGTACGCGGCGGTGGCCGCGCTCGCGTGGGGCGTGGTCCTCACCGACGGCAGCCCCCTGGCCTGGCTGGCGGCGGGCGTCTTCACCGCGGGAGCCGTCTACTTCCTCGCCGCGTGGCGGGTCCGGCGCTCGCGCGAGGGGCAGCAGCCGCCCGTCAGCTGAGGCGGCGCCGCGCGACCGGGGTGCCGATGAGGCCCGCGTCGCGGGCGAGCCGGACGGCCGCGGCGGTGCTGCGGACCCCGAACCGGGTGCGCAGGCCGTCGACGGTCGCCACGACCGCCCGCACGTCGAGCGCCACCTCGGCGCCCGCCGAGACGAGGGGCCGCCCGTCGGCGACGAGCTCCAGCAGGCGCCGTTCGACCGGGGTGACGTGGGGGAGGCCCCCCAGGGGGTCGCTCACGGTCTGCTCCTCGGCCCGGTGACGCGCCCGGTCGGACACTCACGCAACGTTACGGTTCCTCGTGGGCCCGCGCCAGGGGGCGGTCAGTCGCGGGAGCGCTCCTCCTCGGAGAGCTCGTCCGCCAGCTCGTCGTGGTCGAGCGCGGACGGGTCGACCTGCCCGGTCCGGTAGGCGGCGCGGCCGACCATGTGCGTCGCGACGGGCACCGTGAGCAGCTGGAACGCCGCGATCGCCACGAGGGTGGCCACGTCGGCGCCGCGCCGCAGCGTGATGCCCACCGCTAGGAGGGACAGCACGACACCCAGCACCTGCGGTTTGGCCGTGGTGTGCATCCGTGCCAGCACGTCGGACAGCCGCAGCAGCCCGACGGCCGCGACGAGGGTCAGCAGGCACCCCAGCAGCAGCGCCGTCGCGCCGACGACGGTCCCGACCGTGGTCCAGTCCATCAGCCCCGTCCCCTCTCCTGGTCGCTCTCGCGGGACGCGTACCGCGCCACGCTCACCGACCCCACGAACCCGACGAGGGCGAGCACGACGATGACGGGCAGCGTCGTGTCGTGCCGGTTCGCCACGGCCTCGACGCACAGCCCGATGACGACGACCGCGACGATGACGTCGAGGGCGATGACGCGGTCGAGCATGGTGGGGCCCTTCGCGACCCGGACCAGGGCCAGCAGGGCCGCCACGGTGAGCATCCCCACGCACAGGGCGATGACGACGGGGTTCACGGGCGGTTCCCTCCGCACAGGGCGTCCGAGCCGTCGGCCCGGCAGCGTTCGAGGTACTCGGCGTAGTCCTGCGGCGCGGCGACGGTCCGCATGATCCGCCGCTCGGTGAGCAGGACGGTGCGCCGGGTCCGTTCCCGCCCCTGCGCGCTGTCGACCCCGAGGGCGTGGATGTAGATGGAGCCCTGCCCGCCGAGGGCGGACGGCGCCCCGATCTCGACGACGACCGAACCGGGCACCAGGGAGACCAGTTCCGCGGTCATCGTCACGACCAGGTCCGAACCGCTGTGCAGCGGGATCCGCACCACCGAGCTGCGGGGTTGCGGGCCGGGCCGGACCGCGAGCCACGCCACCTGCGCGCTCGCGGCGAACAGGTCCACCAGGAACCGGCCCAGGAGCAGCAGGACGCGCACCGGCCGGACCCGCAGCCGGGACGGGACCGGGGGCAGCGGCAGCACGACGGTCACGAGCAGGCCGACGAGCGTCCCGGACAGCACGTTGGCCCAGGACAGGTCGCCCCACAGCAGCAGCCACAGCACGACGAGCCAGACGAGCACCGGCAGGCTGACCCGCCCGCGCAGCGAGAGCACCCGGTCGATCACGAGCCCACCTCCGTCGCCCCGTCCGCGGCCCCGCCCCGCAGGACGGTGGCCGTGTAGGGGGTGCCGTCCAGCAGGTCGTGGGCGGCCCGGTCGCTGACGCCGAACAGCGGGCCGGCGACGACGGTGATCGCGACCCCCACGACGACGAGCGCGGTGGTCGGGACGACCATGCCGAGCGGGGTGCGGGTGCCGATCCGGGTGGCCGTCGCCAGGCCCGCGACGTGGTCGCGGTCGACCTGTTCCTGCGGTTCCTGCCAGAACGCCCGGTTCCACACCTTGGTGACGGCGTACAGGGTCAGCAGGCTCGTCAGGACGCCACCGGCGACGAGGACGAGCGCGGGCCAGGTGCCGACGTCCACGCCCGCCTGCAGCAGCCCGACCTTGCCGAGGAACCCGGAGAACGGCGGGATGCCGGCGAGGTTCACCGCCGGGACGAAGAACAGCACCGCGAGCAGGGGGGTCCGCTTGGCGAGCGAGCCGAGGGCGTCCAGCGACGTGCTGCCCGCGTACCGCTCGACGAGTCCGGTCACGAGGAACAGCGTGGTCTGCACGGTGATGTGGTGGGCGACGTAGAACACCGCCCCCGACAACCCGGCCGCCGTCCCGAGCGCCACGCCGAACACCATGTACCCGATGTGGCTGACGAGCGTGAACGAGAGCAGGCGCTTGACGTCGTTCTGCGCCACGGCGCCGAGGATCCCCACGAGCATCGTCGCCAGCGCCACCCACATCAGCAGGCTGGACGCCTGGCCGCCGGGGAACAGCAGCGTCTCGGTGCGGATGATCGCGTAGACGCCGACCTTGGTGAGCAACCCGGCGAAGACGGCCGTGACGGGTGCGGGGGCGGTCGGGTAGGAGTCCGGCAGCCAGGCCGACAGCGGGAACACGGCGGCCTTGATGCCGAACCCGACGAGGAGCAGCAGGTGCAGGACGAGCTGGACGTCGGGGTCCACCTCGCGCAGCCGGACGGACAGCTCGGCGAGGTTCACCGTGCCCGTCGCGGCGTAGACGAGGGCGATGGCGGTGAGGAACACCAGCGAGGACAGCAGGCTCACGACGACGTAGGTCGTGCCCGCCCGCACGCGGGCCCCGGTCCCGCCGAGGGTGAGCAGGATGTAGCTGGCGGCCAGGAGGATCTCGAAACCGACGTAGAGGTTGAACAGGTCGCCGGACAGGAACGCGTTGGAGACGCCGGCGGACAGGACGAGGTACGTCGGGTGGTAGATCGAGATGGGGGTCCCCTCCTCGCCGTCGGCGACGCCCTGGGCGAGGGAGTAGAGCAGGACCGCCAGGGTGACGACGGAACTGACGACGAGCATGAGCGTCGACAGGCGGTCGGCGACCAGCGGGATCCCGAGGCGGGAGGGCCAGCCACCGACGGAGATCGCGTACGTGCCGTTGCCGCGGTCGGTGAGGACGAGCATCGCGACGCAGGCCACGACGACGACGCTCAGCGCGGTGACGCTGATGGTCCGCTGGGCCCGGGGTCGGCGGGCCAGGGCCAGCGTCAACCCGGCCGCGAACAGGGGCAGGACGACGGGCAGCGGCAGGAGGACGCGGGGCCAGTCGTCCCAGGCGGTCCCGGTCACCGGCTCACCCCCTCGCCCTCTTCGTCGCTGGTCTCGCGGGTGTCGTCGTCGTAGCTGGCGGACGTCTCGTCCCGTTCGGCCCGCCGCACGATCCGGCGGTCCTCCACGTCGTCCTGGACCTCGTCGTGGCCGTCGATCTGCCAGCTGCGGTAGGCCAGGGCCAGGACGAACGCGACCATCCCGAGGGTGATGACGATGGCGGTCAGGACCATCGCCTGCGGCAGCGGGTCGCTCATCTGCTCCGCGGTGGTCCCGCCGGTCACGAACGGCGCCTGGCCGGGGCGTCCGCTGGCGACGAGGAACAGCACGTTGATGCCGTTGCTCAGCAGGACGATGCCGACGATGACGCGGGTCAGGGTGCGTTCGAGCAGCAGCGTCACGCCGCAGGCGACGAGCACCCCCGCGATCACGACGAGCGTCAGGTTGGGGCTCACGAGGTCTCCGTCCCCTCTTCGATCTGGCGGTCGATCTCGGCGCCGAGGCTGCGGATGACGTCGACGACGAGGCCGACGACGAGCAGGTAGACCCCGACGTCGAAGAACAGGGACGTCACGAGCTTGACGTGGCCCAGGACGGCGACGTCGAACTCGATGACGGCCGTCTGCAGCACGCCCTGGCCGATGAGGATGCCGACCAGGCCGGTCCCCGCGGACAGGAACAGACCGCTGCCCAGCAGCCAGCCCGCGTTCACCGGGACCGCGGTGTTGAACTCGTACCGCCCGCCCGCGAGGTAGCGCACGACGAGCGCGAGCCCGGCGACCAGACCCCCGGCGAAACCGCCCCCGGGCTGGTTGTGCCCGGCGAACACCAGGTAGAGCGACAGCACGAGGATCGCGTGGAACGTCAGCCGGGTGACGACCTCGAAGACGACGGAGCGGCGCTCGGGGGCGACGGTGCTGCCCGCGGGCAGCCAGTTCTGCTGCCGCGACCGCTCCGGCACGTCCTGCTCCGGGTCGGTGTGCGCCGCGAACGCCTGGTCGATGGACCCCATCCGGCGGCGGAACACCAGGCTCGCCACCCCGGTCGCCGCGACGAGCAGCACCGAGAGCTCGCCCATGGTGTCCCAGGCGCGGGCGTCGACGAGGGTCACGTTGACGACGTTGCGGCCCCCGCCGAACTCGTACGCGAGCGCCGGCAGGTCCAGGGACACCGGGCGCTGGACGCGGGCACCGGCCGCGACGAGGGCGAACAGGGAGGCGCAGGTCCCGACGGCGACGCCGATGCCGATGCGGACCCACCGGGTGCCGACGAGGGGGCGGGAGGAGAAGAACGGCGGCAGGCGCCGCAGCGCGAGGACGAACACGACGAGGGTGATGGTCTCGGCGAGCGCCTGCGTCAGGGCGAGGTCGGGGCCGGCGTGCAGGACGAACAACAGCGTCACGCCGTACCCGGTGACGCCGGCGAGCACCACGGCCCGCAGGCGGCGGCGGGCCCGCACGGTCAGCACGGCGGCCACCACGACGACGATCCCCACGAGGACCTGGCCGGGGGTGTCGTAGAGGACGACGTCGCTGGGCCACGGCCGCGTCCACAGGAGGGCCCCGCCGGGCACGAGCACCACGACGAGCAGGATCGAGGCGAGGTAGATCGGCAGCGACCCGCGCTGGGTGGCGCCGGTGACCTCGACGGCGACGCGGTCGACGGCGCGCACGGTCCGGCGGTACCCGCGGTCGGCGGCGGGGACGGCCGGGGCCCTGCGCTGCAGCGACTCCACGCGGTCCTTCGCGACGACCAGCACGGCGGCCAGCGCGAAGGTGACGACGGTCAGCAGCAGCGGGACGGAGAACCCGTGCCACAGGGCCAGGTGCTCGGCTTCGCCGGGCAGGTCGCCGGCGACGAGCGCGGCGGGCCGGTCGACGAGGGGGGCGAGCGGCCCGGCGAGCAGCGTCACCCCGGCCAGCACGAGCGGGGCGGCGGTGAACCCGGGCGAGGGCCGCGGGGCCGTGGAGTCCGGGACGCCCGGTTTGCGCCAGAACGTCCCCCAGACGAACCGCGCGGAGTACGCGGCGGTCAGCACCGACCCGAGGACGAGGCCGGCGAGCACGAGGGGGTCGTCGAGGAACGCGTCGTACGCGGCCTCCTTGGCGACGAAACCGGCCGCGACGGGGATCCCGGCCATCGAGGCGGCCGCGACGGTGCCGGTGACGGCGAGCAGCGGCATCCGCCGTCCCAGGCCGGACAGCTCGCGCAGGTCCCGGGTCCCGGTCTGGTGGTCGACGATCCCCACGACGAGGAACAGGGAGGACTTGAACGTCGCGTGGGCGACGAGCAGGGCGATCCCGGCCGTGGCGGCGGCGGCCGTCCCGGCGCCGACGAGGACGGTGAGGAACCCGAGCTGGCTGACGGTGCCGAACGCGAGCAGGAGTTTCACGTCGTGCTGGCGCAGCGCCCGGTAGGCGCCGACGAGCATCGTCGTGGTCCCCAGGACGAGGACGGTGGTCCGCCACTGCGGTAGCTCGGCGGCCGCCGGGGCGAACCGGGCGACGAGGTAGACCCCGGCCTTCACCATCGCGGCGGCGTGCAGGTAGGCGCTGACGGGGGTGGGCGCCGCCATCGCGGCGGGCAACCAGAAGTGGAACGGCACGAGGGCCGACTTCGTGATCGCCCCGAGGAGCAGCAGGACGACGGCGACCGTCGCGGCCGTTCCCGTGGGGAAGTCCGCCAGGACCTCCGAGAGCCGGTACGTCCCGGCCTGCTGCCCGATGAGGATCAACCCGACCAGCATGGCCAGCCCGCCGAACGTCGTGACGACGAGGGCCTGCGTCGCGGCCCGGCGCGCGGAACGCTTCTGCGCGTCGTACCCGATGAGCAGGTACGAGAACACCGTGGTCAGTTCCCAGAACACGTAGAGCTGGATCAGGTCGTCGGCCAGGACGAGCCCGGTCATGGCGCCGGTGAACGCGGTGAGGACGGCGGCGAAGCGCGCGGAACCGGGGTCCCGTTCGTGGAAGTAGCTGCCGCAGTAGAGGAGGACCAGCGCCCCCACACCGCCGACGAGGAGCGTCAGGACCCAGGACAGCGGGTCGAGGCGGAAGGCGAGCTCGGCGCCGAGGGAGGGGACCCACGGGACGACGACCTCGGGGGTCTGCCCGCGCAGCACGGCGGGGCCCTGGGACGCCGCCCAGACCGTCGTGGCCGCGGGGGCGAGGGCGAGCACGGCGAAACCTCGCCGGTCGACCCGCTTCACCAGGGGCGCGGCGAGGACGGCGGCGACAGCGTGGACGATCAGCAGTGTCAGCACGGCCGGTCCTCACGTTCGGGGGCAGGTCGGTCCCCGCAGACTACCCCAGGGTTTCGTTCTGTTCGATTCGAGATAGCGCCTGTTACGGTGGGGAGGTGTCGCCGTCCGTCGCCTGCCACGGCGCCGAGGTCACCGTACGACCCGGCCTGGAAGGTCTCGCCGAACTCGTCGAACTCCTCACCGCCCAGCCCGACGCGGAACTGTCGGTGAAGGCCGGTCGCCGCGGGGCCGCCCTGCCGGCCGAACTCGCCCACGCCCTGCGCCAGACCGTGAGCGCCCTCGCCGCCGGCGAGGCCGTGACCCTCACCCCGCACGAGGCGCTGCTGACGACGCAGGAGGCCGCCGACGTCCTCGGGGTCAGCCGCCCCACGATGGTGCGCCTGCTGGAGTCCGGCGCCCTGCCCTACACCAAACCCGGCACGCACCGCCGCGTGCTCCTGGAGGACGTGCTGGCCTACGCCGAGGAGCACCGCAGCGGACGGCCGGCGCGCCCCCGCGACGCCTGAGCCGCTGCCATGATCGAGCGGTGACCGGTGAGGGCCCGGGTGGGGAACCGGCCGACGACCTGCTCGCGGGGCCGCGCGGGCGGCGGTTGCTGTCCGCGCTGGTGGGGGAGGGGTCCGACGCTGAACCGTGGGCGTGGTCCGCGCACGAGGACGACCTCGGACTGCCCGGTCTCGCACCGCTGCCGGACCCGCTGCGGACCGAGCTGCGCGAGCGGTTGCGGCGGGCCGTCTCCACCCTCGACCTCGACGCGCTCCGCGCCCGCTCCGACCCGCGCGACCTGCTGACGGCGTTCGCCGACTCCGTGGCCGCCGCCCGGTACTGGCAGGACCCCGACCCGGAGGACCGGGCGCTCGCGGACCCGGAGCTCGTGGAGGTGCTGCGACCGGTGGCGCGCGCCGTGGCGGCCGGTCCCGCCGCGAGGTGGTGGTCGGACCCGGTGGACGTGACGGCGCAGCAGCACCTCTGGTGGCGGTTCGAGGGCCGGGACGGGTACCGGCCGATCGTCACCGGTTCCCCGGGCGCGGCTGCGGCGGCGTGGCGGGGCTGGCGCACCGCGGTGGACGCCGAGGAGGAGCGGTGGCGGACCGAGTTCCCCCGGCACACCCTCGGGCGGTGCAGCGGCACCTGGTGGTCGACTCCTCCGGACCGCCCGGAGCTGCCGTCGAGCACCCCCGTGCTGCCGGGGGGACTCGGGGTGGGGATGACGCTGATCGAGGACGAGATGGGCATCGAGGAGGTCGACGCCCGCGCGTTGCGGCTGCGGGACGGACTGCGCGTGCACGAGGTCCACGACGCCGCGGACTGGTGCGCCCTCGTCGCGGCGCACCCGCGGTCGGTGACGTTCACCCGGCGGCACGACTGGTGGCTCGCGACCGGGTGGGACGGCGCGTGGGCCCTGCCCGACTGGGCGTCCGTGGCCCGGGAGTGGGACGGGGTGCACCTGTCCGCCCGCGGCTACCTCGCCGTGTCGGGGCGCGTCCTCGAGACGGCGGTGCCCGGGAACGTGGTGGGTGCCGACACCGACGGGGTCCGCCCCGGCCCGGCGCGGACCCTGCTCGCCGGGTGGAACCCGGGCGTGACGCACTGGCTCACCGACGCCGTCACCGAGGTGGAGCCGCCGGTGCGGTGGCGCAGCCTCGAGGACCGGTACCCGCTGGAGTGGGCCCCCTCCCGTGCCTGACGTCACCGTCACCCCCGCCGACCCGACGTCGGCCCCGGCCCGCACCGCGCTGCGCGCCTACTACGACGACATCGTCACCCGCTGGCACGCCCGCCCGGCGACGGCGGCCGAGGTCGACGACCTCGTCGCCGGGGCCGGGGACGACCGGCTCACCCCGCCGCACGGCCTGCTCCTGCTCGCCCGCCGCGGCGAGGAGGTGCTGGGCTGCGCGGGGTTGCGCGTCCTGGGTGACGTCGGGGAGGTCACGCGCCTGCACGTCACCGCCGCCGCCCGCGGCCGCGGTGTGGGCACCGGGCTCCTGACGGCGGTGGAGGCCGAGGCCCGCGGGCGGGGTCTCGCGGTCCTGCGGCTGGAGACCCGGCGCGACCTCGTCGAAGCGCTCCGCCTCTACGCCCGGCACGGGTTCACCGCGACCGGGCGGTTCACCGACGACCCGTACGCCCACCACTGCCTGGCCAAGCGCCTGGCCCCCGCCGACCCGGACCGCGGTGGGCCTCAGACCCGCCGCAGTTCCCACAACCCGTAGTGCACGACGTACCCGTACTCCTCGTGCCGCCAGGCCGGCACGTACCGGTACTCGTACGGCGCGAGACCGGCCGCGGTGACGGCGGCGAGCTGCGCCGTCGCGTCGTAGGTGTGCATCGCCACCCCCGGCAACCCCTCGGCGGAGAACTCCCGCTGCCGCGCGCCCGGTCCCAGCACCCGGTCCTCCACCGCCCCCACCAGGACGCGCGCCCCCGGGGCGCACGCCGCGGCGAGGTGGGCGAGCGTGGCGCTCAGGTCCCGGCAGAACTCCAGGCACCCCACGGCCAGGACGACGTCGAACCGCCCCCACGCCGCGGGCACCGGGTCGTTCAGGTCGTGCAGCTCGTAGCGTCCCCGCGGCCGGGCCCGTCGGGCGCTCGCCAGCATCCGCGGCGACACGTCGCAGCCGAGCACCTCGACGTCGGCCGGGAGTTCGCTCGTCAACTGCCCCGGGCCGCAGCCCACGTCGAGCACCCGGCACTCCGGGGTGAGGGCGCGCAGCAGGAAGTCGGCGACGAGCGGGCCGTAGTACTGCACCGAGCGCCAGCCCGGGACGTAGTGCGGCGCGAACTCGTCGTAGTACGTCGCGATGTCCTCCACGGAGGAGTCGTTCATCCCCACCCCAGCGCTCGCAGTCCGGCCGCCGTGCCCGCGGCGAGCACGACGACCACGATGAACGGCGCCCGGCAGGCGAGCGCCACGACGGCCACGACGAGTCCCGCGGCCCGGGCGTCGAGGACGAGGTCACGGCCGGTGGAGAACGTCTGCAGCACCACGAGGGAGGCCAGCAGCGCCACCGGCAGCATCCCCGTCAGCCGCTTCACGCGCGGCGCCTCCAGCGCGGCGGGCGGCACGACGTACCCGGCGAACTTCGTCGCGAACGCGACGGCCGAGGCCGCGAGGACGGCGATCCAGAACGTCACGCCGCCTCCCCCGCCCGGCGCTGCGGCCGGCACCACGCCACCAGCGACCCGACCGCCGCGGCCGCGACGACGGGCAGCCCCTGCGGGATGACCGGTACGAGCGCGGTCGTGACGAGCGCGCCGACGGCGGCGATCGCGACGGGTTCGCGGCCCGCCAACCGCGGCCACAGCAGACCGACGAACGCCGCCGCGGCGGCGGCGTCGAGACCGAACCGCTGCGGGTCGCCGAGGGAGTTCCCGGCGAGCGCACCCGCGAGCGTCGTGAGGTTCCAGCCGGCGTAGACGCCGATCCCGGTGACCCAGAACCCCAGGCGCCGCGACGGGGGGTCGGGCTGGGCGACGGCGACGGCCGTGGACTCGTCGATGGTCAGGTGCGCGACGGGCAGACGCCGCCAGCCGCGCGGGCGCAGCACCGTCGTCAGCTGCAGGCCGTAGAGCGCGTTGCGCACCCCCAGCAGCGAGGACGCCGCGACGGCGGCCCCGGCCGTCCCACCCCCGCCGAGCACCCCGACGAGGGCGAACTGCGACCCACCGCTGAACAGCAGGAGGGAGAGCGCGCACGTCTGCCAGACCGACAGGCCGCTGGTGACGCTGAGGGCGCCGAAGCTGATGCCGTACAGACCGGTGGCGATGGAGACCGACAGGCTCTGCCGGACGACGGGGGACCGGGCGTCCGCACCGGGGGTCGTCACGAGCACAGCATGTCAGCCGCGCGCGGCGAACCCGGCGGCCACGTCGGCCCCGGCGCGCAGCAGCGCGGCCAGCAGCACCCGCGCCTGTCCCGCCTTCAGCCGCCCCGCAGGGACCACCCCGGCGGCCGCCAGGTCCGCGCCGCCACCACCGTCCCCGTACGTCGTGGTCACGGGCCCGGCGGGGACCCGCGTCGTCAGCACGACGGCGACCCCCGCGGCCCGCGCCCGCGCGACCGCGTCGACGACGGCCGGGGTCGCGTTGCCCGACCCCAGCGCCTGCAGCACGATCCCCCGCGCGCCCGCGGTGACGCAGGCGTCCAGGAGCACCCCGTCCATCCCGGGGTGCCCGGCGACGACGTCCACCCGCGGCCAGGGGGCGTCCACCGGGGCGAGGGGGACGTGGGGGAGGGGGCCGTCAGGGGCGGCGAAGGCGTCGAGGTCGGTGGTGTGCCGTTTCGCGGCCCCCGCTGCCAGGACCAGTCCCCCTCGGAACGCCACGGCGACGCCCGAGGTCGACGTCGCCGCCCACAGCGCGTACCGGACGTTCTCGGCGGCGTCGGGTTCGGGGTGGTCCGCCGTCCGCTGCGACCCGGTCAGCACCACCGGCCGCGCGTCGTCGTGGTGCAGGTCGAGCAGGTAGGCGGTCTCCTCCAGGGAGTCCGTCCCGTGCAGCACGACCACCCCGGCGACCTCGGGATCGGCCAGCGCGTCGCGGACGGCGGACACGACCGTCCAGGCGTCGGCGAGCGTGAGGGTCGAGGAGTCGACCCGCAGCGCCTCGACGACCCGCACCCGCACCCCGACCGCTTCGGCGGCGTCCCCCACGAGGGCCCCGCCGTCGAGGCTCGGACGACTGACCCCGTCGGTGTCCACGGTGCTGGCGATCGTGCCGCCGGTGGTCACCACCACGATCAGCGGGGTCGTCAGCGGGGTCGTCACGGTCCTCCTCGGTCCTGCGCGGTTCCTGACGGCCAACGCTTCCACACGCGGCTCCACCGCGCGCCACCCGAGGGCCGGCACGGGGACGACGCTCCCGTCCCCGCCGGGGCACCCGCGGTCCCGCTCGGGTGCGGCGACGGCGTCGGACGCGTCAGCGCAGCCGCTGGCGGGTACCGGCGTGGAGGCCGGGTTCCATCGATGCGCCCCGCCTGCAGCTCGTCGTGCAGGGCGTCACGACCGTCGTCGCCTTCGCCGTCGGAGTTACCGATCACGGGGTCCCTGGTTCATCGGGACTCCTTCACGGTGGGGGTGTCCTGGTCCAGGAGGCGACGCAGGGTGCGCAGGACGAGGGGCCTGTCGGGCGTCGGGCAGACGGCGCAGCAGGGCGAGGCAGTGCTCCCGGTCACCGTGACCGGCGTCGTCGTGGGCGGGGTGTCGGAGCTCGGCGGGGTCGCTGACCCGCTCACGGCACCAGGGTCGCCGGTGGTGGGGGGCGACGGCGTCGACGACCACGCGGTTCGGGGAGGCCGAGGGGTTCTCGACCGCCTGGAGGGTGACCACTTCAGAGCGCAGCGGGCCAGGACGTCCTGCACCAGGTCCTCGGCCTGGTGGGGGTCCCGGAGCAGGCCACGGGCCAGGCGGACCGGTTCCGGACCCTTCCAGGAGACCAGGGACTCCAGGTCCCACACCACGGCCCGGGCGGGGTGCCGTCGCGAGGGGTGTCGGGGCCGGGGGTGTCGTGCGCGTGGTGGGTGGCTCCGCCGCGACCGGCGACGATCGAGGTGACGGGGCGTCCACCCTCCCACCGGTCCGACCCGCGGGGGAGTCGACGTCCCTGGCACGGCCTGCGTGGGGCGAGCATCCTGGCGGGGTGCCCGAGTCCTCCGGTCAGCCCTATCGCGACTACCTGCGCCCACCGGGGAGTCGCCGGGACGAGGGCCCCGGTTGGTTCGGTCGTCCACCCGAAGACGTCGTGGAGGAACTGCCGGTCGAGCACACCGACGTCCTCGTCGTGGGTGCCGGACCGACCGGTCTCCTGGCCGCCCTCGTCCTGGCCCGCCGCGGCGTCCGGGCCGTCGTCGTCGACCAGAAGGCGGGCCCGACGACGGAGTCGCGCGCCCTGGCGGTCCAGGCGAGAACGGTGGAGGTCTACGACCAGCTCGGTCTCGCCGAGGAGTTCCTCGCCCACGCGCACCGTGCCGCCCGGGTGCAGATCGGCCCTCCCGGACGTCTCGTCGTGATCGACCTCGCCGCCGCCCAGCAGGGCCAGACCCCGTTCCCGGGGCTGCACGTCCTGGAGCAGAGCCGCACGGAGGAACTCCTCGTCGGCGCGCTCACCGCGACCGGCGGCGACGTCCGCTGGAACCGCACCCTCGTCGACCTCGACGACCGGACGGCCGAGCCCGGCGGTCGTGTCCGCGCGCTCCTCGACGGTCCGGGCGGGATGACCCGCGTCCACGCCTGCTGGTGCATCGGTGCCGACGGTGCGGGGTCCTCCGTCCGTCGCTCGCTGGGCCTGGCGTTCGAGGGCGTCACCGACGACGCCGTGTTCTGGGTCGCCGACCTGCGCGGTGCGACCGGCCTGCCGGACGACTGCCTCGCGATGCGGGCGGGACGCCGGGGTTTCGGGGTGTTCTACCCCCTCGGTCCGGACGGTCACGCCCGGGCCATCTCGATCGCCGCCGGTCCCGACGTCGGGCCGGAGGAGGCCCTCGCCACCGCCCGCGAGGACCTCGGCGTCGGCCACGAGTCCGTCGACTGGTTCTCCACCTACCGCGTCCACCACCGTGTCGCCGAACGGTTCCGCCGCGGCGCGGTGTTCCTCGCCGGTGACGCGGCCCACGTGCACTCCCCGGTCGGCGGCCAGGGCATGAACACCGGACTGCAGGACGCCCAGGACCTCGCTCACCTCCTCGCCGACGTCGTCCACGGTCACGTCGGCCCCGCCGCCCTCGACCGCTACGGACGGGAACGCCGACGGGTCGCCCTGCGCCTGGTCCGCGTCACCGACCGCGCGTTCGGCCTCGTCGCCCGGAGAAACCACGGAACCGCCCTCCTGCGGCGGGCGTTCGTCATCGTCGCCGCCCCCCTGGCCGCCCGGGGCGTGCGGACCCGCCTCGGCCGGAGCGTCGCCGGGTACGTCGGGCAGTACCGGATCCACCACCACGTCGCCTCGGCGCCGCTGCTGGTCTGGGCCGACGACCGCGCCGTCGGGCGTCGGTCGTTCCCCACCGAGGAGAACCGCCCGGCCCTGCGGTCCCTCACCTGGCAACTGCACTCCTACGGCTCACGTCCCGTACGCCCGGTGGACCTGCCGGACTGGATCGACGGGCCGCACACGTTCCCCGCCGACCCCACCGGCCGGTGGCGCAGCGACCGCACCTACCTCGTCCGCCCCGACGGTTTCGTCGCCGCCGCGGTCCCCACCTCCGGGGGCGTCCTCGACGGAGCGGTTCTGCGCACCGCCTTCCGCGCCCACCACCTGCGCGCCTGATCCCGGGGCGACCCGCGGCGGTACCGTCCGAGCATGACCCTCGACCGGCAACCGGTGCTCACGAGCGACCTCGTCCGGCTGCGGCCGCTGCGCGCGGAGGACGCGGAACCCCTGCGCCGCATCGCCGCCGACCCGCTGATGTGGGAGCAGCACCCCGCCGAGGACCGGACGGCCGAACCCGTGTTCCGCGCCTGGTTCGAGGACGCCCTCGCCTCCGGCGGGGCGCTCGTCGCGGAGGACCGGGCGGACGGTGAGGTGTTCGGCGTCTCCCGGTACGTCCTGCGGGGGACGGACGCGGTCGAGATCGGGTGGACGTTCCTGGCGCGGTCCCGGTGGGGTGGCCGGTGGAACGGGGAGGTCAAGCGGTTGATGCTGGACCACGCGTTCGCGTCCCTGCCGACCGTGGTGTTCACGGTCCACGCCGACAACCTCCGGTCCCAGCGGGCCGTGGAACGTCTCGGCGCGCACCGCACGGGGACCCACGTCGACGCGGCGGGGCTGCACCAGGTGACGTACCGGCTGGACCGCTGCGACGCCGGTGAGGTGACCCGGTGATCGGCGCTCTCACCCTCCCCGCGACCCTGCGGGCCCGGGATCAGGACGTCGTACTGCGCCGTGCGGTCGAGGACGACCTGACCGCGGTCGTGGGGTTGCTCGCGGACGACCCCGTGAGCACCGCCCGCGGCGACCGCGCCTCGGCGGCGGACGAACCCCTCTACCGCTCGGCGATGCTCGAGATCCTGGCCGACCCCGCCAACGACCTCCTCGTGGCCGTGGACGCCGCGGGGGAGGTCGTGGGGACCCTGCAGCTCACCCGGATCCCCGGGATGGCGCGGCGCGGTTCGGCGCGGTTGCTCGTCGAGGCCGTCCGGGTGCGCAGCACCCTGCGGTCGGGAGGGATCGGGACGGCGCTCATGCGCTGGGTGACCGACGTCGCCGCCCCGGCGACGGGTTCCGCCCTGGTCCAGCTGACGTCGGACAACTCCCGCACGGACGCGCACCGGTTCTACGAGCGGCTGGGTTTCGCGGGGTCCCACCGGGGTTTCAAGTACGCCGTGCCGCCTCGTCCGGCACCGGGCGGCTGACCGCCAGCGACCCGAGCAGCGCGAGCGCCTGCGCCGAGTCCGAACCCCGTTCGGCGTGGTAGACCACCAGGAGCTGGCCGTCTGTCCCGCCGACGGGCAGCTTCTCGCGGCGCAGTTCCAGCAGACCGACCTCGGGGTGCTGCAACCGGGCGAGGCCGCCGGCCAGGTCGTGGACGTCGTGCCGCGCCCACAGGCGCGCGAACTCCGGGCTGGCCAGCGACAGCTCGCCGACGAGCCGGGCCACCCGCGGGTCGTCGGCCCCCGCGCCGACGGAGGACCGGAAGGCGGCGACCATCCCGCCCGGGCCTGCGCCGGATCCAGCACGATCGCGCTCTCGGCCTCGTCGAGGAACACCGCCCGCAGCCGGTTCTGCCCGACGCGCAGCGAGGGCCACAACGCCGTCGCGAGCGGGTTGGCGGCGAGGACCTCGAACGTGCGGTCCTCCACGAACGCGGGGAGGTCCAGCGCGTCCAGGAGCTGCCGGATCCCCGTCGGGACGACGTCGCGGGTCCGGCGCCGCGGTGCCGGCCGGTCCGAGACCAGCCCCAGGAGGTGGTCGGTGCCCGCGGCGTCGAGCCGCAGGACCTGCGCGACCGCCTCCAGGACCTGCCGCGAGGGGTTCCGGTCCCGGCCCTGCTCGAGCCGCAGGTAGTAGTCGGCGCTGATCCCCGCGAGCGTGGCGACCTCCTCGCGCCGCAGGCCGGGGGTCCGGCGCACCCCGGTGACCCGCACGCCGACGTCGGCCGGGTCCACCAGCTCGCGGCGGGCGCGGAGGAACTCGCCCAGGGGGTTCTGCGGCACCAGACCAGCGTAGGCGCGCGACCCCGGGACCAGCCTGGTCCTGGCGGTCCCAGGAACGAGCCGGTGCTGCCTGCGGGCCGGGGCCGCCGCGCACGCTGACGGCGTGACCACCGCACCCCACACCTCCGCCCACACCTTCGCCGTGGCCGACCTGGACCTCACCCGGACCGGGTTCGGCGCCATGCAGCTCGCCGGGCCGGGCGTCTTCGGCCCACCGGCCGACCGGGACGAGGCCCTGGCCCTGCTCCGCGCCCTGCCGGAGCTCGGCGTGAACCACGTCGACACCGCCGACTCCTACGGCCCCCACGTCGTCAACGAACTCATCCGCGAGGCGTTCACCCCGGCCGACGGCGTGCACGTCGTGACGAAGGTCGGCGCCGTCCGCGACGACGCCGGGGCGTGGGTCCCGGCCACCCGACCGGACCAGCTCGTCGCCCAGGTGCACGACAACCTGCGCACCCTCGGCGTCGAGGCCCTGGAGGTGGTGAACCTGCGCGCGGGGGGCGGGGCCGACGGCCACTCCGCCGTCCCGGGGTCGATCGCGGAGCAGTTCGGGGCCCTCGCCGAGCTGCGCGAGCAGGGGCTCGTCCGACACCTCGGCCTCAGCACCGTCGACCTCGCCCAGCTCGACGAGGCGCAGGCCATCGCGCCCGTCGTCTGCGTCCAGAACCTCTACAACCTCGCCCACCGCGAGGACGAGGGGGTCCTGCGGGCCACGCACGAGCGGGGTATCGCCTACGTCCCGTACTTCCCCCTCGGCGGGTTCTCGCCGTTGCAGTCCCGCACGCTCGCGGGAGTCGCCGCCGAGCTGGGGCGCTCCCCGCTGTCGGTGGCCCTCGCGTGGCTGCTCCAGCGGTCCCCGAACGTCCTGCTCATCCCCGGGACCTCCTCCCTGGCGCACCTGCGCGAGAACGTGGCCGGCGCCGCCGAACCCCTCGCGCCGGCGGCGGTCGCGACGCTCGACGCGCTGGGCGCGGACCCCGAGGACGACTGACCCGGCCCGCGCGGGGGGAACCACCACCACCGGACGTGCGTCCCACGGGGATGCTGCGCCGTCGCGACGTCCTCGCCCTCGGTGCCGTCGGCGCGCTCGCCGCCTGCGGCGAGCAGCCCGGGGGAGCACCGACGTCACCCAGCGCCTGGCCGGGTGACCTGCCCACCGCGACCGGGACCTGGCAGGAGATCCCGGACGCGCCGATGAGCGCGCGCCGGACGCCGACGCTGACCTGGACGGGCACGGAGTTGCTGGTGACGGGCGGGGTGGGCCGGGTCGTGGGACCCACCGTCACCTGCCCGCCGAACGCGCTGTGCGAGGCCCCGCCGACCGAACCGCTGGAGGGCAGCGGCGCCTTCGACCCCGCGACGGGCACCTGGCGCGCCCTGACCGGCGGGAACTGGTTCCACCACGGCCCGACCTGGACCGGCAGGCTCCTGACGGACGGGTGGAGCTGGTTCGACCCCGCCACCGACGCCACGGGCCGGGCCCCGGAGAGCGACCTGCTCGTCTACGCCCCCGCGGCCTGGTCCGGTGCCGAGGTGCTGTGCGTCGGCACGGACGGCAGCGGCCAGCCGGTCCCGCACACGCTGTGGGCGTGGGACCCCGCGACGGGCGCGACGAGGACGGGGCGGGTCCCCGGGCCGGACTCCGGCGAGACGTGCCACACGCTGTGGGCCGGCGACGAACTGCTCGTGGGCCTGACGATGCTGCCGCCGGAGGCGCCGACCGTCCAGGCCTACGACCCGGTGGCGGACGCGTGGCGGGCCGTGTCGATGGGCCCGGCGGTGCAGCTCCTGCCCCCGGGAGGGTGGGACGGCGAGCGCGTCGTCGGCCTCGGCTGGGCCGAGGCGGAGCTCGCCCAGCTCGACCGCACCGACCCGACCGACGGTACGTCGTCCCCGGTGCCGCTGCCGGCCGCGCTGGACGGCCGGCAGACGGTGCCGGACCTGGCGGTCGCACCCGACCGCGTCGCGGTCGGGGTGGGCCCCCGCTACGCCGTCCTGGACGGCGACACGTGGACGGCCCTGCCCGCGCTGCCGGGCGTCGGGGACGACGAGCGGGTCACGACGGCCTGGGCGGGGGACCGGCTCGTCGCCTGGGACGACACGCTGCGCCGGACCGGGTGGTGGATCGACCTGGGGTGAGGCGTCGGCGCAGAGGTGGGCAGCGTCCCGGTGCGGTCTTGCCCCGACCTCACCCCGCGCGCCGCACCCAGACCGTCGTCTCGCCCGGCAGCTCGGTGAGCCCGCCACCCGCGGGGTCGCCGGAACTACTCAGCAGCACCTCCCCCTCCGGCAGCGGCACCGCGGACGTCGTGAAGTTCGTCGTGCACACCCAGCCACCGGGACGGGCGAACGCCACGACGCCGTCGGGGGAGTCGAGGAACTCCAGCTCCTCCCCGGTCACCAGCTCCCGCCGCCGCGCGATCGCGGCCCGGTAGAACGCGAGCGTCGATGCCGCGTCCGCGGCCTGCGCCTCGACGGCGAACCGCCCGGACCACGGCGGTTGCGGCAGGTGCGCGGGACGGCCGCCGTCGGGGCCGAACCCGAACGAGGAACCGGACGAGCTCCACGGCAGCGGCACCCGGCACCCGTCGCGTCCCTTGGCGGTCCCGAGGGACCGGGTCCACGTCGGGTCCTGCAGGACGACCCCGGGCAGGTCGGCGACCTCGGGCAACCCCAGTTCCTCGCCCTGGTACAGGTAGGCGCACCCCGGCAGCGCGAGCAGGAACGCGGTGGCCGCGCGGGCCCGTCGCAGACCGCGTTCCTCGTCGGCCGCGGGGTCGGTGCCGTCCGACATCAGCCACGCCGGCAGGGACGTGCCGGTCGGCAGGCCGTACCGCGAGGGGTGCCGGACGACGTCGTGGTTGGACAGCACCCAGGTCGACGTGGAACCGGCCGCGCGGGCCAGGTCGAGGTTCTGCTCGACGACGGTGCGGAACCGCCCGGCGTCGAAGTCGGCTTCGAGGAGGTCGAAGTTGAACGCCTGGCCCAGCCCGTCCGCCGAGGCGTAGCGCGGGCGGCGGTGGGTGGGGACGACGGCTTCGGCGACGGCCATCCTCGGCGGGTCGTACTCGTCGAAGAGCTTGCGCCAGCTCCGGTAGACCTCGTGCACGTCGTCGCGGTCGTCGAAGGGGTGCGTCCCCTCCGGCACCGTGCGCGCCTCGATCTCCGCCTGGGTCGGCAGGGGGCCGGTGAGGTCCTTCGTGAGGTAGTGCGCGACGTCGATGCGGAACCCGTCGACGCCGCGGTCGGCCCAGAACCGCAGCGTGCGTTCGTGGTCCTCGCGCACGTCGGGGTGGTCCCAGTTCCAGTCCGGCTGCTCGGGGGCGAACATGTGCAGGTACCACCAGTCGTCGCCCACCGGCTCCCAGGTGGGGCCCCCGAAGCTGGCCCTCCAGTCCGTGGGCGGGCCGTCGGCGCCGTGGCGGAACACGTAGCGCTCGCGCTCGGGGGACCCCGGTCCGGCGGCGAGAGCGGCCTGGAACCACGGGTGCCGGTTCGAGGAGTGGTTGGGGACGATGTCGACGATGAGCTTCAGGCCCGCGGCGTGCAGGGCCGTGACCATGGCGTCGAAGTCCGCGAGGGTCCCGATCGTCGGGTCGACGTCGCGGTGGTCGTCGACGTCGTAGCCGCCGTCGGCCAGGGCCGAGGGGTAGAAGGGGCTGAGCCAGACGGCGTCGACACCGAGGTCGACGAGGTGGGGGATGCGCCGGGTGATCCCGGCGAGGTCGCCGGTGCCGTCGCCGTTCGCGTCGGCGAAGGAGCGCGGGTAGACCTGGTAGACGACGGCCTGGCGCCACCAGTCAGCGCCCGGACCGGTCGTCCCCGTCACCGCTGCTCCGCCCGGTCCCGCTGCGAGCGGGCGGCCTTGACGACGACGGCGTCCGCGACGAGCAGCAGGACGAGGACCCCGACGAGCTTCAGGGCCGGGGCCCCGGTGACCTCGGCGTAGACCGTGAACCCGAGGACGAGGACCGTCATCGCGATGAGGAGACCGCCGAACGTCTCCAGGTGCTGGGCGTTCCGGCGGGCGCGGTCGGCGCTCGGGTGGGAACTGCTGGCGCGGGGCCGGGTGGCCATGGCGGTCTCCTCGTCGTGCCGGGGTCGAGGTGGTGCGGGTGGGTCAGCTCTTCACGCCACCGGCGGTGAGGCCGGAGACGATGCGGCGCTGGAAGACCAGCACCATGACGATCAGCGGGACGGTGACGATGGTGCCGGCGGCCATGACGGCGGTGTACGGCTCCTGGTGCGGCTGCGCCCCGGTGAAGCTGGCGATCGCGACGGTCACCGGTTGGACCCTGTCCCCACCGAGCTGGCTCGCCAGGAGGAACTCGTTCCACGCCGCCGTGAACGCGAGGATCGCGGTGGTGAAGATGCCGGGCGCGGCCAGGGGCAGGATGACCTTGACGAACGCCTGACCCGGGGTGCAGCCGTCCATGCGGGCCGACTCCTCCAGCTCCCAGGGCATCTCGGTGAAGAACGCCGTCAGCGTGTAGACCGTCAGCGGCAGGACGAACGAGATGTTCGGGATGATGAGGGCCTGGTAGGTGTTCAGCCAGCCGATGTCCGTGAACAGCTGGAACAGGGGCGTGACGAGGGCGACACCGGGGAACATCGACGCCCCGAGGATGATCCCGAGGACGTAGAACTTCCCCTTGAACTGCAGGCGGGCCAGGGCGTAGGCGGCGAACACGCCGACGACGATGCCGACGGCCGTGGTCGCCGCGCCGATGACGAGGCTGTTGAGCAGGGCCCGGCCGAAGTGGTTGCCCCGCTCGGTGGAGAACGCCGTCGCGTAGTTGTCGAGCGTGACGTGCGTCGGCCAGGGCGTGCTGTCGAACGTGTAACCGACGTCGCGGAAGCTCGTGACGATCATCCAGTAGAACGGCAGCAGCCCCCACAGGCAGATGAGGACGACGCCGACGTAGGTCAGGGTGGTGGCCAACGGCCGGCGCCGCTGGACGATCTCGACACCCGAACTCGTGTAGTTCTTGCCGCTGCGGGTCGCGGTGCTGGACGCGGTCGCCATCTCAGGCCGCCTTCCTGGCCTTGGGGGCACGCTGCTCGGTCACGTTCGCGCCCAGGAACTTGATGAAGATGAACGCGACGAGGAAGACGATGAGGAAGGTGATCGTCGAGAGGGCGGACGCGGCGTGGAAGCCGGATCTGACCTGGTCGACGACGAGCATCGACAGCGTCGAGGTGTCGCCGGCACCACCGGTGAGGATCTTCGGCAGGTCGTACATGCGCAGGGTGTCCAGGGTGCGGAAGAGCACGGCGACCATGAGCGCGGGCCGGACGAGCGGCAGCGTGATGAACACGAACCGCTTCCAGGCTCCCGCGCCGTCCATCTTCGCCGCCTCGTAGACACCCTCGTCGATGACCTGCAGACCCGCGAGGATCAGCAGCGCCATGAAGGGGGCGGTCTTCCAGGTGTCGGCGATGATGATGGCGGCCTTGGGGGCCCAGCCGTCGCCGGTCCAGAGGATCTCGGTGCCCAGCACCCTGTTCGCGATGCCGTCGTAGGCGAAGATGAAGTACCACAGCTTGGCGGTCACCGCGGTGGGGATCGCCCACGGCACCAGCACGCTGGCGCGCAGGATGGCGCGACCCTTGAACTTGCGGTGCATGACGAGGGCGAAGATCAGGCCCAGCACCGTCTCGAGCGTCACGGCGACGACGGTGAAGAGGAAGGTCACGCCCGTGGCGGTCCAGAACTGCGACCCCAGCGTGCCCGGTGGGCAGCTGAAGGCCCCACCGCCGCAGTCCTGCAGCAGCCACAACCGGTAGTTGGCGATGCCGGCGAAACCGCCCTCGACGAACATCCCGGTGGAGGGGTCGAGGCCGGCGTCCTGGGTGAAGGACTGCGAGACCGCCGTCACGATGGGGTAGAGGATGACGATCGCCAGCAGGAGGATCGTCGGACCGATCAGCAGCGCGGCGCGCCGCCCGGATCCGTCGTGCAGGCTCTTGCGCCTGCCCGGGTCGAGCGGTGGCTCCCCCTGTGCGTACTCACCGGTGGCCACACCTGACGTGGAACTCATGCGTCCTCCTCAGGACTGCGTGGCCGGGGGCGGGACCTGTCCCGCCCCCGGTTCCAGGTTTCCGGTCACTGACCGCCGGCGATGGCGTTCTGCACGGACTTCTGCATGTCGGACAGCGCGGTGTCGGTGTCCTTGCTGCCCGACAAGGCCGCGAAGGCGTTGTCCTGGATGGCCTTGGTGACGGCCGGGTAGAACGGCGTCACCGGGCGCGGGACGGCGTTCTCGATCGAGGTCTTCAGCTCCGGCAGGTACGGGAACTGCTCAACGAGGGCGGCGTCGTCGTAGAGCGAGGAGATGACCGGTGCGGCCGAACCCTGGGTCAGCCAGTCGCGCTGGATCTCCTCGGACTGCAGGAACTTGACGAACTCGAAGGCGGTCTCCTTGTGGTCGGAGTAGACGCTGATGCCGGCGGCGTGACCCCCCAGGCTCGAGGCGCCGGGCTTCCCGTCACCGTTGCCGGGCAGCGGGGCCACGCCGAAGGTGTCCTTGACCGTCGACGAACCGTCGGTCTTGGCGAGGCTGTAGACGTAGGGCCAGTTGCGCAGGAACATCAGCTTGCCGTCCTCGAAGGACTGCCGGCCCTGCTCCTCCTGGTAGGTGATCGCCTGCCGGGGGATGTTCCCGTCCTGGAACCCCTCGACCAGCGCCTCCAGCCCGGCCTTCGCCTCGGGGGTGTCGAGGGTGGCGGTCTTGCCGTCCTCGGACAGGATGGACCCGCCGAACGTGTTGATGGCCTCGGCCGTGTTCACGGTGAGCCCCTCGTACTGGGCGAACTGGCCCGCGTAGCAGTCGATGCCGTTCTGCTGCGCGATGGGGCACATGGACATCATCTCGTCCCAGGACTTCGGCGGGGTGGGGACGAGGTCCTTGCGGTAGTAGAGGAGGCCACCGTCGGAGGTGGTGGGTGCGGCGTAGAGCGTGTCGTTGTACGTCTCGGCCTGCACCGTCGGTTCGAGCAGGTTCGACGTGTCGAGCTCGTAGTCACCGGTCAGCGGCTGGAGCCAGCCCTTGGCGGCGAACTCCGAGGTCCAGATGTTGTCGACGCTGACGACGTCGTAGTCGGCGTTCTCGGCCTGGAAGTTCTGGACCAGGTCGTCGTGCTGCTGGTCGGCCTGGTCGGTCTGCTCCTTGAGCGTGACCTGCTGGTCGGGGTGCGCCGCGTTCCACTTGTCGATCGCGGGCTGGACGATGCCGCTGTTGTCCTTGCCCTGCACGTACGTGATGGGCCCGGTGGAGTTCCCGCTCTGCGCGGCGTCGGAGTTGCCGCCGCCGGAGTCGCCACCGCCGCACGCGCCCAACGCGAGGACGCCGGTCGCGGCCAGCGCGAGGGAGAAGGAGATCCTGCGGGCTGCAGGGGACTTTCCGGACTTGCCGAACACGGTGTTCTCCTCTTCATCGAGAGCAGTCGGGGTCGGACGTTCTCCCGGGCGACCCCCCGGGCCGGGTTCGGCAGCGAACCTGGTCCGGCGGGAGAACTGAACACCCACCGCACAGGGGCGTCAACGCGCAACCGACTTTCACGCAACCGCTTGTGGCGACGAAAGTCCTGGTGAGGAGGTTGCAAGCGCTTGCGTTGCAGATTGGTAACGCACACGATTGTGGTACCCGTTCCGGGGTTCGGACGCTGGACCGGTGGGCCGAACGGTGGTCGAATCCCGTCATGCCCGCGACGTCGCGACCTCCCGTGCGCAAACCCTCCCCGCCGGTGCCGGAGGTGCGGATGGCGGACGTCGCCGAGCGCGCCGGGGTGTCCCTGGGCACGGTTTCCCGGGCGTTGCGTGGTCTGGAGGGGGTCAGTGCCGGGACCCGTGACCGGATCCGCGCCGTGGCCGCGGAACTGGACTACGTCGTCAACCCCCAGGCCGCGGCTCTCGCCGGTCGCTCCACTGGCCGGGTGGCCGTGGTCCTGCACGACCTGCCGACCTGGTACTGCAGTTCCGTCGTCCTCGGCCTGGAGCGGCAGATGCGCCCCGCGGGTCTCGACCTGCTCGTCCGCTGCGTCGACGACCCGCACGACCGCATCGAGTTCTTCGCGACGATGCCGCTGCGGCGCAAGGTCGATGCCGTCGTCGTCGTCGCCATCGCCTTGACCCCGGTCGAACTGGGCAGGCTCACCGACGCGGGGGTCCACGTCGTCGCGGCCGGCAGCCACTCGCACTCGGTGCCGTGCGTCGCGATCGACGACGTGCTCGCCGCCCAGCAGGCCGTGAACCACCTCCTCCAACTGGGGCACCGGCGCATCGCCCTGCTCAACACGGTGGCCGCCTCGGACCGGGCCTGGCAGGCGCAGCGGGACCGGGAGACCGGTTACCGGACCGCGCTGGAGACCGCCGGGGTCCCCGTCGACGAGGACCTCGTCGTCTCCTGGTCCGGCGGTTCGCGCGGCGGGGCCCAGGGGATGGACCGGTTGCTGTCCGGCCGCCGCCTGCCGAGCGCGGTGTTCGCCTTCTCCGACGAGGTCGCGCTGGGAGCGCTGCGCAGCCTGCGCCGTGCCGGCATCGAGGTCCCGCGGCAGATCTCGGTCGTCAGCATCGACGACCACCCCCTCGCCGAGCTCACGGACCTGACGACCGTGGGGCAGGACCCCGAAGCGCTCGGGATCGCGGCGGGCGCCGCCGTGCTCGACCTGCTCGCCGGGCGGCCCGTGCGCGAGACCGGCCCGTTCCCCACCCGCCTCATCGTCCGCGGGACGACCGCCCCGCCGCTGGACCGAGGGGTGGGGCCCGCGCCGGGTCGCGGGTGGCCGGGCGGGCGGTAGCGTCGCGACCCGTGCACTCCTACAGCCCTCGTGACGGACACCGGCTCGCGCACGACCCGCTGAACTCCATCGTCGCCCCGCGTCCCATCGGCTGGGTGTCCACGGTGGCCGCGGACGGGACGCGGAACCTGGCGCCGTACAGCTTCTTCAACCTGCTGAACTACCGGCCGCCGATCGTCGGGTTCTCCAGCACGGGCCACAAGGACAGCGTGACCAACGCCGAGGCGACCGGGGAGTTCGTCTGGAACCTGGCGACCCGGTCCCTGGCCGCGCCGATGAACGAGACGTCGGCGTCGGTGGGGCCGGAGGTCGACGAGTTCGCCCTCGCCGGGCTCACCCCCGAGGCGTCGTCGCACGTCCGCCCCCCGCGCGTGGCCGAGAGCCCCGTCGCCTTCGAGTGCCGCGTGACCCGCGTCCAGGAGCTCACCGACGTCGACGACCGGGGCGTCGGCGCCTGGCTCGTGCTGGGCGAGGTCGTCCAGGTCCACCTCGACGAGTCGCTCCTCGTCGACGGGGTCTTCGACACCCTCGCCGCCGACCCGCTCCTGCGCGGCGGCGGGCCGGCCGACTACTTCACGATCAGCCAGGAGCAGCGGCTGCGGATGACGCGGCCGGACGCGCGGTAGGCGGGGGCGCGCAGGCAGGCACGTCGTGCCTACCCTCGGGGTGGAGCTCCGTCCCCGGAACGGAGACCACCGCGAGAGGAGACGCTCCTGGCACCCGGACGCAGTGGGCTCGACCACGACGAGCTGTGCACGACCCTGGAACTGGCGTTCAGCGAGACGAGCGGGCCACCGGCGGCCGTCCGCCTCCTGCGCCGGACCGGGAACTGGTTGCTCGCCCTCGACCGCGAGGGGTTCATCGAGTTCCGCCCTCCCCACCCCGACGATCCCGAGTCCCGCCCCCGCGCCACCGTCGCCTGGGCCGACGCCCTCGCCGCGTCCGGGCACGGCGGCCCGCTGGCCGCCCGCAGCCTGGACGTCGAGCTCGACGACGACCCGTTCGGCGTGGGTGTCCTCGACCCGGACCAGCCCCGGCACGACCTGCCCGTCCTGCGCATCGCGGCCGGCCTGGCGGCGGGGATCCCCCTGGACCTGCGTGCCGAACTGGTGGACCTGGACAGGCCCACGACGGCCTCGGTCCTCGCGGCGGTCAGCGCCTGCACCCAGGCCCACGTCCGGCACCACCGGGGGCGCCTGCCCGACGGCCGGCTCTCCCGTCGAGGGGCCATGACGTGGGTCGGCCCCCTGTACGACTGGACCGACGCCGACCGGGAACTCCCCCCGTCCCCGAGCCGCGACGGGTGGCGGCAGACCGAACTCGGCCTGCACCCGGCCGCGGAGGAGGAAGCGGACACCGCCCGGGCGGCCCACGCGAACCCCTACCCCGTCGCGGAGCTGCCCCTGGACGACCACCTCGTCCGGGTCCTGGGGGCCCTCAGACCCGGGGTGACGCACGGCCGGCGGGCCTGGCGACCCCGGCCACCGGCCGACGAGGTGGAACGGCGGCGCGACGCGCTCACCCGCACGATGCTGCGGCACAACCGCGAGGAGGTGGAGAGCTGGCTGGGGAACCGGCTGCCCGTCCTGCCGACCGAGGGGCGGGACGTGGAGCTCGTCTGCCTGCGCGACCGGTTCGACTGGGACGTCCCGGACGCCCCGTTGCCCGAGCGCGGCTCGACCCTGCCGAACGGTGAACCGTGGCAGTTGTCGCTCACCCTCGCCTGGCTCCCGGTCGGCCTCGACCTCGCCCGCACCACGCGCGACGAGCTCTGGCTGATGGACGAGCTCGTCAGCGGCTCCGTGACCTGGTCCCCGTGGACCCGCCCGGACGAGGACCCCCGCGGGCGGTCGACCTCCCTGCTCGAACCGGCCGGCGGGTACACGGGGGTCACCATCGGCGGCACCCGGTTCGGCGTGCAGCACTCCCGCGCGGGGTGGACGCGGTTCGGGTGGGGAGCCCGGGGCTCCGGGGTCGAGCACGACGTGGCGCTCCACGTGCCCCGCGCACCGCGGGAGGCGCTGGAGTTCCTCCTGCGCTGCCGCGACGTCCCGTAGGACCGGCGTCCCGCAGGACCTGGCCCGTCCGCCACGGTGGGTCCCGCGGTGACGGGACGAGACTGGCGGCCCGGGGCCCGGGTGATCCAAGGTGACCCGGACGCCCACCGCACCCCGAGGAGCACCGTGAGGATCGCCGGACTGCAGCACGCCGGGACACCCGGCGACGTCGACGCCAACCTGGCCGCCCTCGACGAGGCCGCCGGCCGCGCCGCGGCGGCGGGCTGCCGGCTGCTCGTCACCCCCGAGATGTTCCTCACCGGGTACGACATCGGGGACCTCGTCGAGCGCCTGGCGCGGGAACCCCTCGAGGACCGGGTGGCGCGGGTCGCCGCGCGGCGCGGGGTCGCGATCGCCGTGGGGCTGCCCCTGCCCGCGGCGTCGGGGGAGGGGGTGACGAACTCGGTGCTGCTGCTGGACGAGCGGGGTGGCCGCCTCGCCCGCTACGACAAGACCCACCTGTTCGGCGACCTGGACCGCGCGATGTTCGTCCCCGGCGCCGACGCGGTCGTCACCGCCGACCTCGACGGCGTCCGGCTGGCGTTCCTCGTCTGCTACGACGTGGAGTTCCCCGAGACCGTGCGGGCGGCCGCCGTCGCCGGCGCCGACCTCGTCGTGGTGCCCACCGCCCAGATGGAACCGTTCGCCTTCGTCGCCGAGCACCTCGTCCGTGTCCGGGCCTGGGAGAACCAGGTCTACGTCGCCTACCTGAACCACGTGGGCGCCGAGGGCGACCTGCGCTACGTCGGCCGGTCCAGCATCTGCGCCCCCTCCGGCGACGTTCTCGCCGCGGGGGGCCCGGACGACGAGACCCTGCTCGTGGCCGACGTCGACCTGGGCGTCGTCCGCGCCGCCCGGCTCCAGAACCCGTACCTGACCGACCTGCGGCCGGAGTTCCGGCGCTCGCAGGCCGACCCCCGGGAGGACACCCCGTGACCTGCGACCCCGCCCGCACCGGGCACCAGGACCCCCGGGTCGACGGCCGCCTCCACGGCCACCTCGGCACCGGGGCGATCGTGTTCATGGTCATCGCCGCCGCGGCGCCGCTGACCGTCGTCGGCGGGAACGTCCCGCTGGCCGTGGCCGGCGGGAACGGGGTGGGTGCCCCCGTCGGGTTCCTCCTCGCCGCCGTCGTCCTGCTCGTGTTCTCCGTCGGGTTCGTGGCGCTGACCCCGCACGTCCGGGAGGCGGGGGCGTTCTTCTCCTACGTCACCGCCGGTCTCGGCTCCCGGGCCGGGCTGGGGACCGCCTTCACGGCGCTCGTCGCCTACACGGCGATCCAGGTCGGGGTCTACGGGTACGCGGGCTGGGCCCTCGACGACCTCGTCGTGTTCTTCGGCGGCCCCGAGGCGTCGTGGTGGGTCTACTCCTTCGCGATGCTCGCCGTGGTGGCCGTCCTGGGGTTCCGGCACATCGAGTTGAGCGCGAAGGTCCTCGGGGTGGCGCTCGTCCTGGAGATCGCGGTCGTCGTCGTGCTCGACGCCGTCGTGTTCGCCCGGGGCGGCCGCAGCGGGGTGGTCGTGGAGACGTTCGCACCCGAGAACGTCTTCACCCCGCACATCGGCGTCGCCGTCCTGTTCGCCCTCACGGGGTTCATCGGGTTCGAGGCCACCGCGGTGTTCCGCGACGAGGCCCGTGACCCGGACCGGACCGTCCCGCGCGCCACCTACCTCGCCGTCGTGGTCATCGGCGTGTTCTACGCCCTCTCGTGCTGGGCGCTCGTCACCGGCGCGGGCGCGGCGGACGCGGTGGCCGTGGCGCAGCGGACGCTGGACGGCGAGGGCAACCTCCTGCTCGACACCACCTCGGAGTACCTCGGTCCCGTCCTGCGCGACGTCGTGCAGGTGCTGCTCGTGTCCAGCCTGTTCGCCTGCGTGCTCTCGTTCCACAACGTGCTGGCCCGCTACCAGTTCAGCCTCGCCGGCAAGGGGGTGCTACCGGCGCGCCTGGGCCGGACGCACCCGCGGCACGCCTCGCCCTCGACCGCGTCCCTGGTGCAGACCGTGACGGCGGCGCTCGTGCTGGCCGTCCTCGCCCTCGCCGGGCTCGACCCCCTCGTCGGGGTCTTCGGGTCGATGGCCGGGGTCGCCACGGTCGGCATGGTCCTGCTGCTGACGACGACCTCCGTCGCCGTCCTGGTGTTCTTCGCGCGCAACCCCGGTGCGCGGCGGCGGGGACCGGGGGCGACCCGGGTGGCACCCGCCGCGGCCGTGCTGGGGTTGCTGGCCTGCCTGTGGCTGGTGCTGTCGAACTTCACCCTTGTCACCGGCAGCGGCGTCGCCGTCAGCGCCGTCCTGGCGCTGCTGGCGCCCGCCGCGTTCGTCCTGGGGTTCGCGCTCGGGGGCCGGTACCGGTTGCAGGAGCGCACCACCGGGACCTGACGGCCTGGCCGGTGGTGGCGCTCGCGCCCGAGGACGTCGCCGCGCCTCCACCGTCCCGTCACCGCGAGGAGCCCAGTTCCTTCAGGCGGGCGTTGCGCCACCGGCACCGCGCACCGGCGCCCCACCGGGCGTCGCCGAACATCTCGTCGTTGTCGTGCACCTCCAGGGCCAGGTGCCCGCGGTCGCCGAGGACGGCGTGGACGGCGTCGGCGTCGTAGTCGGGGGCCTGCAGGGTGGCCGTGTCGAGCTCGGCGATCCGGACGTCGTTGACCCAGGTGGTGATCACGGGTTCGGCTCCGACGCAGCGGATGCGCATCGTGTTCCAGTCCCCGACGCGCCAGACGGCGAGGAAGTCCTCGACGTCGGCGGCGTAGCTGAGCCGGTCGATCTTGTCCTGGGTGACGGGTTCGGCCGACGTCGCGAGGTCGTCGGGGACCAGGCGCGCCACGGTGCCGTCGGCGTCGAGCTCGGCGTCGACGGCGAAGGGCAGGACGTGGAAGCTGCCGATGCCGTTGCCGAAGAACCCGCCGATGCCGCCGGAGGGCCGGTGGTCGAGGAGCACCTGGAAACCCTCCCAGCTGTCTCGCCGGCGACGCAGCATGATCCCGGTGTCGGCGGGCCAGTCGGGTTTCACCTCGATCACCAGCTCGAAGTCGCCGAACGTCGCGTCGGAGACGAGGTAACCGCCGTAGCCGGGCGTCCCCTGCTCACCGACCACGAACGTCTCACCCCGCTCGTCGGTGTGGACCGACCACGCGGCCGGGTGCAGTTCGGGGTCGACGGGGACGGAGAGCCCTCGCTCGCGCAGCACGTCGTGCAGGTGCGGGCCGCCGGGGTGCAGCGTTCCGTAGACGCGCGGGGCGGGGTGCCAGCCGGCCAGGCTCACCCCGTCGAACAGCGGGACGAAGCCCTCCTCGTCGGGCAGGGCCAGCCCCGCACCCGCCACCGTGCGCAGGTCCTGCGCGAAGTCCCGCAGCGTCGCCACCGGGGCGGCCGCCGCGTCGCTCCCCGCGGTGCCCGACGTGAGGTCGCGGTGCACGGCGCGCCAGGTGGCCCGGTGCGCGGTCTCGTACAGCGTCGGCAGCACGGACCGCCCGTCGACGCCGGTGATCTCGACCGACGCGGGCCGCGCCGTCGCCGCCGCGGGCAGGGCGACGTCGACCGTGCGGTCGGCGGCGACCGCGGTCACGCGCAGGTGCGGCGGTGTCGCCGTGCTGCGCGCGGCGACGCCCACGACGAGGCGGTCCCCGGCCGTCGCCGTGAGGGTCAGCCCCCCGGGGTGCGGGGAGCAGGAACGCAGCGCGGTCACCGGGCCGACCGTGGCGCGCAGGACGCGCAACTGGGCCAGCAGGAGTCCCGGGGTGCTCGCGCCGGGGGAGGTGCTGTCCAGGAAGAGGCTCCCGGCCCCTTCCAGGGCGTCGGGCCGGCTCGAGCGCAGCTGCGCCAGCGCGGGGTTCCCGGCGAAGGTCTCCGACAGGTGCAGCACGGTCCCGGCCGCCTCCACGGCGTCGGCCAGGGCGTCCACGGCGGCGGGCTGCACGGGGGCGGGGTCGAGGACCACCACGGCCCGCGCCCGCTCCAGGGCGTCGCGTGCGCGCACCGTCCAGCCGGGGCCGCCGTCCACGGCCAGGACGTCGAGCGGGCCGGTCGTCCCGGCCTCCTCGGCGGCGGCGGCGAAGGACACCGGGAGGCTGGCCACGACCTCGGCGGTCGTGGCCCGCACCGCGGGTTCGCACCCCACGCGCAACGGCCCGCTCGTCGGGGCGGTCGTGCCGGGGTGGGGGTCGGTGATCGTCACGCGGCGGCCTCCGGGGGCAGGACGGCGGCCGCGGCCGCCTCGGCGATGTCGACGGCCAGGACGAGGTCGTCGATGAGGGTGGTCAGCGACGGGGCGGCGCCGGCGTCACCGTGCGCGAGGTCGTGCAGGGTCCGCCACTCCACCTCGTAACCGTTGCGGTCGTAGGGTCCGAAGGTGCGCGACGACCCGTCGGCAGCGGTGAGGGTCGCGACCGCCGATCCCGCGTGGACGTAGCTGGGGGTGAACTCCACGTGCAGCGCCTGGTCGTCGGCGATCACGTCGAGTTCCCAGCGCGGGGCCCAGTGCCCGTGCATCGCGGCGACCAGGACGGCGTGGCGGTCACCGGCCGACAGGGTGATGCCGTACCCGAAGGGCGACAGGAGGTCGGCGTCGTGCACCCGCACCCGCGCACCCCGCGGCAGGAACTCCCGGACGAGGGGGAGGTCGTGGATCGCCAGGCCGAGGACCCCGGCGCTCAGCAACCCGGCCCGCGCGGCGGGGTCGAGCGCGCGCCCGGTGGGGAACGGCGCCCGGTCGTGCACCTCGGTCGCGAAGTCCTCGAACCGGGGGTTGGGCGGCAGGACGATGCTGGAGCGGACGGTGTGCGCCCGCGCGGGCAGGTCCCCCCAGGCCCGGCGAGCGGCGGTCCAGCCCGGGTCGAAGGTGTGCATGGCGCCGACGAGCACGGGGACACCCGTCTCGACGCTGACGGCGGCGATCTGCTCGGCCTCGGCGCGCGAGGTCGCGAACGGCTTCTCGCACAGCACCGCCCGCTTGCCGGCGCGCAACGCGGCGATCACCTGGTCGGCGTGGAACTGCGGGGGTGAGCAGACGGCGACGACGTCGACGTCCTCGTCGGCCAGCAGTTCCTCGAGCGTCCCCGAGTGCGCGGCCCCCACCCGGGCGGCCGTGGCCGCGGCCACCGCGCCGTCGACGTCCATGACGTGCCGGACGGCGAAGCGGTCGGTGAGCCGGGCCAGGGTCGGCAGGTGGATGGCCTGGGTGACGGGGCCGGCGCCGAGCACCCCCACCCCGAGCACGGCCCGTCCCGAGGGGTCGTCCCCGCGGGGGCGGGCGTGGCGCGGTCGCTGGTCGGCGCTCACGCGGGCACCGCCGCCGGCTGCGGACCGACCGCGAAGAACGGCAGCGCGAGCAGGTTCTCGCGGGCCACCTGCGTGCTCCGACGGGCGGTGGGCAGGTTCGGCACGTCGACCTCGAGGACCGTCCAGCCCTCGAAACCCGGCGGCAGCGCCGCGAGCACGGCGGTCAGGTCCACCGAGCCGCGGCCGGGTTCGGTCCACACGTGGTGCCCGGTGGTGGCGGCCAGGTAGTCGGCGCGGTCGGCACGTGCCGCGGCGGCCGCGGCCTGGTCGACGTCCTTGAGGTGCAGGGCCACCACGCGGTCGGCGTGGTCGGCGACGAGGCGTTCGGGTGCCGCCCCGGCCCACGCCAGGTGACCGGTGTCGGGGCCGAAGGCCAGCGCCGACCCCGCGGTGGCCTCCAGCACGGTGCGGGTCTCCCCTTCCGTCTCGACGTAGGAACCGACGTGCGGGTGCAGGGCGAACCGGACACCCTCGGCGGCGGCCGCGGCGGCCGCCGCGGCCATGCCGTCGGCGATGGACAGGGTCCGCTCCGTGGAGGGGTTCACCCCGGTGGCGGGGGCCGCGATGCGCTCGGGCACGAGGTCGTGGGCCAGGAAGCAGACGTCGAGGCCCAGTTCGGCCTGGGTCGCCGCGTGGCGGCGAGCCGCCTCGACCACCCGGCCGAGGGCGTCGCGATCGGCGAAGTCGCCGCCGAAGTAGCCCGGGGCGGGGGAGAAGCCGTTGGCCTCGAGCAGCGCCCGGTAGCGCTGCGCGGACCACCCCTGGGGGACGTCGGCCTGCAGAGCCGTGAACCCCAGCGGACCGAGCTCGGACATCGCGGTGGTGAGGGTCTGCTCGGAGAGGTCGAAGCCGTCGGGGCCGAGGACCCAGGGCAGCGGGTTGACCGCCAGCCGGCGGTGGCGGGGTGGGCGGGACATGCGGGCACCTCCTCGGGTGCGTGGGTCGATCATCGGCCGGCGAGGGAGCCGCCGATGCCGCCGACGGAGAAGTAGCGGTTGAGGGCGGCGAAGACGATGACGGGGGGCAGCATCATCACGACGGCGACGGCCATGACCGAGCCCCAGTCGGTGGAGTTCTGCTGGAAGAACGACTGCAGGCCCATGGGCAGGGTGAAGGTCGTGTTGGAACGCAGGAAGACGATGGCGACCAGGTAGTCGTTCCAGGCCAGCAGGAAGGTGAAGATGGCGGTGGACAGGACCCCGGGCAGGGAGTTGCGCAGCACGATCCGCAGGAACGAGCCGAAGACGCTGGCGCCGTCGATCCAGGCGGCTTCCTCCAGGGAGACCGGGATGGAGTCGAAGTAGGCGGCCATCATCCAGGTCGCGACCGACATGGACGAGCCGACGTAGATGATCGTGATGCCGGCGAGGTCGTCGACCAACCCGAGCTTGGCGAAGAGGATGAACAGCGGGACCACCGCGGTGATGACCGGCAGGGACTGGACCACGAACAGCAGCAGGGAGTAGCCGGAGACGAGCCGGTTGCGCCCGCGGGACAGGACGTACCCGGCGGGAGCGGCCACGGCCACGGCCACGGCCACGGTGGACAGGGCGGTGACGAGGGAGTTGCCCAGCCACGTCGGCGTGAGGGTGTCGCGGAAGATCGCGGTGAAGTTGCCCAGGGTGATGCCCGTGGCCGTGGAGCCCAGCCCCGGTCGCAGGGACAACCACAAGGTGACCAGCACGGGGACGAGGACCACGAGGGTCACGGCGAGCAGCAGGGCGAAGCGGAACCACTGCCCGCGCTTCTCGCGCTCGGGAGCGGTGTCGACGGCGCGGGCGCGGCGGGACGGCAGGGGTGCGGTGGCGGTGCTCATTCGACGGCCGACTTCCTGATCTGGCGGTAGAGGAGGACGGAGACCACGACGAGCGTCGCGGTCATGAGGAACGCGATCGCGACCCCGGGACCGGTCTGGAAGTTCTGGAACACGGTGCGGTAGGCCAGGACGACCAGGGAGGTGGTGGCGTCCACGGGCCCGCCGCCGGTCAGCAGGTAGATCGTCGGGAAGTCGTTGACGGAGAAGATCGTCATGAGGATCCACGAGATGTACGTGGACCGGGCGATGAGCGGCAACGTGATGCCGGTGAACTGCTGCCACCGGTTCGCCCCGTCCATGCTCGCGGCCTCGTAGACGGTGCCGTCGACCGAGGTCAGCGCAGCCGAGGTCATGAGCATCATGAACGGGAACGAGGCCCACACCTTGAACAGGCAGACGGTGACGACGGCCAGGGTCGGGTCGGCCAGGAACAGCGGGTTCCCCCAGCCCACGGCGGTGAACAGCCTGGGCAGCGGGCTGTCGGGGGTGGCGAGGAGGTAGTTCCACGCCGTCGAGCTCACGACGATCGGCACGACCCACGGCAGCAGCAGGAGCACCTTGAAGGTGCCGCGGCCGGGGACCCTGCTCTTGAGCAGGAGGGCCAGTCCCAGACCCACCAGCCAGGAACCGAAGACGCCGACGACGGTGAAGAGCAGCGTGAACCGGGTCGCCTTCCAGAAGGCGGTGGAGGTGAGCACCCTGGTGTAGTTGTCGAGGCCCACGAAGTCACCGGCCGCGATGAGGCTGCCCTGGTGCAGGGACTGCCGCGCGGCGTAGACCAGCGGGTAGGCGTTGATGAGCAGCAGCAGGACGATCGACGGCAGGATGAGGGCGAACAGGGTGAGGCCGCCGCGGCGCAGGCCGCGGTTGCGCGCCAGGGGGCGACCGGCCCCGGGGCCCGAGACCCCGACACCTCTGCGGGCCCGGGACAGGGCGGGGGAGTGGCTCGGCATGGTGGCTCCTGGGGTGGCTCCTGGGGTGGCCGGCGACGGGTTCAGAGGGCGGAGATGTCGGACTGCAGCTTGGTCAGCGCCGCCGTGGAGTCGGCCTTGCCGGACAGCATCGTCTGGGTGAACTCGTTGAGGGCCTGCCCGCCGTCGATCGCCGCGATCTTGGCGTCGACCTCGGTGCCGGTCGCCGCGTAGGTCTTGGCGATGGGCTGCCAGGTGTTGATGACCTCGACCTTCTGGGTGTTGGCCTGGAACTCCGGCAGGGCGATGACCGACTTCAGCACGGGGAGCCCGGGCAGCAGCTTCTGCTGCCACAACGTCCCGTAGTTCTTGAACCAGTACTGCAGGAAGGCCTCGCTGGACTCCTGCGACGGGGTGTTCTGGTACATCATGATGTTGTTGAGGAACTGCAGGCAGCCCTTGTCGCCGTGCGGGCCGGCCATGGGGGTGGCGACCAGGACGTCCCCGGTGGTGTCGCCGAGGTCGTCGTTGAGCCCCGGCGTGTTGATGCCCATCGCGATCTTGCCCGACTTCCACTGCGAGGTCAGGTTGTCGGTGGTGTAGGAGACCGCGGCGGGGTCGACGATCCCCGAACCCACGAGTTCGCGGATGAAGTCCATCGCCTCGACGTTGCGGTCGGTCACGCAGTCGAGTTCGTTGTCGGCGTTGAACAGCCCGCCGCCGTTGTTGATCATCATGGCGACCATCGTGTGCGCGCCGAGGTTGTTGCCGGCGCCGGCCCCGATGCCGTAGGCGAAGTACCCCTTGGCGGCGAGCTGCTTCCCGACGGTGAGGTACTCGTCCCAGGTGGTCGGCAGGGAGACGCCGACCTCGTCGAAGATCGACTTGCGGTACCACCAGACGCGCATGTCGAGCTGGGTCGGGACGGCGCAGTAGCCGTTGTCGGTCTTGAAGGGTTCGATGGTCCCCTCGAGGAAGTCGTCGTAGGTGCCGTCCTCCTTGAAGGTGGCGAGGAGGTCGTCCGCGTAGGCGATGGCACCCTGCTCGGCGTACTGGAACGCCTGGAACCCGCCACCGGTCGAGACGGCCGGTCCGGTGTTGGACGCGATCGCCGACGAGAACGTCTGGGTGAAGTTGTTCCACTGGATGATCTGGTAGCCGGCCTTCAGGTGGTCCCCGGTGGGGACGTACGCCTCGGTGAGTTCCTGCGCGGCGGTGTTGTAGGCGGCGGTGCCCCAGGGCATGTCCCAGAACTCGATGGTCTGGCCCTGGCCACCGGAACCCGAACCACCGCCGCAGGCGGAGAGGGCGGCCATGGAGGCGGACCCGGCGGCGAGGCCGAGGAAGGTGCGGCGAGTCGTGCTGGAGCTGCTGGACATCGGTGTCTCCGCGGGTCGTGGGTCTGGCGGTCGTGCCGGTGAGCACGCCGTCGTGCGGATGTGCGGGGTGGCGCGATCCTCTCGGCGGTGAGACGAACCACTGCGCGCGGCGGCGAAGAACTCCTCCGCGTTCGCGTTTGGCCAACGTATTCACGTGTTCGCTTTTCGTCAAGGGCTTCGGCCGGTGCCGTCGGTGCTCGCGCGGGCGCCCCCGTGGGGGAAGATGAGGTCATGTCCGTCGTCGCCGGCGTCCGCGGCCCCTACCGCAAAGGCGTCGAGCGGCGCCGGCAGGTCGTCGACGCGGCCTCGGTGCTGTTCGCCCGGCGCGGGTACGCCGCCGCCTCCCTGCGCGAGATCGCCGCGGAGGTCGGAGCCAGCCCGACGAGCCTGCTGCGGTTGTTCGGCCGCAAGGAGGACCTGCTCCTGGCGGTGCTCGAGCGGTGGGAGGTCGACACCCACCTGCTGCTCAGCCGGGTCGACATGGGCGAGGGGCTGCACTTCTTCGCGGCCTTCCCGCAGTTGATGCGCTACCACGTCGAGCACCCCGGACTCATCGAGCTCTTCCTCACGATGTGCACCGAGGCCTCCGACCCGCAGCACCCGGCTCGCGAGTGGGTGGCCCAGCGCTACGCCCAGATCGTCGCCCAGGGGGTCGAGCACCTGCGGACGGCGCAGGCCGACGGCCGGGTGCGGCCGATGACCCCCACCGAGTGCGAGGTGGAGGTGCGCGCGCTCTACGCGGCGATGGACGGCCTGGAACTGCAGTGGATCGCCGCCCCCGAACTGGACCTGGTGGCGTTGTCCGACGAGTTGTTCGCGCAGACCTTCAGCCGGTGGACGGGCCGCCGGTTCGTCCTGCCGACCGACCGGGGGGCCCGTCGCGTCGGCGAGAGCGCCCGGAGGCGCTCCGCCGTCGCGCCGCGGCCCCTGGTCGCCCCCGAGGCCGACAGGGGCGTGCGGGGGCCGTACCGCACCGGCGTCGAGCGACGTCGGCAGATCGTGGAGCAGGCCACCCGGGTGTTCGCCGTCCGGGGGTACACCAACGCCTCGCTGCGCGAGATCGCCGGCGGCGTCGGAGTCACGGGTGCCGCCCTGCTGCGGTACTTCGGCTCCAAGGAGGAGCTGCTGTTCGCCGTCCTGGACCGGTTCGACGCGGACAGCGGGCCCACGAGGGTCTTCCACCGCACCGCGGACGGTCGCGCGTTCTTCGACGCCCTGGTCGACGTGATGGAGCAGCACCGGGAACGGCGCGGGCTCATCGAACTCCTGCTGACGCTGGGCACGGAGGCCACCGACCCCGACCACCCGGCCCGCGGCTGGGTGGCCGACCGCTACGACCGGATCGTCGCGGAGGCGGCTCGGGCCATCGCGGCGGTCCAGGACCGGGGCCGCGGGGCCCCCACGACCTCCGCGCGGCACGCCGACGAGGCGCGGCGCTACTTCGCCGTCATGGACGGCCTGGAGCTGCAGTGGCTGGTCGACCCCGACCTCGACATCGCGGCCACGTTCCGCGCGTGGCACCGGTCGACCGTGCAGCGCTGGGTGGCGGGCTGAGGACCCGCCGTGCCCGTCCCGGCCGTCCGGGACGACGGTCGTCGGACACGATCCCGTCGACCGGCACCGGTGTCCTGGTGCAGAGTGGTCATCGGTGGTCACTGGTAGTCACCGGTGGCCCGGGGCAGGGTGACCGGCCACGACGACGTGGCGCTGAGCGAGGGGGACGACGTGCGAGGACGGACGGTCGTGGCGGCGTTGGCGCTGCTGACGGGGGTGTGCGGGGGACCGGTCGTGACGGCGGGCGCGGCGCAGGCCGCGGACTGCCTGCAGCCGGCCGTGCAGGCGCGGTGGGACCAGCTCGGCGGCGCGTCGGGCGCCCTGGGCCCGGTCGCGGCGTGCGAGCAGCCGACGGCGACGGGCAGCTTCGCGACGTTCCGCGACGGTGCCGTGTACCACAGCGGGGCCACGGGCGCGTGGGACGTCTCGGGGTCCTTCCGCGACCTGTGGGCCTCGACGGGGTGGGAGAACGGGTTCCTCGGGTACCCCACGTCCGGGGAGGGCGCCGCGGCCCGCGGCGGGGTATTCCAGCAGTACCAGGGCGGCACCCTCTACTGGTCGCCCGCCACCGCGGCGCACTCGGTCTCCGGTGCGTTCCTGAGATCGTACGCCGACCTGGGCCGGGAGAACGGGTTCCTCGGGTACCCCACCTCGCAGGAGGTCCCGGTCCGCGGCGGGGTGTTCCAGCTCTTCGAGGGCGGGGTGGCCTACTGGTCGCCCGCGACCGGCGCGCACACCGTGTCCGGCGCGTTCCGCGACCTCTACGGCCGGTTCGGCTACGAGAACGGCTGCCTCGGGTACCCGGCGACGCAGGAACTGCCGAGCGTCGCGGGCGGGGTGTACCAGCGGTTCCAGGGCGGGACGGCCTACTGGTCCCCGGCGGCGGGCGCGCACGCCCTGTGCGGGAACCTCCTGGCGGCCTACGGGGCGACGGGGTACGAGGGCGGACCGCTGGGCTACCCCGTGAGCGACGAGCACGACGTGCCCGGCGGGCGCCGCGTCGACTTCCAGCACGGCTTCATCGAGTGGTCGGCGGCGACCGGGGCCCTGGTGAACCGGACCGTCGCGTCGGTGCTGACCCCGGCCCCCGTGCCCCCGCACAGCGAGCCGTACTACCGGAACTGCACCGAGGCGTGGGACGCCGGCGCCGCGCCGATCCGGGCCGGGCAGCCGGGGTACCGACCGGCCCTCGACCGCGACCGGGACGGCGTGGCCTGCGAGACGCGACCGCGCTGAGTCAGCTCAGGTCGCTCGGGTCCGTGTTCGCCCCGCACACCACGACCGCGACCCGTTCTCCCGGGGCGGGCCGGTAGGAGCCCAGCCCGGCCCACGCGGTCGCCGCGCCGTGCTCGGCGACGACGCGGAACCGCGACCACAGGTCCTGCCGGGCCGCGCGGATCGCGTCGTCGTCGACGAGCAGGCTGACGGGCCCGGTGCGCCGGGCGAGGTCGAACCCGAGGGCCCCCACGCGCCGGGCGCCGAGGGAGTCCGCGGCGACGCCGGACACGGCGACGTCGACGGGTTCCCCGGCGGCCAGGGCCGCGTGCAGGGTGGGCGCGCCCTCGGGTTCGACCGCGACGACCCGCGCCGACCCCTCCAGCGCGGCGGCCACCCCCGCGAACAACCCGCCCCCGCCGACGGCGACCACGACCGTGTCCAGGCCGGGCACGTCCTGGGCCAGTTCCAGGGCCAGCGTGCCCGCCCCGGCCGCGACCTCCACCTGGTCGTAGGCGTGGCAGAACACCGCACCCCGCTCCCGCGAGAACTCCACCGCGGCCTCGTGGGCGCGGGCGTACTCGGACCCCACCGCCCGGACGTCGGCACCCAGCGCCCGGAGCCTGCGCACCTTGACGGCCGGGGCGGTCTCGGGGACGAACACCGTCGCGGGGACCCCCAGCTCGGCGGCGGCGTGCGCGTGGGCCAGGCCCGCGTTCCCGCCCGAGGCGGTGACGACCCCGCGGTCCGGGTCGAGCTCCCCGCGCTCGCGGGCGGCCAGTTGCCGGTTGAAGGCGCCGCGGGCCTTGAAGGTCCCGGTGTGCTGCAGGTGCTCCAGCTTCAGCCACACCCCGGGACGGACCTGGACGACCGGGGTGCGCAGGAGGTGCCCGGCGGTGCGGTCGACCGCGGCGTGGACGTCGGCGGCGGTGAGGGTCTGCATCCCGCGATCCTGCCCGGCGCGGCGGCGGCGGCCCACGGCGGCCCACGACGGGGCGCGGCGGCGCGGGAGGGGGACGCTGCTGGGCGCATCGGGTGATTCGGGACCTCGGACCTCATCGTCGCGGACCGTTGCGCCGACACACCCGTGTGCCACCGCCACGCTCCCGCCGCGCCCCGCGTCCCGTCGCCACCCCCGGTCCCGTCCCGGTCGAGCAGGAGGCCCGGGTTCCGGTGGTGGTGCTCGGGCTGCTCGTGGTGACCGCGTCGGCCCAGGTCCCGCTGGCGTCCACCGGCGGCGGCGACCCGTGGCCCTCGGTGCGCTTCCTGCTGACCCTCGTGGCCGTCACGGCCACCTGGCGGGTGCTGGCGTGGCGCGCCCGGACGGCGACCGCCGAACACCTGGTGTGGCGGATGTTCAGCTGGGGCTGCCTCCTCCACGGGATCGGGGCGGTCTCCGGCGCGGCCTTCACCGCCGTGCCCGCGCTGCGGACCCACGCCGATCTGCCCGGCGCGGTCTGCGCGGTCCTCACCTTCCCGCTGGCCTACCGCGCGCTGGTCCGGTGGAGCCGGCGCGGCGCCGGGGTGGACCCCGACGACCTGCTGAACGGGACCAGCTCGGTCCTGGTGGTGGCCGCCGCCCTCGGCCTCCTGGTGACGCCCGGGGCGGGGGCGGGGCGGTTGCTGGTCCCGGTGCCCTGGACCGTGCAGCTGCTGGTCCTGCAGAACGCGTGCCTGCTGGTGCTGCTCGGTGCCGCCCTGACGGCGGCCTTCACCGCCCGGTTGCACCGCGACGCGCGGGTCTGGCTGGTCTTCGCCGCCCTCGTCCTGGCCGGGGCGGGCGGTGCGGCCGCGCTCCTGGGCGGGGGCACCCACCCGGCGTGGGAGCTGCCGCTGTGGACCGCCGGCCTGACGGCGCTCGCCGGTGCGGCCGTGCTCAGGTCCCGGTTCGAGCCGACGCAGACGTCCGACCCCGTGAAGTCCACCGTCGGCTCCTTCCTCGTCGTCAGCGCGGGACTGGCGACCACCACCGCGGGGCTGGTGACCGGCGCCCCCGTCGCGCTGGCCCTGTGCGCCCTGCTCGGCGTGCTCGGGTCGAGCGTGCGGCTGCTGGTCAACCTCTTCGCGCTCGCCCAGCTCGCGGTGAGCCGGCGGGAGGCCCTGACCGACGACCTCACCGGCATCGCCAACCGCCGGGCCCTCCTGCGCCACCTCGACGCCCTCGTCCTGCAGCGCCGACCGGGGGACCGTTCCGGCGGGCCGGCCCCGGGCGTGCAGGTGCTCGTCTTCGACCTCGACCACTTCAAGGAGGTCAACGACAGCCTCGGGCACGGGGCCGGGGACGCGCTGCTGCAGATGCTCACCCAGCGCATCGCACCGGAACTTCCGGCGGCGGCGGTCTTCGCCCGCCTCGGCGGGGACGAGTTCGTGGTCGTCAGCGACGACGGTTCCCCGGGCGAGCGCGTGCTGGCCGTGCTCGAGGGCGCCCAGCGCGAACCGTTCCCCGTCGGCGGGATCAGCGTCCACACCGACCTCAGCGTGGGCCGCGCGACCTGGACGGCGTCCGGGCCGCACGCCGACGGTGAGGGCGGGCAGCGCGCGGACGCGGCGCTCCTGCTGCGCCGGGCGGACAGCGCGATGTACGACGCGAAGCGGACGGGCGCGTCCGTGGTGACGTTCGACCCCGCCCGCCACGGTGACACGCAGGGGTTGCTGTCGACGGTGGCCGAGCTGCGCCACGCCATCACCGCCGGTCAGCTCCGCGTCCACTTCCAGCCCCAGCTGCACGCCGGCGACCGGACCCTGGCCGGGGTCGAGGCGCTCGTCCGGTGGCAGCACCCGGTCCGCGGCCTGCTCGCACCCGCGCAGTTCCTGCCGCTCGCCGAGACGCACGGCCTCATGGACGCGGTGACGCGGGAGGTGCTGCGCCAGAGCGTGGCGCAGCAGGCGCTCTGGCGCCGCCGCGGTCTGCCGGTCCGGGTGTCGGTGAACCTGTCGGCGGGCACTCTGCTGGACGTCTCGCTGCCCACGACGGTCGCGGCGCTGCTGGCCCACCACGACGTCCCGGCCACGTCCCTGGTCCTGGAGGTCACCGAGACGGCCCTGCTGCGCGAACCCGAGCGCAGCCTGGCGGTGGTCGAGGCGGTGCGCGCCCTCGGCGTGCAGGCGAGCATCGACGACTTCGGCACCGGCTACTCCTCGCTCACCCAGCTGCGCCAACTGCCCGTCAGCGAGCTCAAGCTCGACCGGTCCTTCACCGCCGACCTGCTCTCCGACCCGCGCGTGGCGGCCATCGTCGCCCACACCGTCGGGCTCGCCCACGCCCTGCGGCTGCGGGTCGTCGCCGAGGGCGTCGAGGACGAGGCCACGCTCGCGGCGCTCACCGGGTTGGGGTGCGACGAGACGCAGGGTTTCCTGCACGCCCGGCCGCTCCCGGCCCGGGAGTTCGAGGCGTGGTACGCCACCCGGTACGGGGCGGTCACGGCTGCCGGGCGCTCGGGGGCGACGACCCCCGCCGGGTGAGCACCGGAGCGGCCCGGCCGGGCGACATGAAGGTTTCACGGCGGTGAAACACGGCCGAAACACCGGCTCGGACAGACTCGGAGCCATACCTGTCGAGTGACAGGTATCCGAGCTCCACCGACCGGAGGGATCGACGATGTCCGTTCCCGCACCCCGTCCCCGGCCCGACCGGGCCGCCCCCGACAGCAACGACCTCGGTGGGTTCGGGTACCGCCAGCAGTTGCGGCGCGACGTGGGGCCGTTCGCCTCGTTCGCCGCCGGGTTCTCGTTCGTCTCGATCCTCACGACGGTGTTCCAGCTCTTCGGCCTCGGTTTCGGCTTCGGTGGCGCCGGGTTCTTCTGGACGTGGCCCACCGTGTTCGCCGGGCAGCTGCTCGTGGCCCTCTGCTTCGCGGAACTGGCGGCCCGCTACCCGATCTCGGGGGCGGTGTTCCAGTGGTCCAGCCGTCTCGCCGGCACCGACGTCGGCTGGTTCACGGGCTGGATCATGGTCGTCGGCCAGGTCCTCACCGTCGCCACCGCCGCCATCGCCCTGCAGGCCGTGCTGCCCGCGATCTGGCCCGGTGCCCAGCTCGTCGGCGGGTCCGGCGCGGACTCCTCGCCCGTCTCGGCGACCGGTGCGCAGAACGCGGTAGTCCTCGGGGTGGGCCTGCTCGTCCTCACGACCCTGGTCAACGTCATCGGTGTGCGGCTCATGGCCGTCATCACCTCGGCGGGCGTGGTGGTCGAGATCGTCGGGGTCGTCGCCCTCGTCGTGGCGCTGTTCAGCCACGCCGAGCGCAGTCCCTCCGTCGTCGTGACGACCTCCGGCGCGGGGGAGGGGAACTACCTCGGGCTGTGGCTGGCCAGTTCGCTCATGGCCGCCTACGTCATGGTCGGTTTCGACTCGGCCGGGGAACTGTCCGAGGAGACCCGGGCCCCGCGCGCCACCACCCCCCGCACGATCCTGCGGGCCCTCGTCGTGTCCGGGGCCGGGGGTGCCCTGCTGCTCGTCGGCGGCGTGATCGCCGCTCCCAGCCTCACGGACGGCTCCCTCGCCTCCGGCGGCCTCGCCGGTGTCCTCACCGCGCGCCTCGGGGACGTCGGCAGCCGGGTGCTGCTGGCCTGCGTGGCCGTCGCCGTCGTCGTCTGCACGCTCGCCGTCCAGACGTCCGGGTCGCGGATGGTCTACTCGATGGCCCGCGAGCGGGCGTTCCCCTTCGCCTCCGTCCTCGGCCGGGTCTCGGCGCGCACCGGGACGCCCATCGGCGCGGCCGTCCTCGTCGGGGTCGGCGCCGCCGTCGCGCTCGCCGTGAACTGGCACCAGAGCGCCGTCTTCACGGCCCTGGCGAGCCTGTGCATCGCGATGCTCTACCTGGCCTACCTCGGTGTCACGCTGCCGCTGCTGGTCCGCCGACTGCGCGGGGAACTCCCCTCCGGGACCGACGAGTTCGGCCGCCCGCTGTTCTCCCTGGGCCGCTGGGGCGTGCCCGTCAACGTCCTCGCCGTCGTCTACCAGACGGGCATGGTCGTCAACCTCGCCTGGCCCCGCGCCGGCGTCTACGACCTCACCGACGGCACCTGGTGGCTGCAGTGGAGCGCCCTGCTCTTCATCGCCGCCACCGTGCTCGTGGGGGTCGTCGTCCACCGGCGCAACCGCGCCCGCCACGGCGGCCCCATCGTCCTGGGGCGGTTGCAGGTCAGCGCCCCCACCGAGTCCGACCGGGTGGAAGAACCCGCATGAGCACCCGCAACACCGCGACGGTCCTCGCCGCCCGCGACGACGCCCGCGCCCGGGGCGGGACGACGTCCGACTGGATGCCGCACCTGCCGGCGTCGAGCTCCCCGCACCCGCCCGCGGGCGTCGACCCGGCCCTGCTCACCTGGGCCGAGACCGTCGCCCCCGGGGGCTACACCTCCCGGGTCCTCGCCCGCGGGACCCGGCTGCGCCTGTCCGACGTCACGGGCGACGCCTGCGCCCACGTCCTGCTGTTCTCGGCGGTCGCGCCGTGGGAACGGTTGAACGTCGCGGACACGCAGAAGATCCCGTGGCAGGCCTACCTCGGCGAGGGGCACCCACTGCTCTCGGGGGACGGACGCGTGCTGGCGACGGTCGTCGCCGACACGTCCGGTCGGCACGACGCGTTCTGCGGCACCAGTTCCGACGCGTGGAACGAGCGACGCTACGGCGACGCGGCGCCCCAGGGGCCGAGCCCGTCCGGCCGGGGGCTGTTCACGCTCGCGGCCGCCAAGCAGGGGCTGGAACCCCGCGACCTGCCGCCGAGCGTGAGCTTCTTCCAGGGTGTCCGGGTCGAGGCCGACGGGGGGTTCCGCTGGCTCGGGTCCGCCGGCCCCGCCGAGGTCGACCTGCTCGCCGAACTCCCGCTGACCGTCCTCGTCGCGAACACCGCGCACCCGCTGGACCCCCGCCCGCGGTTCACCGTCGGGCCGCTGCGCGTCCACGCCTGGCGCTCGACCCCCACGTCGGCCGCCGACGAGCGGTTCACCCGCACCCCCGAACTGCACCGCGCGTACCTGAACACCCTCGACCACGCGGAGGCGCGAGGACTGTGACCACCACCGACAGCACCACCCTCGACCGGGGTTCCCCGCTGGTCCCCGGCGAGGTCGTCCTGGACGAGCGCGTCGCGCCCCGGGCCCCCTGGTCCGCCGTCGTCCGCGCCGGGCACGTCCTGACCATCGTCGACGTGGGCGGCAACCAGTCCGCCGACTGCCTGCTGTTCGCCGACGCCGACCGCAGCGAGCGGTACAGCGTCCCGGACACCCTGGCCTGGCAGGGCAACGCCTACGTCCGGACCGGGACCGTCCTGCGCAGCCAGTTCGGCACCCCGCTGGCGACCGTCGTCGCCGACGAGGTCGGGCGCCAGGACACCATCGGCGGCGCGTGCGGGAAGGAGTCGAACACCCTGCGGTACGGCCACCACACCGCCCACCAGCACGGGTGCCGCGAGAACTTCCTCGCCGAGGGCGCCCGGCACGGCCTGTCCGCCCGCGACCTCGTCTCCAACCTCAACTGGTTCATGAACGTCCCCGTCGAACCCGACGGCTCGCTCGGCATCGTCGACGGGATCTCCGGCCCCGGCAAGCGCGTCGCGTTCCGCGCCGAGGTCGACCTCCTCGTCGTCGTCTCGAACTGCCCGCAGGTCAACAACCCCTGCAACGACTTCGACCCCACCCCCCTGCGCATGCTCGTCACCACCCCCGCGGGAGGCTCCCGGTGACCTTCGACACCCTGCTCGTCGCCAACCGCGGCGAGATCGCCCGCCGCGTCCTGCGCTCGGCGCGCGCCCTCGGGCTGCGCACGGTCGCCGTCCACTCCGACGCCGACCGCGCCGCCCCGCACGTCCGCGAGGCCGACACCGCGGTCCGGCTCGGGCCCGCCCCCGCCCGCGAGTCGTACCTGCGCACCGACGCCCTCGTCGAGGCGGCGCTGGCCACCGGCGCCGGGGCCGTCCACCCCGGCTACGGGTTCCTGTCCGAGAACGTCGAGTTCGCCCGCGCCTGCGAGGCGGCCGGCGTCGCGTTCGTCGGCCCGACCCCCGAGCAGATCACCGCGTTCGGCAGCAAGCACACCGCCCGCGAGCTCGCGGCCCGCGCCGACGTCCCGATGCTCGCCGGGACGGGCCTGCTCGCCTCCGCCGAGGAGGCCGTCGCGGCGGCCGAGGCCGTGGGCCTGCCCGTCATGCTCAAGGCGACTGGCGGGGGCGGCGGCATCGGGATGCAGGCGTGCGCCACGGCCGAGCAGGTCCGCGAGGCGTACGACCGCGTCGTGCGGCTGGCGTCGGCGAACTTCGGCACCGCGGGCGTGTTCCTGGAACGGCTCGTCCGGCCCGCCCGGCACGTCGAGGTGCAGGTGTTCGGCGACGGCCGTGGCGGCGTCGCCGTCGTCGGCGACCGCGACTGCTCCCTGCAGCGGCGCCACCAGAAGGTCGTCGAGGAGGCCCCCGCCCCCGCCCTGCCCGACCACGTCCGCCGCCGCGTCGCGGGGACCGCGGCCGACCTCGTGGCCTCCGTGCGGTACCGGTCGGCCGGGACCGTGGAGTTCGTCTACGACCCGGTCCGCGAGGAGGCCGCCTTCCTGGAGGTGAACACCCGGCTGCAGGTCGAGCACCCCGTCACCGAACTCGCCTACGGCGTCGACCTCGTCGAGCTCATGCTGCGGCTGGCCCGCGACGGGGCCGACGACCCCGTCGTCCGCGACGCCCTCGACCGGGAGTGGACCGCGACCGGCGTCGCCGTCGAGGCCCGCGTCTACGCCGAGGACCCCGCCAAGCAGGACGCCCCCTGCCCCGGGCTCGTGACGAACGCGCGGTTCCCGGAGATGTCCGGGGTGCGCGTCGACGGCTGGGTCGAGACGGGCACCGAGGTGACGCCGTTCTACGACCCGCTGCTGGCCAAGGTCGTCGCCGTCGCGCCCGGCCGGGACGCCGCCCTCGACCTGCTCGGCGAGGCCCTCACCGAGTGCCGGGTCGACGGGGTCGTCACGAACCTCGGTCTGCTGCGCTCCCTCGTGGCCGACCTGCCCCTGCGTTCGGCCACCCACTCCACGTCCACGCTCGACGTCGGCCCGTCCACCGGGCGCGACCCGGACCCGCGCGTCGACGTCCTCGCGCCGGGGGCCATGACCACCGTGCAGGACCTGCCCGGCCGCCTCGGCCACTGGCAGGTCGGTGTGCCCCCGTCGGGCCCCATGGACCCGTTGTCGTTGCGCGAGGCCAACCTCGCCGTCGGGAACCCGCCCACGGCGCCCGGGCTGGAGATCACCGCGACCGGCCCGACGCTGCGGTTCTCCACCGAGTCCGTCGTCTGCGTGACCGGGGCGCCCGCGACCGTCACGCTCGACGGCGTCGAGGTGCCGCAGTGGGAACCCGTGGAGGTCCCCGCCGGGGGCGTCCTGGCGGTCGGGACCGCGACCGGTCCGGGCCTGCGGCTCGCCCTGGCCGTCCGCGGCGGCATCGACGTGCCGCGGTACCTCGGCAGCGCCTCGACGTTCACCCTCGGCGGGTTCGGCGGCCACGGCGGCCGGGCGTTGCAGGCCGGGGACGTGCTGCGCCCCGGTGCCCCGGAGGGTGAGGGGTTCACGACGATCCCCGGCCCCGTGCCGGCCGAGCGCCGCCCCGAGTACACCCACGACTGGCTGCTCGCCGTCACCGAGGGCCCGCACGGCGCCCCGGACTTCTTCACCCGCGCCGACCTCGACGAGTTCTACGCGACCGACTACGAGGTCCACCTGAACTCCGCGCGCACCGGCGTCCGGCTCGACGGCCCGCGCCCGCGCTGGGCGCGCCCGGACGGCGGCGAGGCCGGGCTGCACCCGTCCAACATCCACGACACCCCGTACGCCGTCGGCGCCGTGGACTTCACGGGCGACACCCCGATCCTCCTCGGACCCGACGGCCCGTCGCTGGGGGGTTTCGTCTGCCCCGCCGTCGTCACGTCCGGCGACCTGTGGAAGCTGGGGCAGCTGCGACCGGGTGACCGCGTCCGCTTCGTCCCCGTGCGCGAGGAGCACGCCACGGCTCCCCGGCTGCGGCGCACCGACCTCGCGACCGCCGCAGGTGGCGGTGACGGTGACGACGGGGTCCTCGCCCGCGTCCCCGGCACGCCCGCGCGCCCCGCCGTGACCTACCGGCGCGACGGCGACGCCAACGTCCTCGTCGAGTTCGGCGACATGGTCCTCGACCTCGGGCTGAGGATGCGCGTGCACGCCCTCCTGCGCGCGCTGCAGGAGCACCGTCCGGCCGGCGTCGTCGACATCACCCCGGGCATCCGCTCGCTCCAGGTGCACACCGACGCGAGCGTCCTGCGCGCCTCCCGGCTCGTCGGGCTGCTGCGCGAGCTCGACGACGCGCTGCCGCCGACGAGCGACCTCGTCGTCCCGTCCCGGCGCGTCCGGCTGCCGCTGTCCTGGGACGACCCGGCCACGCACCTGGCCATCGAGCGGTACGTGGCCGGCGTGCGCGACGACGCCCCGTGGACCCCGTCGAACATCGAGTTCATCCGTCGCGTCAACGGCCTCGACTCCCTCGACGACGTGTTCCGCACCGTCTTCGACGCCAGTTACCTCGTGCTCGGCCTGGGCGACGTGTACCTCGGCGCCCCCGTCGCGACGCCGCTGGACCCGCGGCACCGCCTCGTCACGACGAAGTACAACCCCGCCCGGACGTGGACGGCGGAGAACTCCGTCGGGATCGGTGGCGCGTACCTGTGCGTCTACGGCATGGAGGGCCCCGGCGGGTACCAGTTCGTCGGACGGACCACCCAGGTCTGGAACCGCTTCCGCCGCGGCGGGTTGTTCGAGGACGACCCCTGGGCCCTGCGGTTCTTCGACCGCATCGAGTGGTACCCCGTCTCCGCCGAGGAACTCCTCGACCTGCGCGCCGAGACCGACGCCGGCCGCGGTCACGTCGAGACCGAGGAGGGGGAGTTCTCCCTCGCCGAGCACGAGGCGTTCCTCGCGGCGAACGCCGTCTCGATCGCCGCGTTCCGCGCGCGGCAGACGGCGGCCTTCGAGGCGGAGAAGGAGCGGTGGCGGGCGTCGGGCGAGTTCGACGTGCGGCCCGAACCCGCGCCGGCCGTCGCGGCCGGGCCCGTCGACCTGCCCGCCGGCGCGGTCGGCGTCCGAGCCCCGTTCGCCGCCACGGTGTGGCAGGTGTCCGCGGACGCCGGGGCCGCCGTCGGTGACGGGGACCGCGTGCTGGCGCTGGAGGCGATGAAGATGGAGACCGCCGTGACCGCCCCCGTGGAGGGGGAACTGCTCGAGGTGTACGTGAAACCCGGGGAGGCCGTCACGGCCGGCCAGGTGCTGTTCGCCGTCCGCCCCCTGGAAGGAGCGGTGGCGTGAACCCGCTGGAGCAGAAGGTCCGTCAGGCCTACGACCGCATCGCGCGGGCCGACCGGCCCGAGGTCTGGATCGCGCTGCGACCGGTGGAGGACGTCGTGGCCGAGGCCGCGTCGGTCGACCCGGACGCACCGCTGGCGGGGGTGCTCGTCGCGGTCAAGGACAACATCGACGTCGCCGGCCTGCCGACGACGGCCGCCGCCCCGTCCTTCGCGCACCGGCCCGAGCGCGACGCCACCGCCGTCGCGCGGCTGCGGGCCGCGGGCGCCCTCGTGCTGGGCAAGACGAACCTCGACCAGTTCGCCACCGGTCTCGTCGGGACGCGCAGCCCCCACGGTGCGGTGCGGCACGCGTTCGCCCCCGACCGGATCTCCGGCGGGTCGAGCTCCGGGTCCGCCGTCGCGGTGGCCCTCGGGTTCGTCGACGTCGCGCTCGGCACGGACACGGCCGGGTCCGGTCGCGTCCCCGCCGCCCTGCACGGGCTCGTCGGGGTGAAACCCACCCGCGGACTGGTCCCGACGACGGGTGTCGTCCCGGCGTGCCGCAGCCTCGACTGCGTCACGGTCTTCGCCCGGGACCTGCCCACCGCACGCCGCGTCGCGGAGGAGGTGTCCGGTCCCGACGGCCTCGACCCGCTCGCCCGTGAGGACTCGCCCCTGCCGGCTCCCCCCGCACGGCCGCGCATCGCCGTCCCCGCGGCAGAACACCTGCGGGGCATGGCGGACGGGTGGGCCGAGGCGTTCACCCGGTACGTCGAGCGGGTGCGCGCCGGTGGCGCCGACGTCGTGGAGGTGGACGTCGCCCCGCTGCTGGAAGCAGCCGAACTCCTGTACGGCGGGGCGTTCGTCGCCGAGCGGACAGCCGCCGTCGGCGCTCACATCGCCGAGAACGCGCACCTGGTGGGGACCGACCTCGACCCGACCGTCGCCGGCATCGTCCGCGCGGGGGAGGACGTCACGGCCGTGGAGGTGTTCCGCGACCTCGAACGCCTCGACGTCCTCGCCGCCCGCGCCCGGGAGCTGCTCGCCGGCACGACCGCGCTGCTCACCCCGACGACGACGTGGCACCCGACGCTCGCGCAGGTGGCGGCCGACCCCGTGGGGGCCAACTCGCGGATGGGCCGGTTCACGAACTTCGCCAACCTCCTCGACATGGCCTCCCTCGCGGTGCCCGCGGGGACGGTGGACGGGTTGCCGTTCGGCGTGATGCTGACGGGGCCGGCGTTCAGCGACCGCACCCTCGCGGCGCTCGCGCAGCGGTGGGCGGACGCGGCCGTCGAGCTGCTCGTCGTCGGGGCGCACCTGTCCGGTCAGCCCCTCAACCACGAGCTCGTCGCGGCCGGCGCCACGCTCGTCGGGCCGGCCGCCACCGCCCCGCTGTACCGGCTCTTCGCCCTCGACACCGTCCCGCCCAAGCCGGGGATGGTGCGCGACCCCGCCGGCGCCGGCGTGCAGGGCGAGGTGTGGCGGCTGCCGTCGTCGGGGTTCGGCGCCTTCGTCGCGGCGCTGCCGCAGCCCATGACGATCGGCGCGGTGACGCTCTCCGACGGTCGCGTCGTCCGCGGCTTCCTCGCCGAGCCCGCGGCCCTGGAGGGAGCGCGGGAGATCACCGCGGCCGGGTCGTGGCTCGCCGCCCGCGCCGCGCCGACCGGTGGGGCCGTGGCAGCATCGGCGGGGTGAGCGCACGGGCCGGGACGGGACGGGTCGGACGACCCCGCAGCCGGGGGGGCGCCGACGACGGCCGGACGCCGCGCCAGGAGATCCTCGACGCCGCGGCGGCGCTGTTCTCCGAGTCCGGTTTCGCGGCGACCTCGACGCGCGCCATCGCCGACCGGGTCGGCATCCGGCAGGCCTCGCTCTACCACCACTTCGCGGGCAAGGACGAGATCCTCCTCGAGCTGCTCGAGGCGTCCGTGCGCCCCACCCTCGACGTCACGGGCGCGCTGCGCTCGCAGGCGCCGGACGCGGCGAGCGCGCTGCACGCCCTGGTCGTCGTGGACGTGGGGACGCTGCTGGCCGGTCCGCTGGGCACCACCGCGCTGTACGTCGCGCCGGAGGTGCAGCAGCCGCGCTTCGAGCAGTTCCGCGAGCACCGCCGCCAGCTCGGCGAGGTCTACGCCGAGCTGGCGCGGGACGTCGTCCCGGCCGGGTTCCCCGTCGACGCGCACGTGCTCGGCCAGGTGTGCCTGCACCTGGTCGAGATGGCCGCGACCCTGCCCGGTGTCGACCAGCGGCCGCAGCAGATCGCCGCGGCCTGCCTCGGGGCCTGCGGCGTGACGGGGGACCGGCTCGCGGCGGCCGCGCGGGGCAGCGAGGACGTCCGCGCCGGCCTGTCCGCACCCGCCGGGGCCGGTCACCGCTGACCCCACCCGGTGGTCAGGGCCGTTCGCGCTGGTCCGTTCAGGGTCATTCGGGCGACGCTCGGTGTGGACGGGGTCGGTGCGTGCCGACACAGCAGGGGAGGTGAGACGCCCGGGCGGGTCACCACGACCCGTTCGACGACGACCACGACGTGGATCCCGGCCTCCCGGCCGGTCCGTCCACGCACACCCTGCGGAGGAGCGCGATGAAGACCGTCCTGTCCATCGAGACGACGAGGCCGATCGGCGTGCGCGACCTCAACGGCTTCATCTCCGGGATCGCCGAGCGCGTCCCCGGCTGCTTCGTCTCCCAGGGGCCGAGCAGCCGCGGCAAGGTCACCGTCACCATCCTGTCGCCCCAGGCCGTGACCCTCGAGGTCGCCGAGCAGGTGCTGGAGGGCCTGCCGGACCTGTGCGACGCGATCAGCGGCATGTCGATGGAGGAGGCCACCCGCCGGCCCAACCCCCGCCAGCAACCCCGTCCGGCGGCGGCCCCCGTCGGCTGAGGGCCCCGGCAGCACCGTCGTCGCAGCGGCCGGCGGGCGCGGACGCCGACGACTCGGTCCCGACCGAGCTCGGGTCCTACCGCTTCGACGACCCCGACGGCGAGGTGGGAACGGAGACGCACCTGCTCGCCACCGCCGACGGGCAGGTGCTGCAGGTGCCGCTGACCTGCCGCGGCGCCCCGTGGTCGGCGCAGAGGACTCGACGATCACCACGATGACGCACACCACGCTCGGTGGCCGGTGGATCCACGACGGTTGCCACGACCCCGTGTCCGTGGACTCCCTCCTCAGCACCGTCGTGACCGGCGGCCGCGAGGCCGACCTGTACGCCGCCACCGAGCAGGGGCTGGTGCTGGAACCGGCCACGACGCGTGTTCGTGGCAGCGGGTCCTCGGTCAGCGGTCTGGTCTCGACGGCACCGGTCGTCGACCACGACGGGACCACGACGACGATCGACGCTGGGGTGAGGATCGTCCTGCCGCGGGTCGTCGTCACCATTGCCGCGGCGGGGAACGGTCCCGCGCTGAGCAGCCGAGCCATGACGGCGACGTCGCCTTCAGCGCGGGACGACCGCGCGGTCCGAGTGCGGCGCCGTGAGTGTGAACCTGGGCCTCTGCGGCCGGGCTCACCGCCCGCTCGCTCGATCACGAGCGAGTGAACGAGGACGGCAGTGGCCGGCGCACCTGGGCCGTGGTCGAGACCGACCTGCTGCGCACCACCGCTGAGCAGGCCTGCACCGCTCTCCTGGACGTGATGGCCGAGGCGGCGCCGTGGGCCTGCATCGACGCGTGGAGCGACTACCGCGACGAGCTGCCTGCCGAGGTCGAGCACGCCCGGACCGCGCTGCGGCGCCTGCACGCCCATCGTGACGGCCGGGACACCGGCACGGGCATCGACATCGACCGCAGCGACCCCGCTCAGGAGGCGTTGCTGCGCACCTACGCGTCGTGGTCCATCCACGTGGAGCTGCTCCCGTCGGCGGAGCAGCAGGCACTGGCCACCTTCCACGACGGGGCGTCGTCCATCACCGCGGAACTGACCGACACCGAGGTCGAGCGCTTGCGCGAGCGGCTGGTGGGCGTGGCCTCGGTGGAGCGGCTGGAACGGCTGCACGCACCGGTGAGGGCGCCGCATGAGCAGGAGCGGTGGGGGCGTCAGGCGCAGCGGAAGCAGCAGTGGCTGGCGCGGCTGGGGTGGTCTCCGCGCCGCGACGACCGCCGGGAGGAGGAGCAGGGTGGGGAGCTGCTCTGCGCAGGGTGCGGGCATCCGCAGGGTGCTCGTCCAGGGTCGAGTCAGCGCGACCTGGAGGTGTGCGCGGTGCGTGTCTACGAGGAGGATCACGAACTGCGGGACGAGTCGGGGATGTGCCGGCGAGTCCACCCCGGTTGATGCGAGTCACCGCACCGCGGGATGACCGTGACGTCGCCCGTGGCTCTTGATCATGTTGAGCGCCCTCGATAGGCGAGCCTTGAGCGGTAGCTTCGAGAGATGCTGGACACCGCCGTCGTTCCCAGCTCTTCGGTCCCGGCGTCGTGGCGCGGGTGGGCCGTGGTGCGAGGTGTCGACTGCTGGAGGTGACCCGGTAGGTCGGCGCCCGATGGAGTCGGTGATGCTGTCGCGGTGCCTGCCCGAGCCGTCAGTTCCCTTCCGCGCGCCGACGGTGGTGCGTCGTCTCGACCGGCTCCGCAGGTGCTGACGCGGGCGCAGTCCTGGGCGCAGTTGCTGGTGTCGGCCTCGGTGCGGGGGTGGCGGCGGTGAGCGTGCACGTCTTCGTCGATGAGACCAAGGCCAACGGACTGCTGGTCGCCGCCGCCCACGTCCAGCCTCGGCAGCTGGCCCCGACCCGCACCGTGCTGCGGGGACTGCTGCTGGCCCGGCAGGAGCGGCTGCACTTCACCAAGGAAGGCAAGGCCCGCCAAGGGCAGATCGCGGCGGCGTTGTGCCGCACCGGGGTCCTCGTCGACCTGTACGACGCGCGCGCTGTGACCGATCAGCGCCTGGCGCGGCGGCTGGTGCTGGAACGGCTCGTTGCCGACCTCGCGGTCGTGGGGGCGCACCGGCTGGTGCTGGAGCAGGACGACTCCCTGATGTCCAGTGACCGGCGGACCTTGCGGGCGGCGGTGCACCGGGCGGGAGTGGTCGATGAGCTGGTGTACGAGCACCTGCCCCCGCGTAGTGAGCCGCTGCTGTGGATCGCTGATGCGGTGGCGTGGTGCTGGACGCACGGCAGCACCTGGCAGGAGCGGGTCGGCCCGATCGTCGGTGAGGTCCACCGGCTGAGCTGAGCGAGCAGGGCCCAGGCAGCGCGAAGCCCGGCTCACCCACCGTCCGGAAGGCTGCCGGGCCCACTTCGCATCCCTACGGGGATGCGCACCTGTCCAGTATCGGTCGCGATGACGGTAGGCACAAGCGCCGCCCTCAGCCCAGCCGCTCGGTCGCGTCGACAGCGCAGAGGCGGGATGACCGTGACGTCGCTGGAGGCTGGACCTGCTCGCGGTCAGTTCGGGGACCGTCGCAACAACCAGCGGCTGAGGCGGCGGTGCCAGCGCGACGCCTTCCAGTCGTCTTGAGCCGTGAGGTCGGCGGCAGTGAAGGCCTGGATCGCCGCGACGTCGGCGTCGACCAGCGCCGGGTGTGTGCGAGCCAGGGCCTGGCGTAGCGCGGGCAGGTCTCGGCGACCGGTCGGGGTCAGTTTCACGCGCAGGTCGGCGCGGGCGACCAGCTCGACGTCGATCTGAATGATCTCCCCGTCGTCGAACCAGGCGGTCTCCTCGTAGCTGCCCTCCTCGACGTCGATCGCTTCCATCCAGCCGGCTGCGGAGGGGAGGTCTACGAAGACGATGGGTTCTCGAGCGCCCTCCCCGTCGAAGACGATCACTGCGCGGGGTGGCTGCGTCACGCGTTCACGCTCGCGCACCGCTCGCGGGATGAGCGCGTGCGCGCGACCAGCGGGATGACCGGATGGTGGTATGGCCGGTACTACCCGGGTAGCATTCGCGTGTGAAGCTCAGCATCAGCCTCTCCGAAGCCGACGTCGCCGCCCTCGACGAACACGTCCGCGCGGCCGGTCTGCCGTCGCGGTCCGCGGCCGTCCAGCGGGCCGTCCGGGCACTGACCCACCAGCAGCTGGAGCAGGACTACGCGGCCGCGTGGAAGGAGTGGGACGACTCCGGGGACCGTGAGGTGTGGGAGGGCGCCGGTAGTGACGGACTGCGCTGATGCGCCGCGGAGAAGTTCGCCTCGTCGATTTCGACCCGGTTCAGGACAGTGAGGCGAACAAGCGCCGACCAGCGGTCGTGGTCAGCAACGACCGGGCCAACGCGGCCGCCGAGCGTTCGGGGCGAGGGGTCGTCACCGTGGTCCCGGTGACCAGCAACACGGCCAGGGTGTTCCCCTTCCAGGTGTTGCTCGCGGCAGAGGACACCGGGTTGCACCTCGACTCCAAGGCTCAAGCCGAGCAGGTCCGCGCCGTGTCAGTCGATCGCCTCGGGCCGGCGCTGGGGCGGTTGCCGTTCAAGGCGCTGGACGCCCTCGACGACGCCCTGCGGCTACATCTGGATCTCTGAGGGTGGTGAGGAGAACGACCCCCATCGCGGGATGACCGTGAGGTCGCCGAGGTTCGTCGATGGTCAAACTCGGTGCAAGCCACGCCACTGATCAGCGAGGACGGCGTAGATGGCCTCGTCGGTCCACTCACCCGTGCGGAGCGCGTTGTGGTGCAGGTGCGCCTCCTGGCGCATGCCCAGGCGCTGGACGATGCGGGCGGAGGCGATGTTGCGGGCATCGAGGCTGGCACTGATGCGATGCAATCCGAGGTCGTCGAAGCCGAGGCGCAGCATCAGCTGCGCGGCTTCGGTGGCGTAGCCGCGGCCGGCGTGATCGGGATGGGTGATGAAGCCGATCTCGCCTTGGCGGTGCTCCCTGCTGGTCCAGGTCAGCTGAACGTCGCCAACCCGCTCACCGGTGGCGGCCAGCAGCATCAGCAGGGTCAGGTTGTCACCGTCGTCGCGCAGGCTGGTCTGCTGTGCTTTCTCGGCCAGCGACACCCGGACCTGTTCGAGGTCTCTGGGTGGCCAGGAGACGTAGCGCAGCAGGTCGGGGTCGGACTCCAGCTGGTGCAGGAAGTCGAGGTCGTGGGGGGTGTAGGGGTGCAGCAGCAGTCGTGAGGTGCGCAGGGGGAAGTTGGGGGCCAGCACGCTGGTGACGGTAGCGAGATCGGTGTGTCTGAACACCACGAGGTGAGCACAGTGATCTTCCGCATCTCGACAAGACCGCGAGGTCGCGGGCCGCCAGGAACGACCCGCACCGCGGGATGGCCGTGCGCCGCGCGCACCGCTGACGGTGGCCGTCAGGGGACCCCGGGCCACCTCAGGAGCCGCTCCACGGCCTGACGCGGACGGGCCGGGATCGACACGCCTACGCGCTCCCCGTCGGCTCGAATCCAGTAGATGCCGGTCACCGCGTCCTCCAGGTGCGTGACCTGGGCCAGGACCTCCCCGATGCGCACGACCGTCCAGCCACCGGTGGGGTTGCGCAGGTCGGTGCCCGCCACGACGGGCGCGGTGTCCGGATCGGGCGGGGTCGTGGTGATGGTGGTGACCCCGGCTCGGGTGAGGTCGTGGAACGGAACGGTGTGCAGGTCGACCCCGGCCGGGACCAGGAGCAGGTGAAGGTGTCCGGGGGCAACGCGGCGTCGCAGCCAGAGGCGCTCCTCGCCGGGGCCCAGGGCCGGGTGCGGTCCGGTGAAGGCGGTGCCGTCGTCGTCGATGTCCACGTCGTCGTCCAGAACGCCTGGGGCGCCCCACATGCCGAGGGTCATGGTGCGGTACCCGCGGGCGATGGGGCGCAGGTGGTCCAGCACCGCGGCGACGTGCTCGCTCAGGGGTAGGGCGGCCGCCGCACCCGGGTGGGCTGCGGCGGCGCGGGCCACTTCCTCCTCCTCGACGCGGGCCGGCCACAACGGCAGTTCGGTGTCCTGCGGTGGCTCCTGTGCGGTGGGCCAGTCCACGAGCGCGCCGACGTCGCGGTACGTCCATCGCGCCGAAGGCCGTCCGTCGGGCAGGCGGGGGTCGAACCACTCCAGGTGAGCTTGGCTGGAGCGGCTGATCGCGGCCAGGACGTGGGCGGTGGTGGGCCGGTCCATGTCTCCGATGGCGGCGCCGAGGTCGACGGGGACGGCGGAGGCCAAGGCGGCGGCGATGCGCAGGACGCCGCGGTGGTGGCTGTCGTGCGGGAGGTCGGCGGGCAGCAGGCCCGGAGGTGCGTCGGGGGCCAGGGCGGCGACGGCCTCTGCCCAGCGCACGGTGGCGCGGGGGGTGCCGTCGGGGTGGGTGTCGAGGTCCAGGAAGCCGGCGGCGTCGAGGGTGGTGAGCCAGTCCCCGGTGCGGTGTAGCAGTTCGACGGCGACGGCCGGTGGGCCCAGCTCGGACCACGCCATGGCCAGGACGTCGGCCAGTTGGCTGGAGGTCAGCGTCGAACCCGTCACGGGCTGAGTCTTGCAGTGGGCAGGTGGGGTGCGGAGGGAGACTGTGACCTCCCGACCACCCACACATCAAGCAAGACCGCGACGTCGGCGGCCGCTCGAGACCGCGCACTACGCGGGATGACCGCAAGATCTTGCGTCGGTAGCTCGCTACCGGCTGCCGAGTTCAAGACGGCAGAAGGTGCGCCACGAGCGTGGCTCCTCCGAGCCCGTGATCAGCAGGGCGTGGTCGAGGTGCTGGCTGAACGGCAGCCGCGTCTGTGCGTCCTCTTCGGCTGCCTGTAGAACGCCGATGCCCTCTGGTCCGGCGAGGGCACCTTCGCCGACGGTCAGGTGCGGCTGGACGTCGGCGGGGTCGGTGCCGTGGGCGCCGCCGTAGGGCGGGTGGTCGGGGAAGGCGGAGAAGACAGCGGTGGTCAGCTGCCGCAGCGGCTGTTCGGGTGTGGGCGCCAGCCACAGCACCTCTGAGCCGAACCACGCGGTGGCGGCGAAGGTCACGGTGAAGCTGGCGACGGTGGTGACCGCTGCGGCCAGGGTGCTCAGCGTCTGCTCGTTGAGCTGGGAGGGGGGCAGGAAGGGGTAAAGCACGGTCAGGTGGGGCGGTACACCCCAGCCGGCCGAGCGGTCCAGGTGGGCGCGGTGAGCGGCGACGGCGTGCTCGGCGGCGGGTACCGGCACGATGACGGCGCTGCGGGTCGGTGCTGCGGCGAGGGGTGGGTCGTCGAGGCTGTGCACGCTGCCGACGGTAGTGAGGAAGGGCGTTCGAGCGCCTGCAGCTTTGTGGCGGACATCGCCACGGCCGCGAGGTCGGCGGCCGCCCGAGACCGCGCACAACGCGGGATGACTGTGCGCTCCGCGCGCACCGTGGGATGACCGTGTCGTCGTCGGTGGGGTGCGGGATGTCAGGTTTTCCAACGCACTTCGCCGTCGACGACACGGTCGGTGGGGTGCAGGCCCAGCCGGTGGGTGACGGCCGCTGAGGCGTGGTGGCCAGGGTGGACGTGGGCGCTGAGCCGGTGGGGACCGCGTGCCGTGAGCCAGGCGACGACGGCCGCGGCCGCTTCGGTGGCGTACCCGTTGCCCTGGTGTTCATAGCCGAGGACCCAGGCCAGTTCCGCTTGCGTGGTCCCGGTGTCTTCTGCGGGCTGGTCTTCGACTCGTGTGAGGGTGGCCTGGACGGTGCCCAGCAGTGGGCCGCCGTCGCGGTGGCGCAGCATCCAGTTCAGCCAGCCGGATCGGCCGTCGGGTGAGGTGCCGAGGACTTGGCGGGCGAAGCGGGCGGTCAGCTGTTCGCGGGTGTCGGGGGCTCCTCCGGTGAAGGTGTGCAGGCGGGGGTCGTTGAGCAGGGGGAACGCTTCGTCGGCGTGTTCGCGTCGCAGCGGCTCGAGCAGGAGGCGGTTGCTGTGCAGTTGCTCGGCGTCGGGCCACGGGGGGTGGATCACGGGTAGATCGTGCGGGGTCGTCATCGCCATCCGTCGCCTGACTTTCGCCAGATGAGTGGGGTCGTCAGCCGCCGGCGACACCGCGCACAACGCGGGATTGTTGCGCGTCCCGCGCCGACGACAGCATGAGACGGCGTTGACCGGGGTGATGCTGTCGTGAATCGCTACTCGGAGAGCGGAGCGGGGTCCTCTGGTAGCGCCCAGGTTCCACCGCGGTCCTCCTTGGCGGTTCGCGCGATGAGGTCGGGAATGTGCAGCGCACTGGCCACTCCAGCCACGACCTGCAGGGCGTTGACCGCGCGTTGCGTCGTGGGTAGTCCCAGGCGCAGCAGTCGTGGGTTGACCGCGGCCTGGATCTGGTCGGCGAAGGGGCGCAGCCGCCGGTCGTAGTTCGCCAGCGCGGCCGGTAGGTCGTGGGGGTTGCGGTTGATCTGCCCGGCCAGGACGTGAGCTCCGACCAGGGCGCCGGAGACGCCCATGCCGCTGTAGGGCGAGGCGCAGTGCGCGGCGTCGCCGACCAGGACGACCCGTCCCTTCGACCAGGTGTCGGTGCGGACCTGCAGGACCTCCTGGGAGTAGAAGCTCTCGGTGGTCTCCATGCCGGCCAGGAACCGGTCGGTCTGCCACCCGGCGTCGCGGAACCTCCCGGCCCAGAACTCCTTCTGGCGTTCCACCGGCTCCCGGTGCACCGCGGACGCCTCTGTGGAGCTCTCCCGGAGGAAGAAGTAGACCTGGGTCTGCTCCGGGTGGTGACTGCGGCGCATGATCTGGCGGCCACCGGGGGCGATGTAGGTGTCGCGGACAGCGCCGTCGGAGGCGATGCGGGGGACGAACCAGTACGCCGTGTGGATGCCGAGCTGCCGGTACGGTTTCGGGGCGCCGTCGGGGAGGATCGCGCGGCGGATGCGCGAGCCCTGCCCGTCGGCGCCGACGAGGAGGTCGAACGCTCGCGAGGAGCCGTCGGCGAAGTGGGCGAGCACCTCGTGCTCGTCCTGCTCGAAGCGTTCCACGCTCGTGCCGTAGACGTGCTCGACGTCGCCTCGCGTCGCCTCGTGCAGGATCCGCACCAGGTCCCCGCGCATGATCTCGTACTCCGACGTCAGGCTCTGCCGTCCTCTGCCGGAGGTGTTCGCCATGATCGTCGCCCGGGTCCTGCCCCGGGCGTCGACGAAGGCGACACCCGGCTCGTCGACGAGGTGTTCGCGCACCGCGGGCAGCAACCCCATGCGGTCGACGGCTTCGACACCCTGCCCGCGCAGGTCGACCTGGGCGCCGGTGGCCCGCAGGGCGGGGAAGCGCTCGACGACGGTGACCCGGTGCCCACCTCGGGCCAGCCAGAAGGCGAGGGCCTCGCCGGCGATGCCTCCTCCGCAGATGAGGACCTTCAAGGACGGTGTGCCTGTCGTGGGTGCCATGACGACCTTCTCTATCGGTGATAGGTACATCGACAGCGTCATCTATCGGCGATAGGTTGTCAAGGTGGCGAAGATCAACCGGGAGACCGTCGTGGCAGAAGCCCTCGACCTGCTCGACGAGGTCGGCCTGGACGCAGTGAGCACCCGGGCAGTGGCTCGCCGACTCGGTGTGGAACAGCCGTCGCTCTACTGGCACTTCCGCAAGAAGGAGGACCTCCTCGCCGCCATGAGCGAGGCGGCCATGGCCCCGCACGCCGCGGCACCGCTGCCGAGCGCGGGCGAGGACTGGCGCGAGTGGTTCAGGGAGAACAGCCGCAGCCTGCGACGGACCCTCCTGCTGCGCCGGGACGGCGCGCGGCTGCACGCCGGCTCCTTCCCCGGCGACCCGGACCTGGAGCGGATCACCCAGAAGCTGCGGTTCCTGGTCGCTGCGGGGATCCCCGATGAGCACGCCCGCACGGCGATGCTCGCCTCGGGTCGGTACGTCGTCGGCTGCGTCCTGGAAGAGCAGGCCCAGTTGCACCGGTCCAGCCTCGAACCTCGCGCGGCGGCGGTGCCGCCCGTCGAGCACGAGGCCGCCTTCGAGGCCGGTCTCGCCTTCATGGTGGCCGGTTTGGCGGGCCACGTCACTCGTGAGGCGTAGCGCAGCAGCCCGCCGAGACGTCAGTGCAGCGACCCAGCGGCGCCGACGACTCCGCTGCCCCGGACGAGCTTGCTCATCGGCGAGAACGCGACGGTGCCGCCATCGGCGACCGAGGATGTCCAGCAGCAGTTGCGATCGCGCCTGCCACGCGTCCGACGCGCTGGCCGGCCCTCGGCAGCCACGGCTCGTGCTCGTGCGAGAGCCACACCAGCTCTGGCTCCAGCGCGCGCACCAACCGCTGGCCTTCGGTGCGCGGCTCGTCGAGATCGCCGGAGCAGACCGCGGTGTCACCGCCGACGACCACCGGGCGTCGGCCCGTCTCGACGACGACGACCTGCGAGCCTCGCGTGTGACCTGGCGTCGGGACGAGGCGCAGGCCCGGCAGTACCTCCAGTTCGCCGTCCACGGGGAGGTACTGCACGCCGGGGGCATCGACCCACTCGCGGATCGTGTAGTCGTCCCTGGTGCGTGCGTCGTCGAGCTCTCGGCGTTGGACGTAGGTGGGCCGGCCGGCGAACAGGTGGTTGCCGCCGCAGTGGTCGAAGTGCAGGTGGGTGTTGATGACGACGTCGATGCTCGCCACGTCCACGTCCTCCTGCCAGCTCACCGGCTCCAGCCGGGGATCGAGGTCCGCCACTGCCGGGTGCAGTGCCGTCAGGCCGGTGTCGACGATCACGCGTGCGTCGGGGTGCTCGATGACGTGTACGTAGACCGGCATCGGCTCGCCGTGGGCGAGCAGCTCGGCCACGAGGACGGGCCTGATGGTCGGCGGCGAGCTCTCGTGCCCGGTGATCACGGACATGGGTCTGCTCCTCGGGTGTCGACGTGCCGCTGGGCGCGGCCGTTGGCACGACGACTTCGCGGATGCACGAAAGTCATCGGTCGAGGGGAGTTCGGTGTCGAGCACGTCCAACGCGGTGGCCGGGTCCTGGCCACCTCGCCCCACGACCTGGGGGGCATCCGAACTTCGGCACGATTTCGAGGTCGTCGACGTCCCGGCCAGTGGGATGACCGTGCGCTCTGCGCGCACCGCGGGATGACCGTGACGTCGTCCACGCACGAGGTCTGTCGTGAGACGGTGCCAATGTGATGGTGAGCTGCTCCATCCGTCTTGCACCGTGGGCTGTCCCATGTGGATGAGGGAGCGACCCGAAGGTCCACTTCGACCCTGGGTGCGCTGGATCCTGACCTTCGTCAGCGCTGTGGTGGGCGTAGGTGGCGTCCTCGTCTTCCTCTTTCGAGGTGTCCGGGACGGGGATGCTTTCTTCTACTGGCTCGCCGCTGCCAACGCGGTCTTCTGGCTTGGCATGTTGGTCGCGGTCCTCGTGGTCGACAACCGTCGTCGACGTTCGGTGGATGGGACTTCGTCGAAGTCCTCCCGGCGATCATCCGCTGACTGAGTGACCGTCCGCACTTCGGCACGACCGCGACGTCGGCGGCCAGTCGCGACCGCGCGCACCGCGGGGTGACCGCGAGGTCGCCGGCACGGCGGAGCGGTGACTTCGCGCCGTACGGGCCTGCTCGATCGCAGAGCAGGAAGCGGTACACCTAGCCGCTGCTGCTCGTTGAGCAGGCGCGAGTCTCAGTCGCGGTCCTGGCTGGTCGTGGTCTGCTGTGGACGCACCTGCGGTGAACTGCTGGCCGTTGGCCGCCACCCGAAAGCGGTGGACTGCGGTTCGCCCGACTGCATCAGCGGACCGATGACCTCTCGGCGCAAGCTCCCGCGTCTCCTCCGGCGCAGCACGACGGCGACGCGGATCAGCAGTGCCACTGCGATGAACGCCCAGAAGCCGTAGTTCAGGACAGCGATGACGGTTCCTGCGGTGTCTTCGGATGCGGCCGTTGACAGGTGCATCGCGTGCTCCTCCCGAGGCGGTGCGCCTCTTGATCGGCTTGTTCCACCGTAAGGGGTTGAGGCTCGACGTCCTGGTGCGCCGATCACGCTGAGCCCCGTTTCGGGCGGTCAGTGGCCGGCGGCTGTGAGACGTCAGCAGGCGTTGGTCGGGTCCGACTGCCCAGCTGGTCGATCGTTCGCTCTTCGGCACGAGAGGCTGTCCCCGGTCCCGGCGACCGCGCACGGCGCGGGACGACCGGCAGGTCGTCGAGGACGGGCGGGACGTCCTTGTGGCGGACCGCGGTGCGGGCAGTGCCCGCGTGACGGCGCCCCGTTCGCCGCGAGTTCCGGACAGAGCTCAGTGGCCGGCGTCTGGTTCGCTCAGGAAGGGGACGCGTTCTGACCTCGCGATGATCTCGCGCAGGTCGGCTTCGCAGTTCGCCAGTTCGTCGAGCGTGACCTCGGTGAGGGACCGTTCGTCGTCCGCGGCGATCCAGGCGTCGAACCCGTCGTAGTAGGCCCTCACGCCGATGTCGGCCACCAGGCCGGCGCGGCGAGGGCTGCCGAGGTGTTCGAGGAGGGCGGTCGCCAGGGCGGCGGTGATGGACGAGCGCTTGAACGCGGCGCGTTCCCTCAGCTCCGGGCTGGCGGCGATGAGGCCGGCCAGTCGCCGGCTGCTGGCGTGGTCGGGGAGGTGCGCGTCCGTCATCGCCGCGATCGCAGCGCCCACGGCACCGATCGCCGGGGAGTCGACCGGGGCGCGGTGGACCGCGTCGACGGCGAGGTCGATGAGCGCGTCCTGGCCCTGGAAGAGGATCTCGCGCTTGTCGGGGAAGAGCCGGAAGAGCGTCGTCTTGGTCAGGCCGGCGCGTTCAGCGATCTGGGCGGTCGTGGTGGCCTCGTAACCCTGCTCGCAGAACAGGTCGACGGCGGTGCGCAGCAGCCGCCCGCGTGCATCCGGCTCCCATCGCGCCATGAGCACCATCCTAGGTGATGCAACTCGGTCACATCACGTGTACGGTGATGTAACCGAGTCACATCACCGGTTCCTCGCCGCGGACACCCGGGCGGAGCCCCACTGCTGAACGGAGAACCCCCGTGCGCGTCTTCACCACCGGCGCCTCCGGCTGGATCGGCACCGCCTTGACCACCGAGCTCATCACCGCCGGGCACGAGGTCGTCGCCCTGGCCCGTTCTGAGGCTTCCGCCGAGAAGGTCCGCTCGCTGGGGGCCAGCGCGGTCCGCGGCGACATGAGCGACCACGACCTCATCCTCACCTGCGCGAGAGAGGCCGACGCCGTGGCGCACCTGGCGTTCACGCTCGACTTCGCCGAGTTCGAGGAGACCGTCGACAACGAGGTCGAGCTCATCGCGAAGGTCGGCGATGCCCTGCAGGGCGCGGGCAAGGCGTTCATCGCGGCCTCCGGGACCCCGATCCTCCTCGGCCGGGGCGCCACCGAGGACGACGTGCTCGACCCCTCGGGACCGGCCGGTGCGCGGGCACGGACCGCGGCGGCGGTCCTGGCGCTGTCGGGACGAGGCATCCGCTCGGGCCTGGTGCGGATGCCGCGCTCGGTGCACGGCGCGGGCGACCGCAACGGGCTGATCGCGGTGCTCGTCGGCCTGGACCGTCAGCTGGGCACGGCCGCCTACGTGGGCGACGGGGCCAACCGCTGGCCCGCGGTGCACATCAGCGACGCCGGCCGCCTCTTCCGACTGGCCCTGGAGCAGGCCCCCGCCGGTTGCGTGCTGCACGCCGTCGGGGAGGAGGGCGTGGTCATGCGTGACGTCGCCGAGGTCATCGCGGCGAAGACGGGCCTGAGCGCCGCGGCCGTCGACCCGGAGCAGTTGGGTGTCTTCGGCGCTCTGCTCGGCGGTGATCAGCCCGCCTCCAGCGCCGCGACCCGCCGGCTCGTCGGGTGGGAGCCGGCCGGCCCGACCCTGCTCGAGGACCTCGAAGCCGGCCACTACACCGACTGACCACCGGGCACCGACGCCGCCGCCGACGCCGCCACCGACGGCGTCGAACCCACCGCGTCGCACCACGCCGCCAGCTCTCGAGAGAACCCGTCTCGTTCGCGCAGGTCTTCATCCGGGTGGTCGACTCGCTCGATGCTCTCGCGTCCATCGCCGAGACCACGACGTCGCCGGCTGCCGAGGACCGCGCGAGGTTCGCGGGGCGACCGTGACGTCGGCCGAGGTGGTCGCCTCAACGCTCCGGCAGCCGGTAACGCACCACGACCATGAAGGCCACGTAGCCGGTCATCGCCACCAGCCAGGCGCCGAAGGCGAGGAAGAACCACCACGGCAGGCTGTCGGTGCCGTTGCGGGTGGCGTCGACGGTGGAGAAGGTGAGCGCGATGTTGAGCAGGGCCATCGCGCTGCCCATCCACAGCAGGTCGGCGCGCAGGCGGCGCCTGACCTCGTCCTGCAGGCCTGCCTCGGCCCAGCGCTGCTTGCCGGGCAGGTTGATCCACTCCCACGGCAGCTTCGGCATCTGCCAGGCAAACACCGCGAACAGGGCCGCCAGACCTGCCGTGATCGCAGCTTGGAAGGTGACGGCGCCGGTGCGGGTGCCCCAGTCGTCGGCTGCGCCGTCGGCGCCGAAGTGGGTGGGCACCCGCTCGGGCAGCAGGGTCGCGGAGACGACGACGGCGATGAGCGCCAGCGCGGTGGTGATCGCGAAGGTCAGCACGGCGGGGGTGGGGCGACGCATGCGGGGACGCTAGCGACTCGTGCTCCCGTGATCTGCGGCTCCTCGGACATCGCCGAGACCGTGACGGCGCAGACCGCCCCGGACCGCGCACCACGCGGGACGACCGGAAGGTCGCGCGACGACGTCACTCCTGCTGCGCTGCCGGCGATGGACGGCTCCGGTCGGGTCGCGGTGGGAGGCGTCTCCCGCGGCCGCCGCGAGGACGGGGAAGGTGAGGCCGTCTCCGAGGAGCGCCCGACGCCGTGGCGGGCGGCCGACGTCGAGCTCGTGGTCGGTCGGACCCCGGCTCAGGCCCCGCCGGCACCGCCGAACGGACCCTCACCCCGGTGGTGCGCCATCGGACCGGAGCCGGTGAGGTCCCAGTGGCCGCGGTGCGGGCCGTCCCGGGCGGCGCGGTGGCGACCGTGGTCGCGCACCACGAGCGCCACGATGAGCGCGACGAGGACGAGCGCCGAGACGACCAGCGCGATGAAGACGACGACGACGACGGGACCCACGACGTTCTCCTCTCCTTCGAGCACGCCCACCGTCGCACGGCGTCGCCCGACGGCGCGTCCCGTGCGCCGAGTCGGTGCCAGATCGTTGTGGAAGCGCCACCGGAGGCGCCGGGCTGGTTACCCTGCCGCCTGTGCGTCCGGTGCAGCGTTCGACCTCCCGCGACGTCGCGCTCGTCGCGACCTTCGCCGCCGTCATCGTCGTCCTGGGCGCGCCCGGGCAGCTGCCGCTGTTCGGCAACGCGGTGCCCATCACCCTGCAGACCCTCGGGGTCATGCTCGCCGGTGCCCTGCTCGGCGCCCGCCGGGGCGCGTTCGCGGTCCTCGTCGTGCTCGTCCTGTGCGCCGCCGGGCTGCCCGTGCTGGCCGGTGGGCGCGGGGGTCTCAGCGTCTTCGCCGGGCCGAGCGTCGGGTACCTGCTCGGGTGGCCGCTGGGTGCCGCCCTCACGGGCTGGCTGGCACGGCGGCGCCCCAGCGACCGACCGCAGTGGTTCTTCACGGCCGCCGTCGCGGGGGGCATCGGAGTCGTCTACCTGATCGGTGTCCCCGTCCAGGTCTGGATCACGCACCTCCCGGCGTGGACCAGCGTCATGTTCCTGCCCGGTGACCTCCTCAAGGCCGCCCTCACGGCCGTCGTCGCGAGCGGTGTGCACCGCGCCCGGCCCGAGCTGCTGCCGCGGCGCCGTCGCCGCGCGACCACCTCCGTGTGAGGTGACCGACCCCGACGACCTCGTCGTCCTGGCCGCCGGCGAAGGCGACCTGGCGCCCGCGCTGGTCGCGGCGACCGCCGAACCCGGCCACCCGCCCGTCCTCGTGCTCGACCCCGCCGGCGGTGACGACCTGCTCCGCGCCGCCCGCCGTGCCGTCACCGCGGGCGACGTCCGGGCCGGTGACCTCGTGCTCAGCACCTCGGGCAGCACCTCCCGCCCCCGGGCCGTCGTCCGGACGTCGGCGTCGTGGGAGGCCTCCGCCCGTCCCCTGGCCGACCTCCTCGACCTCGGGCCCGCCGACGTCGTCGGCACCGCCGGCCCGGCCGCGTCCACCCTCACGCTGCACGCGGGGTGGCACGCGCTGCGCGTCGGGGCCCGCACCGCCGGGGCGGGAGGCCGGACCCCGCCCCCGGGCAGCACCGTCCTGCACGTCGTCCCGGCCGTGCTGGCCGCCGTCCTCGACGGTGAGGACCACCCGCACGTGCGCGCCGCCGTCGTCGGGGGCGCCGGGCTCGACCCCCGCCTCCGACGGCGGGCCCTCGACCGCGGGTGGCGGGTCGTGGAGTACTACGGCGCCGCGGAACTGTCCTTCGTCGGGATCGCCTGCCACGCGCCGGGCCCGGCGGACCCACCCGACGGTTTCACCCCCTTCCCCGGGGCCGCCGTCCGCGTCCGCGACGGGCTGCTGGAGGTCACCTCGCCGTACGTCGCGCGGTGCCGCCTCGACGCGACCGGCGACGCCACCCCCGTGACGCCCACCCCGTGGGCCGGTGTCGGCGACGTCGGGACGGCGTTGCCGGACGGCCGGTTCGCCGTCCTCGGCCGCCCCGGCGCCGTCCTCAGCGGTGGCAGCACGGTCCTCGTCGCGGAGGTCGAGCACCGCCTGCGGCCGCACCTCCCGCCGGGTGCCGAGGTCGTGGTGTGCGGGACGCCGCACGACCGGTTCGGCGAGGTCGTCACGGCCGTCGTCGTCGGGCCGGCCGAGGTTCCCGCGCCGTTGCGCGCCGCGGCCCGGTCGCTCCCGCCGGCCGCCCGGCCCCGCCGCTGGCTCGCGGTGGCCGACGTCCCGCGCACGGGCAAGGGGGAACCCGACCGGGCTGCCGTCGCCCGGTTCGCCGGGGCGGGACGGTGACCGCCGTCGTCGTCGCCGCGCGGCGCACCCCGTTCGCCACGGCCGGCACGACCTTCGCCGGACTGCGCGACCACGACCTCGCCGCTGCGGTCCTCGCGGCGCTCGCCGACGACGTCACCCGGTGCGCCGCGCGGGGCACGACGGTGGCCGAGGTCGTCGCGGGGGTCGCGACGGCCGACGGCAATCCCGCCCGCCGGGCCGCGCTGGCCGCCGGTCTGGGCGTCCACGTCCCCGGCACCACCGTCGACGCCCAGTGCGCCAGCGGGCTGGCCGCCGTCCGGCTCGCCGCGGCGCTCGCGGCCACCGGCACCGGACCCGTCCTCGCCGTGGGGGCCGAGAGCACCACGGCCCGCCACCGCGACGGTGTCGTCCCGCGCGCCGCGTTCGCCCCCGACGGCTGGGCCGACCCCGGCATGGGTCCCGCCGCCGACGCCCTCGCCGCCGAGCTGGGCATCGGGCGCGCCGACCAGGAGGCGTTCGCCGTCCGCTCGCACGCGCGCGCCCTCGCGGCCCGCCGTCGCACGGCGGAACGGTTCGTGCCGCTCGCCGGTCTCGACCGGGACGCCCGGCCCCGCGTCCTGCGCCCCGGGGTCCTCGCCCGGTTCCCGCCCGCCTTCGGTGCCGACGGCACGGTCACGGCGGCCACCGCGAGCGCCCACGCCGACGGTGCGGCCGGGCTCGCCCTCGTCGACGCGGCCACCGCGGACCGTTGGGGCGCAGGCGGTCTCACCGTCCTCGCTACCGCCGCCGCCGGCGCGGACCCCGCCCTGCCCGGTGCCGCCGCCGCGCCCGCCGCCCGCGCGGCGTTGCGTTCGGCCCGCCTCGGCGTCGCCGACGTGGACCGCCTCGAGGTGGGGGAGGCGTTCGCCGCGCAGGTCCTCGCCTGCTCCCGCGCCCTGGGCCTGGAGGACGAGGACCCGCGCCTGAACCCCGACGGCGGGGCGCTCGCGCTCGGGCACCCGTGGGGGGCGACGGGGGCGGCGCTGCTCGTCGCCCTCGCCGGGGGACTGGCCCCCGGCCAGGTCGGGGTGGCGGTCAGCGCGGCGGGTGGCGGGCTGGGGGTGGCCGTCGTCGTCCGCGCGCGTCCCGCCGGCCCGGGTGCGTGACGTCCCGACACCTCCACCGGGGTCCGGGGGTGCCGGGACGTCACGCAGCGCGCGGGGAAACCTCTCGCCGTTCCCGGTGCCCCGCTGGGGCGCCTCGGTCACCCCTCGGACTCCTCCTCGGCCGCCGCGCGGGAGCGGCTCGACCGGGAGTGCGCGTGGCTGGCCGCGCACGACGTGCTGCCCGCGGACCTGCTGCGGCGCAACCGGGACCTCGCCCGCGCGGTGCTCCGGTCGTGGGTCCCGGTCTTCACCCACGGCGACCTGCAGACCGGCCACGTCGTCCTGCGCGACGAGGAGGTGACGGGCGTCCTGGACTGGTCGGAGGCGGCCCCCGGTGACGCGGCCTTCGACCTCGCCGTCCTCACCCTCGGGTTCGAGGAGCACCTGCCGGCGGTGCTGGACGGCTACGGCCCCGGCGTCGACGTGGACGCGGTGCGCGGTTGGTGGTCCTGGCGCAGCCTGACCGCGATCCCGTGGCTGGTCCAGCACGGGTTCGACCCGTTCGCCCCGGGCTGCGAGGTCGACGTCCTGCGGGCACGCCGGTCGACCGCGGCCGGGACGGGACCCCCGACGCCGGTGCGCCGGGTCACCGGCACCACCTGAGCGGTGCCGGTGGTCAGCCCGTTCGGGTGATTCCCCGTCCCCGAGGGGGACGACGCCGATCTCGGCGAGCGCACCGGGCGGTGCGGAGTACCGTCGCGCACGAGCGTTTCCGGAGTTCAGGGAGGAACTGTCATGGTCGTCCTCGGCATCGTCCTGCTGATCGTGGGGCTGCTGGTCTCGTCGCTGAGCGTCCTGGTGTGGGTGGGGGCAGTGCTCATCGTCGTGGGCCTGGTCCTGAACCTGGTCCCCATCGGGGGGAGCAGGCGACGGGTCTTCTGACGCCGCTCAGGCACCGACGGCGTCCGCCGTCCACACCAGTGAGTACCGCCAGAACAGGTGCCGCCGGATCCGCGCCCCCGGCACCACCCGCTGCGCCACCTCCCGAACCTGCGCGAGCGTGGCCGTCGCGGGGGCGGTGGGCGCCGTCATGGCGACGGGCCGGGCTGTCGAACCCCGGCGCCGGGTCTTCACGGCACCGACGAGGAGGTTCGCGGGGACCGCAGTGAGGCTGAGGGAGCGGTCGAGAAGACCCCGCTCGCGGTGCAGACCGAGCACGACGAGGGTTCCGCCGGGTGCGAGGAGGTCGCGCAACCGCGTCAGCCCGGCTCCCAGCGGCACGTGGTGCAGGACGGCGAGGGCGGTCACGACGTCGTACCCGCCGGGGAGGTCCGCGGTCAGCAGGTCGCCGCACCGGAGATCGACCCCGTCGAGTCGTTCCCCCGCCGTGGGGACGACGGCGGGATCGGCGTCGATCCCGGTGACGCGGCGGGCCCGGCGGGTCAGGCGGCGCGCGAAGTCGCCCGTCCCGCAGCCGACGTCGAGAGCCGTCCCGACCCGCTGAGGCAACTGCCGCTCGATCCAGGAGTGGTACCAGGCGTTGTGGTCCCAGGGGTGCGCCGCGTTGAACGCGTCGCACCGGGCGAGGACCCGGCCCGTCAGCGCGGGACCCCCGCCTCGGCCGCGATCCGCTGCACGGTCTCCTCGTCGAGGACGAACAGCTCCTCGCCGTCGCCGGGGGAGGGGATCGACAGCACGCTGGAGAAGATCGCCCCGGTGTCGTCGACCTCGACGAGCAGCGCGCCGTGCCCGCGCAGGGCCCGTTCCCGCCCGTGCGCGACGAAGGGGTCGCTGCGGTTCGCCACCCCGGGGGCGACGAGCGCCGTCAGACCGGACGGGTAGGTCTGCGCCGCGTGGTGGTGGTAGTGCCCGGACAGCACCACCCGCACGTCCGTGCCCGCCACGGCGGCGAGCAGGTCGTCGGGGTCCTGCAGCCGCAGCGCCTCGTGCAGCACCGTCGGCGCGCGGACGGGGGAGTGGTGCAGCACCACGGCCGACCCGCGGGGTGCGGGTGTCGCGAGCTCGGTGCGCAGCCAGGTCAGCTGCCCCCGGTCGAGGACCCCGTACCCCCGCCCCGGGACGGAGGAGTCCAGCACGACGAGGCGGAACCCGTCGACGTCGTGGACGGACCGGGTCGGCCCGAGGACGTCGGTGAACTGCTCGCGCGAGTCGTGGTTGCCCATCGCGAACACCGCGACGGCACCGTGCGAGCGGGCGAACCCGCCCACGAGGTCGCGGGCCGTCGCGTACGAGGCGACGGTCCCGTCGTCCGAGACGTCACCCGACACCACGACCGCGTCCAGGGGCCCGGTGCCGTGCAACGACTCCAGCACGTGCCCGAGCGCGGCGGTCGTGTCGACCACGCCGTTGTGCAGCGCCCCCGCGGCCACGAGGTGCGTGTCGGACAGGTGCAGGATCCGCGTCACCGCCCGTCACCGCTCCCGTCCTTCGAGCCCCCCTTCGAGCCCCGGCCGGGGTCGTCCGGGTCCTTGCCGGTCCCCGGGCCCGCGGCCTCGACCGCGGTGCCCTTGCCCGACGCGCGTGTGGACGGGGAACCGACGGCGGACCCCACCACCGAGCCCGCCACGGCGCCCGTGCCGAGCGCGGAGCCCGTCGGCGACCCCGTGGGGCTGGCCGACGGGGACTCCGACGGCGAGGAGGTGGGCGTGCTGGTGGCCGTCGGCTGGGCCGCGATGACGAGGTCGATCGAGGACCCCGCGTCGACCCTGGTGTTCGCCGGCAGGCTCTGCTCCACCACGGAGCCGGGTTCGTCCTCGGGGGACTGCTCCTCGCGGGTGTTCGTGCTGAACCCGAGCCCGTTGAGCGTCGTCAGCGCGTCGGCCTGCGACCGCCCGACGACGTTCGGAACCGTCACCTGGCCGCTGGCGATGTCCAGGGAGATCGAGGTCCCCCGCGGCTGGGACGAGCCGATCGCCGGGTCGGTCGAGACGACCTCACCCTGGTCGACGGAGGCGTCGTCGACGGGGTTCACGTTCGCGACCTCGAACCCCGCCTGCTGCAGCTGCCGGCGGGCGTCCTCCTGCGACTGCCCCCGCACGTTCGGCACCTGCACCGCCTCCGGCCCGGAGGAGACGACGACGTTGACCGTGCCGCCGACCTGCACCTCGGTCCCGGCCTCGGGGTCGGTGCTGACGACGTTCCCCGCCTCGACGTCGTCGTCCGCGGCCTGGGTGAAGTTCGCCGTCAGCCCGGCACCCTCGATCTCCTGCTGCGCCTCGTCCTGGGAGGAGTTCACGACGGCCGGCACCTGGACGGTCGCCGGGGTCGAGGCCGTCGTCTCGGTCGGCGCCCCGGTGCCGCCCCCGGTGTTCGACAGCGCCCACACGGCGACCCCGATGCCGAGCAGCAGCGCGACGATGACGAGGACCCACGGCCAGCGCCGCGGCCGGCCCTGCTCGACTGGACCGTCGTCGGGAACGCGCGGCAGCGTCCCCGTCGCCGGCCCGGCGGGCACCGGCGGGGTGACGGTGGTGGGCGCGGCCGCGGCGAACTGCTGGGTGGCCTGCGCCGTGGGTGGCAGGCTCGCCCCGCGCAGGGGGCGGCCCTCGACGGCCCGGCGCAGGTCGTCGGCGAAGTCGCCGGCGCTCTGGTACCGGTGCTCGCGGTCCTTCGACAGCGCCATGAGCACGACGCTGTCCACCGCCGGGGGGATGTCCGGCACGAGCGCCGACGGCGGACGCGGCTGCTCGGAGACGTGCTGGTAGGCCACGGCCACGGGGGCGTCGCCGGTGAACGGCGGGCGGCCGGTGAGGATCTCGTACAGCAGGCAGCCGGTGGAGTACAGGTCGCTGCGGGCGTCGACCTGCTCCCCGCGGGCCTGTTCCGGCGACAGGTACTGCGCGGTGCCCATGACGGCCGAGGTCTGGGTCAGCGTCGCGGAGGAGTCGCTCACGGCGCGGGCGATGCCGAAGTCCATGACCTTGACCTCGCCCGCGGGCGTGATCATCACGTTGGCGGGTTTGATGTCGCGGTGGACGATGCCCATCCGGTGGGAGTACTCCAGCGCGGCCAGGACACCCTCGGTGTAGGCGAGGGCGTCCGTGATCGCCAGGGGGTGGTCGGTGCGCAGCATGTCGCGCAGCGTCCGGCCCTCGACGTACTCCATGACGATCCAGGGCAGCTCGACCCGGCCGCCGCCGTGCTCGGTGAGGTGCTCGGCGCCGGTGTCGTAGACGGCGACGATCGAGGGGTGGTTCAGCCCGGCCGCGGCCTGGGCCTCCCGGCGGAACCGGGCCTGGAAGGAGGGGTCGCGCGCGAGGTCCGAACGCAGCAGCTTCACCGCGACGGTCCGCCCGAGGCGGGTGTCGTGCGCCACGTGCACCTCGGCCATGCCGCCGCGACCGAGCAGGTTCCCGACCTCGTAGCGGCCGCCGAGCACGCGCGGCGCCGGCACCCCGTGGCCAGTCGTCGTGTCCGTCACTGCTCTCCCCGTCCCCTGCGTCCTGTCGTCCTGCGGTCGGCCCGCTCGTCCGTCCGGCGATCAGCCATCCAGCGCCGCCTCCATCACCGTCTTGGCCACCGGGGCCGACAGCCGACCGCCGTAGGCGCTCTCGGTCGACCCGCCGTCCTCGATGACCACGGCCACCGCGACCTTCTTGTCGCCCCTCTCGGCGAAGGAGGTGAACCACGCGTAGGGCGGCAGCCCGACCCCGTGCTGAGCCGTGCCGGTCTTGCCGCCCACGGTCGCGCCGTCGATCTGCGCCCGCGTCCCGGTGCCGCTGCTGACGACGAGCTCCATCATCTGCTGCAGCGTCCTGGCGGTCCCGGTGCTGACGGCCCGGCCCAGCTCCTGCGGCGACGGCTGCTCGATGACGCTGCCGGACCCGCCCGCCTCGGAGACCCTCGCGACGAGGTTCGGCTTCATGACGACCCCGTCGTTGGCGACGGCCGCCGAGATCATCGCCACCTGCAGCGGCGTCGCGACGTCGCTGCCCTGGCCGATCGCGGAGTAGGCCAGCAGCGGGCCGGCGACCGCGTCCCCGGTCGGGTAGCGGCTCGTCGCCACCGACGTCGGGATGGACAGCGACTGCCCGAACCCGAACTTCGCCGCCTGCTCCTGCAGCGCGTCGGCGCCCAGGGTCAGGCCCAGGTCGCCGAAGGCGGTGTTGCACGAGATCCGCAGCGCGTCGGCGAGGGACACCTGGTCGTTCGGCCCGCAGGCGGTGCCCTCGTCGTTCTTCAGCGTGTTGCTCGTCTGCGGCAGGTCCAGCTCCTGCGGGCCCTTCAGCGCCGTGTCGGCGGTGTAGTCACCGCTCTCCAGCGCCGCGGCGGCCGTGACGATCTTGAAGGTCGATCCCGGCGGGTAGAGCGCGGACGTCGCCCGGTTGACGAGCGGGTCGTCCTCGTCGCCGGTGAGCCGGTCCCACGCCTGCTCCTGCACCGCCCCGTCGTGGCTGGCGAGGGTGTTCGGGTCGTAGCTGGGGCTGGAGACCATCGCGAGCACGTCCCCCGTCTCGGGGTCCAGCGCGACGACGGCGCCCTTGCGCCCGTCGAGGGCGTCCCACGCGGCCTGCTGCACCCTGGGCTGCAGGGTCAGCGTCACGTCGGCGCCCTGGGGCTTCTCCCCCGTCAGCAGGCTGGACAGGTTCCGGTAGAACAGCTCGTCGGCGGACCCGGACAGCACGTCGTTCTCGGCCCGCTCGATGCCCGCCGTGCCGTACCGCAGGGAGTAGTACCCCGTGACGGGCGCGTACAGCGGACCCGCCGGGTAGGTGCGCTGGAACTCGTACGGGTCCTGGACGCCCTCGCTCGTCGCGACCGCCGCCCCGCCCTGCACGAGGATCGCCCCGCGCTCGCGGCCGAACTCGGCGTACAGCTGCCGGGAGTTGCCCGGCATCGCGTTGAGCCGGCCGGCGGAGATGAACTGGATCCACGTCGTGGAGGCGAAGAGCGCGAAGAAGAGGAAGGCGACGACGAGGGAGAGCCGGCGCAGCGGTCGGTTCACGCGATCCTCACCGCCTGGGTCACGCCGGTCTCGCCGTCGGGCCCGTTGCGGACCTCCGCGGCCGGGCGGCGGGCCAGGTCCGAGACCCGCAGCAGCAGCGCCACGACGATCCAGTTCGACACCAGCGAGGACCCGCCCGCGGCCAGGAACGGCATCGTCAGACCCGTCAGCGGGATGACCCGGGTGACGCCGCCGACGACGACGAACACCTGCAGCGTGACGGAGAACGCCAGACCGGCGGCCAGCAGCTTGCCGAACCCGTCGCGCACGCCGATGGCGGTCCGCAGCCCGCGCTCGACGAGCACGACGTACAGCACGAGGACGGCGAACAGGCCGACCAGGCCGAGCTCCTCCCCGAGGGAGGAGTAGATGAAGTCGGAGTTCGCGTACGGCACGGTCTGCGGCCGGCCCTCGCCCAGCCCCGTCCCCGTCAGCCCGCCGTTGGCCATCCCGAACAGCCCCTGGACGAGCTGGTAGCTGGACCCCGTGCGGTTCTCGGCGGTGAACGGGTGCAACCAGATGTCGACGCGGGCCTGGACGTGGCCCATCGTCGTCGCGGCGAACACGGCCGCCGCGGAGAACATCAGCAGCCCCAGCACGATCCACGAGACGCGCTCGGTGGAGACGTAGAGCACGGCGACGAACAGGCCGAAGAACAGCAGCGACGTCCCGAGGTCGCGCTGCAGGACGAGGATCCCGATGCTCGCCACCCACGCCAGCAGGATCGGCCCGAGGTCGCGGGCGCGCGGCAGCTGCAGGAACAGCACCTTCCTGCCGGTCAGGGACAGCGCGTCGCGGTGCACGACGAGGTACCCGGCGAAGAACACCGCCAGGCAGATCTTCGCCAGCTCCCCGGGCTGGAACGACAACGGCCCGACCCCGATCCAGATGCGCGCCCCGTTGACGGTGCGGCCCAGCCCCGGCACCAGGGGCAGCAGCAGCAGGACCAGGCCGGCGACCGCGGCCGTCCACGTGTACCGGCGCAGGACGCGGTGGTCGCGCACGAGCACCAGCACGGCGCCGGCCATGACGATCCCCAGCGCCGACCAGGTGAACTGCCGGGACGCCGCCGAGGAGTCCAGCGCGAGGTCGAGGCGGTGGATCATCACCAGCCCGATGCCGTTGAGCAGGGTCGCGACCGGCAGCAGCAGCGGGTCTGCGTGCCGGGCCCGCCAGCGCAGCAGCAGGTGCAGGACGACGGCCAGCCCGCCGAGACCGCCCGCGTAGGCGAACAGGTTCGGCGGCAGCGACCCGTCGACCGTCAGGCCCGTGACGGCCCAGGCGCCGCCGGCGATGACGACGGCCAGCACCACGAGCGCGAGCTCGACGTTGCGCCGGGTGGTGGGGTAGACGGGCAGCACGGTGGCCATCAGCCGACACCTCCGCAGTCCTCGGGGGTCAGGGTCTGGGACGGGGAACTGGTGGGGGTGCTCGTGGGCGAGCCGGGCGACGCAACGCTCGGGACGGAGAAGTCCGGGGCCCCGGTTGCGCTCGGGGAGGGCGAGGGGACCGGGGTGTTCGCCGCGACCGCCGCGCGGCAGGCCGCCGCGTTGTCCTCCAGGTTCGCGACGAGCTCGCGCGCGTCGGCGAGGCTGTTCGTGCTGACCCGTTCCTGGACGCGGCCCGACCACGTCGTCGACAGGTCCGCCACGGCGATGTCGGTCGTCTGCAGCACGTGCGACGTCCGCAGCGGCCCGATGTCCTGCGTCAGACCCTGGTAGATCGCGACCGTCCCGCCGTCGTCCCCGACGAAGTACTGCTGCTGGCTCCACCGCCACGACCCCAGGGCCCCGGCCACGAGCAGCAGCACGAGCAGCAGGGGACCGGCGACCCACCGCACGCGCCGGCGGCGGCGCTCGCGGTCGGTCAGGGCGGGGCGATCGTCGTCCTCCGCGTCGTCGCCGGACTCGTCCTGCGCGGCGCGCAGGGCGGCGGCCCGGGCGGCCGGGGTCCCGGCGGCGGAGGAGCGGCGGGGGCGGTGGAACGCGGCCGCGCCGACGACCTGCGGGGTCGTCGACGGCGGGGCGCCCCCGTCGAGCGCGACGACGTCGGCGACGACGCAGGAGATGTTGTCCGGCCCGCCGCCGCGCAGCGCGAGCTCGACGAGGCGCTGGCAGGTGGTGTCGGGGTCGGTGCCCGCGGCGAGGGTCTCGGTGAGCGTGTCGTGGCTGACGACGCCGGACAGCCCGTCGCTGCACAGCAGGTAGCGGTCGCCGGGGCGGGCCTCGCGGACGGAGACGTCCGCCTCGTCGTCCGCCCGGCCCGTGAGCACCCGCATGATCACCGAGCGCTGCGGGTGCCGCTCGGCCTCCTCGGGGCTGATCCGGCCCTCGTCGATGAGGGTCTGCACGTAGCTGTGGTCCTTCGTGAGCTGGACGAGCTGCCCGTCGCGCAGCAGGTAGCCGCGCGAGTCGCCGATGTGGGCGAGCACGAGCCGCGAACCGGCCCGCAGGATCGCCGTGACCGTGGTGCCCATCCCGGCGAGGTCGGGTTCGGTCTCGATGCGCCGGCGCAGCTGCTCGTTGGCGGCCTCGATGGCGTCGTGCAGGTGCTGGGCGGCGTCGTCGCTGCCATGCGACTCCCCGTCGAGGGAGGACATCTCGCCCACGGCGAGGGAGCTGGCGACGTCGCCGCCGGCGTGGCCGCCCATGCCGTCGGCGATGACGAGCAGGTGCGGCCCGGCGTACCCGGAGTCCTGGTTGGTGGTGCGCCCCAGTCCGACGTCCGAGCGCGCGGCGTAGTTCAGCGCGATGGGCACGGGGCTACCTCCGGAGCTCGAGCACGGTCTTGCCGATGCGCAACGGCGTCCCGGGCTCGAAGGGGGCGGGGGCGGTCAGGCGGTCGCGGCCGAGGAACGAGCCGTTCGTGGACTGCAGGTCCTCGACCGACCAGCCGTCGCCGGCGGGGTTGGGCGTGATCCGGACGTGCTTGGTGGAGGCGTACTCGTCGTCCAGGACGAGCGTGCAGTCGCTGCCGCGGCCGATGAGCACGGCGCTCTGGCCGAGGGCGAGCGTCGTCCCGCGCAGCGAGCCCTCGGTGACGACGAGCGTCGCGCGCCGCGGACGGGCCGCCTCGGGGGAGGCCTCGACCGGGTCGCGGCGCGGCCGGGCCGCGGCCCGGTCGGTGCGGCGGGTCGTCACGCGCGTGCCGAGCAGGTCGGCGCGCAGGACGCCGACGATCGTCAGGACGAACAGCCAGAGCACGACGAGCAGCCCCAACCGCAGGACGGTGAGGGTCAGTTCGCTCACGGGCGCGTCCCCGGCCGGCCCGTCACGTCCAGCCCTCGTCCCGCCGGGCGGCGTGGAACACGATCTTGCTGCGTCCCACGGTGATCACGGCGCCGTCCCACAGGTCGAGGGAGGAGACGCGCTCGCCGTCGACGAACGTGCCGTTGGTGGAGCTCAGGTCGGAGACCCGCGCACCGCCGGGGGCGACGCGGATCTCGGCGTGGCGCCGGGAGACACCGGGGTCGTCGAGGACGACGTCGGCGTCCGAGCCGCGGCCGAGGACGGTCACGGCCTCGGCCAGCACGTACCCGCGGCCGTCGACCTCCAGCCGGGGCCGGCCGGCCTGGTTCGTGCGCGGCGTGGCCGGGGCGACACGGCCCTTGACGGTGGAGGACAGGACGCGGAAGACACCGGTCTCGAGGTCGTCGGCCTCGTGGAAGCCGACCCGCACCGGGCCGACGAAGCTGTACCGCTGCTTCTCGGCGTGCTGGGTGACGGCCGCGACGAGCTCGTCGGCGAGGGTGTCCTGCCAGGAGGCGATCTTCTCGTGGTCGGCGCTGCCGAGCTCGACGATGAAGCTGTTCGGCACGAGGGTACGGCCCCGCGACAGGACGGCCGCGCGGTCGTCCAGCTCGCGCCGCAGCGCGCTGGCCACCTCCACCGGCTGCACCTCGCTGCGGAAGGCCCGCGCGAACACACCGTTGACGGCACGTTCGACCCCGCGCTCGAAGCGGTCGAGCACTCCCACGGCGGCCTCCCTCCCTGATCGCGTCCAGTCCCCCGGGCCAGGCAATCGTAGCCGGGCACCCCCCGCCCGCCCGTGGAGCGGCGGTGAGCGGACGTGGAGGTGGCGTGACGGCCCTCCCCGGGCTGGTACGGTTGGTCTCAGCACGCGCGAGTGGCGGAATAGGCAGACGCGCACGGTTCAGGTCCGTGTGCCCGAAAGGGCGTGGGGGTTCAACTCCCCCCTCGCGCACGTGAGACGAAGGCCCCGGTCGACCGACCGGGGCCTTCGTCGTTCCCGGGTCGGGTCCGGGCCACGTCCCGGGGTGGTCTGCCGTCGCACCCTCCGCCCGTGACTGTCGCGGACGGCCCGGCGGCGGTTGACTGCCCGACGACCGCGGAGAACCGGAGGAGACACCATGAGGACGCGAACCCTGGGCACCGTCGACGGCGGGCTGACCGTCTCGGCCCTCGGACTGGGCTGCATGGGGATGAGCCAGAGCTACGGCCCGAACCCCGGGGACCGGCAGGAGATGGTCGGTGTCCTGCGGGGCGCCGTCGAGCGCGGCGTGACGTTCTTCGACACCGCCGAGGTGTACGGGCCGTACGACAACGAGGAACTCGTCGGGGAGGCCCTGGAACCCCTGCGCGACCGCGTCGTCATCGCGACGAAGTTCGGCTGGGACATCCGGGACGGGAAGTCCGTCGGCACCGACAGCCGGCCCGAGCAGATCCGCCGCGTCGCCGACGCCTCCCTCACCCGGTTGCGGACCGACCGGATCGACCTGTTCTACCAGCACCGCGTCGACCCGGACGTCCCGATCGAGGAGGTCGCCGGGGCCGTCGGGGAACTCGTCGCCGCCGGCAAGGTGGCCCACTTCGGGATGTCCGAGGCGGGGGCCGGGACCGTCCGGCGCGCGCACGCCGTCCACCCCGTCACGGCGCTGCAGAGCGAGTACTCGTTGTGGACCCGGGAGATCGAGACCGAGGTGCTGCCCGTCCTCGACGAGCTCGGCATCTCCCTCGCCCCGTTCAGCCCGCTCGGCAAGGGTTTCCTCGCCGGGGCCGTCGACACCTCGACCGAGTTCACGGAGGGGGACATCCGCACTCGCATCCCGCGCTTCACGCAGGAGAACCGCGCGGCGAACCAGGCCCTCGTCGACCTCGTCCGCCGGGTCGCGGGCAACGCCGGCGCGACGCCGGCGCAGGTGGCGCTGGCGTGGTTGCTCGCGCAGCGGCCCGACGTCGTCCCGATCCCCGGGACCCGTCGGACGTCGCGGCTGACCGAGAACCTCGGGGCGCTCGACCTGGACCTGGCGGCGGACGACCTCGCGGAACTGTCCGCGGCGGCCGAGCGGCTCGGGGTCGCGGGTGAGCGCTACAACGCGGCGATGCTGGCGATGACGGGGCTCTGACCCTCAGCCGCCGGTGCCCTCGACCGGACGGGCGAGGGCACCGGCGACGTCCCGGTGGGCGGCCACGGCGCCGACGTAGCCGGGTGGCAGCCCGGCCAGTCCCACGACGACGAGGTCCGGGGGCAGCTCGGTCGCGAGAGGTCCCCGGCCGCGGGGTGCTCCGTCGGTGGGGACCTCGACGGCGGTGGGGCCGGCGGCCAGGCCGAGACCGGTCCACTTCAGGACCGCCTCCTTCCGCGTCCAGCACCGGGCCCGCCACCGCGGCCGTCCGGTGGGCGGCACGAGGTCCAGGACCTCCCGTTCCCGGGGGCCGAGGGCGACGTCGTCGAAACCGGGGAAGTCGGCGTGCGCGACGAGGTCCACGTCGACCCCCACCGGCCCGGCCGTCGAGGCCGCCACGACGACGACGTCCCCGGCGTGCGACGCGGACAGCGCGACGCCGGCGGCCGGACCCCGCCGCACGACGGGGCGGCCGTGGTCGCCGTCGGCCCCGCACGTCCGGCAGGCCCGGGTGACGACGACCTCCGCGGCGTCGATCCCGGCCAGGCGCGCGGCCGCCACCCGCAGCAGGTGCGCCGCCACGAGCGAGCGGTCGCGGTCGTCGCTGCGCCGCAGGCGGTCCGCGCGCCGTCGTTCGTCGGCGGTGGGCCGGACGGTGCGGGCGTGCGCCGGCAGCGGGCCGTGGACCAGCAGTGAGACGCCCGTCTCGGCGCCGGGGACTTGACGGTGGAACACGAGGTGAGGCTAACCTTCCCCGCGTGAGCACAGAACGCGTCGCCGTCGTCACCGGTGCGGCCGGCGGCATCGGCTCCGCGGTCGCCGAGGTGCTCGCCCCGCGGCACTCGGCGTTGCTGCTGCTCGACCGGGACGGCGACGCCCTGGAGGCCGCCGCGGACCGGCTCGTCGGCACGGGCGTGCGCGTCCGGACGGCCGTCTGCGACGTCGCCGACCGCGACGGGGTCGACCGCGAGGTCGACCTCGCCGAACGGGAGCTCGGGCCCGTCGAGGAACTGGCCCACGTCGCCGGTGTGCTGCGTGCCGGGGCCGCCACGGGTGACGGGGACCAGGACTGGGACCTGTCGATGGCCGTGAACGCCGGCGGGACCCGCAACGTCTGCCGCGCCGTCGCCCGGCACATGGCCCGGCGCCGCCGCGGCGCCATCGTGGCGGTCAGTTCGAACGCCGCCAGGCTGCCCCGCTCCGGCATGGCCGCCTACGCGGCCTCCAAGGCCGCGGCCACCCGCTACGTCCTGTGCCTGGGTCTCGAACTGGCGCGCGACGGCGTGCGCTGCAACGTCGTCTCCCCGGGTTCGACCGACACCGCCATGCAGCGGGACCTGCCCGGTGGGCCCGGTTCCGTCGTGCGCGGCGACCTCGACGCGTTCCGCCTGGGCATCCCGCTCGGCCGGTTGGCCGAACCCCGCGACGTGGCCGAGACGGTGGGTTTCCTGCTGTCCGACGCGGCGCGCCACATCACCCTCACCGACGTCCTCGTGGACGGCGGCGCGTCCCTGCGCTACTGACCCGCCGTCCCGCCCCTCCCGGGAGAAACCCTTGAGCGTCACCGACCTGCCCGCCGTCACCGACTACCCGCTGCCCGTGGCCGCCGACCTCCCGCCCGCGCGGGTTCCCTGGGAGCTGCGCGCTGATCGCGCCGTGCTGCTGCTGCACGACCTGCAGGACCACTTCCTCGACGTCTACGGTCCGGGTTCGGTCCTGCGGGAAACCCTGTTGCGCAACGTCTCGCGCATCCGGGACGTCGCCTCGGCGGCGGGTGTCCCCGTCGTCTACACGGCCCAGCCGGCGCAGCAGGACCCTGCGGAACGGGCCCTGCTCACGGACTTCTGGGGCGACGGCATCGGTCGGCGTCCGCACCGGGCGGGGATCTCGGAGCAGGTGGCGCCGCGCGGTGGTGACACCGTCCTGACCAAGTGGCGGTACTCCGCGTTCCAGCGGTCGACGCTCGCCGAGGACCTCCGGCGCGCCGGGCGGGACCAGCTCGTCGTCACCGGGGTGTACGCGGGGATCGGCTGCCAGGTCAGCGCCTGCGAGGCGTTCATGCGGGACGTCCAGCCGTTCGTCGTCGGCGACGCCGTCGCGGACTTCGACGAGTCGCGGCACCGGTCGGCGCTGACGTGGATCGCGAGCACGTGCGGCGTCGTCCGCAGCACCGACGACGTGGTCGCCGCGCTGTCCTGAACCTCCCGCCGGACACCTTGACGGCGCACCGGTGGATGAGGATAGGCTCACCAAACCAGCGGGGTGACGCGGCGTCGCCCCGCACCCACGACGAAACCCCCTGACCAGGAGGAACCCGTGCGTCCCCAGGCACCCGGCGCAGGTCCCGCGTGAGCACCGGGCTGGCCACCGCCGGCGGCGGGACCACGTCCTCGCTCGAACCGGTCCCGCGCTGGGAGAACGCGTCCTTCGCCGTGGCCGCGCACTCCGAACTCGTGGTGGCCGAGGGCGGGACGCCCCTCGACGTCCCGCCCGGGTACGGCCCCCACCTCACTCGGGCCGTGCGCGAGGCGTTCCGCGCCAACGGTTCCAGGGAGGACGACGGTTCCGTCGTCTGCGGGGTGGTGCCGTTCGACCCGGCCGGCACCGCCGAACTCCGCTGGGTGCCCGACGTCGTCCGCACGCCGTGGGAACCCCGTGCGGCCACCGCCGGCCCCTGCCCCCGCGAGATCCCCGACGACCCCGGCTACCGCGCTGCCGTCGCGCAGGCCCTGCGCCGCATCGGCGCCGGCGAGCTCGACAAGGTCGTCCTGGCGCGCACCCTCGACACCCCGCTCCCGGGGGGGTTCTCCGTCGACGGGTACCTGGACCGCCTCGCGGCGGCGAACCCCCACGGGTGGACGTTCGCCGTCCGGACCACGGAGGGTCTGCTCACGGGGGCGTCCCCGGAACTCGTCGCCGCCGTCGACGCCACCGGCCTCACCAGCCACCCCCTGGCCGGTTCCCGTCCGCGGCGGGCGGGGCAGACGCAGCCGCCCGCCGATCTGCTCGCCTCCGCCAAGGACCGCCGCGAGCACGCCCTCGTCGTGGACCACATCGCCGCCCGGCTGGCGCCGCTCGTCATCGACCTGGACGTCCCCGCCGCACCCGTCCCCACCGCGACGGACAGCATGTGGCACCTCGGCACGCGCATCACGGGAACCCCGCGTCCGGGCGTGGGGTCCCTCGACGCGGCCCTGCGGATCCACCCCACCCCCGCCGTCAGCGGAGTCCCCGTCGAGGCCGCCCTGGACCTCGTGCGCACCCTCGAACCCGAACCCCGCGGGAACTACGCCGGTCTCGTCGGCTGGACCGACGCCGCGGGGAACGGCGAGTGGGCCCTCGTGCTGCGCTGCGCGCTCCTGCGGCCGGGGTCGGCCCGGTTGTCCGCCGGCGCCGGCGTCGTGGCGGGGTCCACCCCCGAGGCCGAGCACGCCGAGACCGCCGCGAAGTTCGCCACCGCCCTCGCCGCCCTCACCGGCGACGACCTCCCCGGAGAGGCGCACCAGCCGTGACCGCGTTGCAGGACAGCCCCGGCGTCGTGCCCTACCCGGCCGAGGCCGTCGCGTCCTACCTGACGGCCGGGGTCTGGGGCACCGACCGCATCGAGGACCTCGTGGCCGCGGCCGCGCGGACGACGCCCGACGTGACCGCCGTCGTCGACGCCTCGGGCCGGACGAGCTACGCCGACCTCCTCGACCGCGTCGGGCGGACCGCCGCCGACCTCGCGGCCGACGGCGTCCGGGACGGGACGACCGTCGTCCTCCAGCTCCCGGGGTCGGCCGACCTCGTCGCCGTCCTGCTCGCCCTGTTCCGCCTCGGCGCGCGCCCCGTGCTCGCCCTGCCCGCGCACCGGGCGCAGGAGGTCGTGCACGCCGCCCGCGCCGGCCGGGCCACCCACTGGATCGTCGGCGACCTCGACGGTCCCGCGTCCGACCTCCCCGACCTCACCGCCCGCGTCCACGCCGGGCTGGGGTCCACGGAGCTGAAGGTGCTGCACCGGCCCGCCGGGACGGTTCCCCGGTCCGGCCGGCCCCACCCGGTCCGGCCGGAGGCCGACGCCGGGGAACTGGCGTTCTTCCAGCTGTCCGGCGGCACCACCGGTCCCTCGAAGCTCGTCCCGCGGGCCCACCGCGAGTACGCGTACTCCTTCCTGCGCAGCAACGAGCTGTGCGCGGTGGACGCCGCGACCGTCCTGCTCGTCCCGTTGCCCGCGACGCACAACTTCCCCCTGAGCTCCCCCGGGTGGTTCGGGGTCCTCGCCGCCGGCGGCACCGTCGTCTTCCCGGCGGGCGCCGATGCGGCCACGGTCCTGACCGCGGTCGCCGAGCACCGCGTCACCCACGTCGTCGCCGTGCCTCCGCTCGTGCAGCTCTGGCTCGACAGCCCCGACCTGACCGCGGCCGACACCTCCTCGCTGCGCCGCGTGCTCGTCGGCGGGGCCCGCCTGTCGCCGGCGGTGGCCCGCCGGGTCCACGAGGAGCTCGGCCCGCTGCAACAGGTGTACGGGATGGCCGAGGGCCTGGTCTGCTACACCTCCCCGGACGACCCGCTGGACCTGCTGATCACGAGCCAGGGCCGGCCGATGTCCCCGCTCGACGAGGTCCGCGTCGTCGACGCGACCGGGGCCGACGTCCCGACCGGGCAGACCGGTGAACTGCTCGTCCGCGGGCCCTACACGATCCGCGGCTACTACGCGCCCGAGGCGGCCGACCCCGCGACGGCGGCGGTCAACCTCGACGCGTTCAGCGCCGACGGGTCCTACCGCACGGGGGACCTGGTGCGCCGCAGCGCCGACGGGTCGCTGCGCGTCGTCGGCCGGGTCAAGGAGCAGGTCAACCGCGGCGGGGAGAAGATCTCCCCGGCCGAGGTCGAGGACCTGCTGCTCACCCACGACGGGGTCCACGACGTCTGCGTCGTCGGCGAACCCGACGACCACCTCGGGGAACGCTCGGTCGCCTACGTCGTCCCGCGCCCCGGACGGCGCGACGGGCTGGACCGCCGCACCCTGCGCCGGCACCTGGTCGACGCCTCGCTGGCCGCCTACAAGGTCCCCGACGTGTTCCGCATCGTCGAGGACCTGCCCGCGACGGCCGTCGGGAAGGTCTCGCGCCGCTGCACGCGGGACCGGGCGGCCCGGCGGCCGGAGGTGCTGGACGTCGTCGGCGTCGGGTTCGGCCCGGCGAACCTCGCCCTGGCCGCCGCCCTGGCCGAACAGGCCGAGGAGGACCGGCGGGCCGGCCGGGAACCCCTGCGCGCCCGGTTCTTCGAGGCCGCGCCGGAACTGCGCTGGCACGAGGGGATGCTCCTGCCGGACGCGTCGATGCAGATCGCCTTCGCCAAGGACCTCGCCACCTTCCGGGACCCGCGGTCGGAGTTCACGTTCCTGCAGTTCCTCGCCGAGCGCGACGGGCTCGCCGACTTCTTCAACCGCGGGTCGATGACGCCGCTGCGGGTCGAGTTCGCCACCTACCTGCGCTGGGCGGCGGCCAAGCTCGACGACGTCGTGCGCTACGGCAGCCGGGTCGAACTCGTCCGTCCCGTCCTGGACGGCGGGGTGCTGCAGCACTTCGAGGTCACCGTCGCCAGCACCGGCGGCGTCACCCGGGTCCTGGCCCGTGACGTCGTCCTCGCCGCGGGTCTGCAACCGGAGCTGCCCGCGGGCGTCGTCCCCTCGGACCGGTTGTGGCACACGGCCGAGCACCTGCACCGGGTCGGTGACGTGGACCCGGCGACCGTGCGCTCGGTCGCCGTCGTCGGCGGTGGGCAGAGCGCGGCGGAGGTGCTGGCCGACCTGCACGCGCGGTTCCCCCGCGCGCGGCTGCACTCGGTGCAGAGCCGGTTCGGGATGTCGCCGTCGGACTCCAGCCCCTTCGCCAACCGCATCTTCGACCCGGCCAGCGTCGGCGAACTGTTCGACGCCCCCGCGGCCGAACGCGACCGCCTGGACGACCTGCACCGCGGGACGAACAACGCCGTCGTCAACCCCGAGACGCTGCAACGCCTCTACGACCTCGACTACGCCGACCGCTGGGCGGGCCCGGCGCGGTTCGTGTGGCACCGCGCGGCCCGGCTGGTGGACGTCCGGGACGCGGGTGACCACCTCGACCTCGGGGTCCACGAGGGACTCACCGGGCGCACCGAACGGGTCCGGGTCGACCTCGCCGTCTGCGGGACGGGGTACCGGCCGCTGGACCCGGCCGTGCTGCTGGGGCAGGACGCCGACCTGCTCGTCCGCGACGAGCGGTCCCGGCCCGTGGCCGCCCGCGACTACAGCGCCCGGTGGACCGTCCCGGCCCGGGGCCGGGTGTTCCTCGTCGGCTCCACGGGGCACCAGCACGGCATCTCCGCCACGCTCCTGTCGAACGTCGCCGTGCGCGCCGGGGAGATCGCGGCGGCCCTGCGCTCGGGCCCGGGCGAGGCCCCGCAGACCGTCGACCCCGTCCTCGTCGCGGAACCCGGCCCGTGAGGCCGGTCGCACCGCTGCTGCACGCCGAGGGGGTCACCGTCGGCCGCCCCGGTCGCCCGGAGGTGCTCCGCGCGGTCGACGTCACCGTCCCGGAGGGCGCCTTCACCGCCGTCGTCGGCCCGAACGGCTGCGGCAAGTCGACGTTCCTGCTGACCCTGGCCCGCATCCTGCGACCCACCGCGGGGCGCGTCCTCGTGCAGGGCCGCGACCTCGCGACGTTCCGCCCGCGCGAGCTGGCCCGCACGCTGGCGCTGCTGCCGCAACAGCCCACGGCCCCGGACGGGATCCTCGTGCGCGACCTCGTGCTGCGCGGCCGGCAACCGCACCGCGGGGCGCTGACCCCCGTGCGTGCCGCGGACCGCGCCGCCGTCGAGGACGCGCTGCGCACCACCCGGACCCTGGACCTGGCGGACAGCCCGCTGGCCCGGTTGTCCGGCGGCCAGCGCCAGCGGGTCTGGATCGCGATGGCGCTGGCGCAGCGGACGCCCGCGGTGCTGCTGGACGAACCCACGAGCTTCCTCGACGTGGCCCACCAGGTCGAGGTCCTGGACACCTGCTCCGCGCTCGTGCGCGGCGGGCGCACCGTCGTCGCCGTCCTGCACGACCTCAGCCTCGCCGCCCGGTACGCCGACCACGTCGTCGTCCTGCGCGAGGGGGCCGTCGTCGCGGCGGGGACCGCGGACGACGTCGTCACCGAACGGCTCGTCGCCGAGGTGTTCGACCTGCCGGCCCGCGTCCTGGCCGACCCCGAGACGGGTCGCCCCCTCGTCGTCCCGCGCGACCGCCGTCCCCCGGCCGGCGCGCCGCAGCCCGTCCCGACCGTGGAGGACCACCCGTGCCCGCACCCCTGACCCCCCTGACCCCCTTGACCGTCGAGGCGGTCCTGTCCGACCTGGCGAGCGCTGCCGGCCTCCCGCGCGAGGAGGTCGCGCGCGAGGACCCGCTGGACGACCTCGGCGTCGACTCGATCCGGCTCATGGCGCTCGTCGACCGCTGGCGCCGCGCGGGGGCCGACGTCTCGTTCCCGCGCATCGCCGCCGCCCGCACCGTCGAGGACGTGCTCATCGTCCTCGTCCCCACCCCCTCCCGGAAGGCCTGACCCGTGACCGCACCCCTGTCGACCCCCGACCGCACCCCCACCCGGACGACCACGACCCGGACGACCACGACCCGGACGACCACGACCCGGCGGGGGGTGGTCGGCGCGCTGGGCGCGTCGGTGCTCCTCGCCCTCGCCGCCTGCGGGGGGCCGGACGACGCGGCGGCCGGCACGAGCGCGACCGGTGGGACGAGCGGAGGAGCGACGCGCTCGGTCCAGACGGCGTTCGGTGCCGTCGACATCCCCACCGAACCCCGCCGCGTCATCGCGCTCGAAGGGGCCGTGGGCCCGCTGCTCGGCGCCGGGATCACCCCGCTGGCCACGGCCGACGGCGACTACGAGGACGCCTTCCTGCCGCAGGAGTACGAGCAGGTCTCCGACCTGCCGGTCGTCCTGGGCGCCGACGGCTGGGACTACGAGCGGATCTCCTCCCTCGAACCGGACCTGATGATCGGGTTCGTCCGCGGCGGGACGACCGAGGAGCTGTCCGCCGAGGCCACCGCGACGTGGGAGAAGCTCAACGCCATCGCCCCCACCGTCCTCGTCCGCTCCGACGGCTCGGCCCGCACGAAGGACGCGACGCTGGAGATGTCGCACGTCCTCGGCGACGGCGACGACGCCGACCGGGCGAAGGCCGCCTACGACGCCAAGGCCGCCCAGATCCGCACCGACTACGCCGACGTGCTGGCGGGCAACGTGTTCGCCCCCCTCGACTTCTACGAGGAGGTCACGGTCTACTCGCCGATCTCCTGGCCCGGGGACACGGTCGTGGACGCCGGGGGGACCCTCACCGCCGTCTCGCGGGACATCACCGACGAGAACGCCGCGTTCCTGTCCGCCGAGCAGCTCGGCACCGTGACCGACGCGACGGCCGTCCTGTACGAGCAGAGCCTCGACGGGGAACCCGGCGTGGGGGCCGCCGAGATGATGGCGCTGCCGACGTGGCAGCAGTTGCCCGCCGTGCGCGACGGTCACGCCTACGGTCTGCGGTACTTCTTCGCCGACCGGTACGAGACCGCCCTGGTGGCGCTGGAGGACTTCGAGGAGGCCCTGGTGGCGATGCGGGGATGACGACCCGCACCGGATCGTCCGCCGGGACGCTCACCGAGGCGCAGCGGGGGGTCGTCCACGCCCAGCTCGTGGCCGACGACCCCGCGTCGTTCACGGTCGGGGAACTCGTGCACCTCACGGTCCCCGCGTCCGCGCCGGGGCTCGTCCCGGCCGACGTCGCCGCCGCCGTGGCGCAGGCCGTCCGCGAGACCGGGCTGGACGCCGTGCGGGTGGCGGTGGACGGGGCCGTGACGACCGGTCCGGACCGGTTCACCGGCCCGGGGACCACCCCGGTCGCCGACGTCGCCGCGGCCCGGGCGTGGGCAGCGCTGCGGATCGCCCGCGGCCTGCCGCTGGGACCGGACCCGTTGCACGAGCAGCACCTCCTCGTCGTCGGTCCCCGGCACGTCGCGTGGTTCACCGGGTGGCACCACGTCCTCGTCGACGGCTGGGGGGTGGGTCTCGTGGTGCGGCGGGTCACCGAGCTCCTGGCCGCGCGCCGCGGGGGGACCCCCGCTCCGGCGGCCTGGTTCACCCCGGTCGCCGACGTCGCCGCGGCCGAGCAGGAGTACCGGGCCTCGGCCGCCTCCGCGCGCGACCGGGCGTTCTGGGTCGACCGGGCGGGGACCGAGGGCGCCGCCCGCGGGTTCGGCGACCCGGCCGCCGCGCGCTCCGGCGGCCCGGTGACGGTCCGCTCCGGGCGGTTCGAGATCACCGGGCCGGACCTCGACCGCGCCGCCGGGCGGTTCGGCGCCACGTGGGCCGAGCTCGCCCTCGCCGCCCACCTCCTCGTCCTGTCCCGGCTGCGCGGGACGCAGGACGTCGTCCTCGGCGTCCCCCTCATGAACCGCACCGGCACCACCGGGTCCCGGGCCGCGCTGTGCCCCACGACCGTCGTCAACGTCGTGCCGCTGGCGGTCCGCGTCGACCCCGCCGCCGCGGTGGCCGACCTCGTCGGCGGTGTCGTCGACGCGCTGCGCGAGGTCCGCCGCCACGGCCGGTTCCGCGCCGAGGAGCTGGCCCGCGCCACGGGGCGGTTGCACCACGACCGCCCCCTCGTGGGGACCGAGCTGAACCTCAAGACCTTCGACCACCCCGACACCGCGGCCGACGTCGCGGTCGCCGTCGAGAACCTCGGGGAGGGGCCGGTCGACGACCTGTCGGTCTCGCTCACCCGCGCCCGCGACGGCCGGCTGGACTGGCGGGCCCACGCGCCCGCCGGGCTGCTGCGGGACGAGCAGGTCGACGCCGTGCTCACCGAGTGCGCCGCGCTGCTGCGCGGGTTCTGCGGTGCGGACCCGCGCACGCCCGTGGCCGCGCTGGCGGGGGCCGCCCCCACCGGGCTGACGACCCCCGCGGTGGACCCGGTCGGCGCCGTCGACCTGCTGCGGGACACGGCCACCCGGTTCCCCGACCGCCTCGCGCTCGTCGACGGCGGCACCCGCTGGACGGTCACCGACCTCGTCCGGGAGGTCGCCGAGACCGCCGGCTGGCTGGACCGGGCCTGCCCGCCCGCGACCCCCGTCGCCCTCGACCTGCCCCGCGGCGCCGACGCGGTCGTGGCGCACCTGGCGTGCCTCGTCGCCGGCCGCACGGCCGTCCCCCTCGACACGACCTGGCCCCTCGCGCGCCGTGACGACCTCGTGCGGCGGCTCGGCCCGGGCGAGTTGCGGCTCACCCCGGGGACCGTCGGCCGCCGGCCCGGGACCCGGCTGACGGACCTGCCCGTCCCGGCCCCCGGGACCCCGGCCCACGTGATCCACACCTCCGGGTCCACGGGTGAGCCCAAGGCCGTCCTCGTCACCCACGGCGCGTTCGCGGCGTTCCTGGCCCACCACCGCGCGACGACGTTCGCCCCCGGCCGCGGAACCCCCGCCGACCGCGGGCTGCGCGTCGCGCAGACGCTGCCGCTGGTGTTCGACGGGTCGTGGGACACGCTGCAGGCCGTGCTGTCCGGGCACGAGGTGCACCTGCTGGCGCGGGAGGTGGCGCAGGACCCCGCCGCGACGGTCGCCGCCGTCCGCGCGCACGGCCTGGAGTTCGTCGACACGACGCCCACCGTGGCGGCCGCCCTGCTCGACGCGGGCCTGCTCACCCGACCGCACCCGGTGCGGGTCCTGACCGTGGGCGGTGAGGCCTGCCCGCCCGCGCTGTGGGCGCGGCTGCGGGGCGAACCCGGTCTCGTCGTGCGCAACCTCTACGGGCCGACCGAATCCACCGTCGACGCGGTCGGCCTCGAGGGTGAGGACGCCGCCGTCGGCGGAACCCCCATCGGCCGGCCCGTGCACGGCACGACCGCCCGGGTCCTCGACACCCACCTGCGGCCCGTCCCGGTGGGTTTCCCCGGCGAGCTCCACCTCGCCGGCCCCCAGCTCGCCCTCGGCTACCGCGGCGCGGGGGCGCTCACCGCCGCCCGGTTCGTCGCCGACCCGTGGGGCCCGCCGGGCAGCCGGATGTACCGCACGGGTGACCTCGTCGCGCTGCGGGCCGACGGGTTGCTGGACTACCTCGGCCGCGCCGACCGGCAGCTCAAGGTGCGCGGGTACCGGGTGGAACCGGCCGAGGTCGAGAGCGCGCTGCTGCGCCTGGCCGGTGTCCGGCAGGCGGCCGTCGTGGAACGCGGGGGCCGGCTCCTCGCCTACGTCGTCGGACCCCGCGACACGCACGGGGCGGGGGACGCCCTGCGCGCGGCGGCCGCCGACGTCCTGCCCGAGCACCTCGTCCCCGCGGCCGTCGTCGTCCTCGACGCCCTGCCGCGCACCGCCACCGGCAAGCTGGACCCGACCGCGCTCCCGCAGCCGACGGCCGGTGCCCCGGCCCCCGGCCGCCCCCCGCACGGCCCGGCCGAGACCGCGTGGGCGCGCTCGCTGGCCGACGCCCTCGGGCTGCCGGTCGCCGACGTCCGGGCCGGGAGCGACTTCTTCGCGCTCGGCGGGGACTCCATCACCGCGATCCGCGCCGTCGCCGCGTTCCGGGGCCGGGGTTTCTCCGGTTCCGTGAGCACCGTCTTCACCCGCCGCACCGTCGAGGCGGTCGCCGCGGCGGCCACCCCCGTCGTCGCCGCGGTGCCCGCGCCCGCGGTGCCGCAGTTCGACGCCGCCCAGATCTCGCAGGTGCAGGACCTCCTCACCCGCCGCCGCACCGGAGGACGCCGCGCATGACCAGCCCGACCGGACCCCTCGTGTGGCCCACGACCCCGCTGCAGCGCGGGTTGCTCGCCCTGGCCGAGACCGGCACCACCGGTCCGGGACGTCCCGACCCGTACACGGGGCAGGCCGTCGTGCGGATCCGCGGCCCCCTGCCCGCCGGGGCCCTGCGCCGGGCGGTGGAGGGGCTGGTCGCGGACGAGCCCCAGCTGCACGCGGGGTTCGTCGTCGCCGACGACCTCGACGCGGTGCAGTTCGTCGAACCCGGGACCCGTCCGCGCCTGCGCACGGTCGTCCTCGACGACCCCGCCGACCTCGACGCGGCGCTGGCGACCACCCGCTCCTCGGACCTCGCCGCCGGGTTCGCCCTCGACGACCCGCCGCTCGTGCGGTGGACCCACCTCGACGCCGGCGGGGAGTCCGTCCTCGTCGTCACCGCGCACCACGCCGTGCTGGACGCCTGGTCGATGCCGTTGCTGACCGGGCAGATCGCGCGCCGGCTCGCCGCGGAGGTCCCGGGACCGCACGACGTGCCCGCCGCACCCGCGGCCCGGTACCAGGACCACCTCGGGTGGCTGGCCGCGCAGGACACCGCCGCCGCCACCGGGTTCTGGGAGCGGCACCTCGGGCACCTGGTGGGAACCCCCGGCGCGCCCGCCGTCGAAGGGCACGAGCGGCGGCGGTCGCGCGCCACCGTGCGTCCGCCGGGCGGCGCCGCCTGGGACGGGCTGACCGCGGCCGACCGCGCCCGGACCTGCTGGGGCCTCGCCCTGGACGCCGTGACCGGTCGTGCGGCGACCCCGTTCGCCGTCCCCGTCTCGGGCCGGGACCCGCAGGTCCCCGGTGTCGAGACCGCGATCGGGTTGTTCACCGACTCCGTCCTCGTCGCCGACCCCGTCGACGCCGCGACCCCCGGCCGCACCCTGGCCGACCTCACCCGCGCCGGGGCCGACCGGTGGCGGGCGTCCCTGCCCCACCACCACGTCGGCACGACCGGCATCCTCCGCGCCCTGCGCAGCCCGGAACTGGCCACCAGCCTGCTGGCCGTGGAAGCAGCGCGACCGCCGCGGGTGTGGCGGGTCGGCGGGACGACGCTGGAACTGCAGGACGTCGAGGACGACACGCACTACCCGTTCGCCCTCACCGTCCGGCCCGGCGCGCAGGAGTGGGAACTCCTGCTGGACCACACGGGCGACGAGCCCACGGCCCGCCGCCTCCTGCACGCCGTCGGGGCGTTCCTCGCGGCCGACCCGCACGTCCCCGTCGCCGCGGTCCCCCTGCTCAGCGGTGCCGACCTGGACGCGCTGCGGCGCAGCGGCACCGGGCCCGACGTGGGGGCCGCGGTGCCGCCGCTGCTGCCCCACCGGTGGGCCGAGGTCTCCGCGCGCTGCGCCGACCGCGACCTGCTGGTGAGCGCGGGGCCCGGGGGCGAGACGTCCCGGCAGACCGGCGCCGACCTCGCCCGGGCCGTCGACGCGCTGCGCGAGCAGGTGCTCGCCGCGCTGCCCGCGGGGACCCCGCGGGGGACCCGCACCGTCGCCGTCTCCGTGCCGCGGGGCGAGCGCACCGTCGAGGCCCTGCTGGCCGTCCTGTCGGCCGGGGCGACCGTCCTGGTCCTGGACCCGGCCCTGCCCGCGGCCCGGCGCGCCGACGTCCTCACCGGCGCCGGGGCGCTCGTCCTCGTGACGGCCGACGCGGTGCGGGCGCTGCACGACGGCCCGCGCGGGGCGGTGGCCGTCGAACCCGGCCCCGACGACGTCGCCGCGGTCGTGCTCACCTCCGGTTCCACCGGGACCCCCAAACCCGTCGCCGTCCCGCACCGCGCGCTGGCGCACCTGTGCGCCCGGCACTCGACCGACCTGCACCCCGCGGAACCCGTCCAGGTCGCCCACACCGCGGCGTTCCACTTCGACGCCCAGTGGGACGCGCTGCTCGCGCTGTTCGGCGGGCACACCGTGCACGTCCTCGCCGAGGACCTGTTCCTCGACCCGTTCGCCCTGGCCGGGTACGTCCGCGAGCACGCCATCGCCTACCTCGACCTGACCCCGACGGTCTGGTCGGCCCTCCTCGCGGCCGACGCGTTCGGGGAACTGCCCGCCGTGTGCGTCGTCGGCGGGGAGGCGTTCGGTGCGGACCTGTGGACGCGGATGCGCGAACTCGCGGCCCGCACGGGATCGAGGGTCCTGAACCTCTACGGCCCCACCGAGGCCACGGTCGACGCCTTCGCCGCGGACGTGCGGGACGCGGACGTCCCCGTCGTCGGGACCCCCGTCGGGGTGACCGGCGCGGTCGTCCTCGACGCGTGGCTGCGGCCCGTCCCGCCGGGGACGGAGGGGGAGGTGCACCTCGCCGGTGCGCAGCTGGCCCACGGCTACCTCGGCCTGCCCGCGCGGACCGCCGAACGGTTCGTGGCGAACCCCTTCCCGACGTGGTTGCCGGGGGACCGGCTGTACCGCACGGGGGACCGGGCCCGCTGGGACGAGGCCGGCCGCCTGCACGTCGCCGGTCGCACCGACGACCAGATCTCGCTGCACGGTCTGCGGATCGAACCGGGGGAGGTCGAGCACGTGCTCACCGACCACCCCGGGATCTCCCGCGCGGTCGTCCTGGCCCCGCAGGTGGGGCGCGGGCGCCGGCTCGTGGCCTGGGTCGTGCCCTCGGGGGGGACCCCGACCGCCGAGGAGGTCCGCACGTGGTGCGCCGAGCGGTTGCCCGCCCACCTCGTCCCGCGCGACGTCCTCGTCGTCGCGGACCTGCCGCTCACCCCGAACGGGAAGCTCGACCGGAACGCGCTGCCCCTGCCCGGGGCCACCCCCACCTCCACGGGCCCGGAACCACCGACCGGCGTCGCCGGGGTCGTCGCCGACGTCGTCGCCGAGGTCCTGGGGGTTCCCGTCGGCGCGCACGAGGACTTCTTCGCCCTCGGCGGGGACAGCATCTCCGCCGTCCGGGTCGCGGCGCGGTTGCGCGCGACCGGCTGGTCGGTGCGCCCGGGCGACGTCCTCCTGGCCCGCACCCCCGCGGCGATCGCCACGCGCGCCACCCCCGGGGTGAGCGCCCCCTCACCGACCGGCACCGGGGTTCCCGACCTCGCCGACCTCGTCGCCCTCGACCCCGCGGTGCGGGCGGAGCTGACCGCCCACGTGCGCACCGCCGTCCCCGGATCACCGGCGCTGCAGGCGGTCTGGCCCCTGACCCCGACGCAGCTCGGCCTGCACGTCGACGCTCTGCGCTCGGTGCGCGACCCGTACCGCACCACGGTGCTGCTGCGCCTGGACGACCCCGCCGGCCGCGTCGACGAGACCGCCGTGCGTCGGGCCGTGGCGGGTCTGACCGCGCGGCACCCGGTGCTGCGCACCGGTGTCTGGCAGGGGCCGTTGCGAGAACCCGTCGCCTTCGTCGTCGACCGCGTCGAGGTCCCCGTCGACGTCGTGCGGGTGCCCGGTCCCGTCCCGGACGACCTGCTGGAGCAGGTGCACCGCGGCGAGCTCGACCGGCCGGTCGACGCGGCCGCGGCCCGGCTGGCCGGGGCGACCTGGGTGCAGGGCGGCGGCAGCCGCACGTCCTGGCTCGTGCTGTCCCTGCACCACCTCCTGGTCGACGGGTGGTCGCTGCCCGTCCTGGCCGACGAACTGCGCCGCGACCTCGACGGCCGGGCCGTGGCCGCCGAGACCGGGGGTTTCCCCGACCACCTGCGCGCCGTCGCCGCCCTCGACCGGGAGGCCCTCGCCCGGACCTGGCGCTCCGAGCTCGCCGGTGCCCGTCCGACGCTGCTCGGTGGCGGGCGCCTCGCCGACGCGGGTCGGGTCGTCCGCCGGGGACGGACGCTCACCCCGCAGCGGAGCGCCGCCGTCCGCGCGGGGCTGCGGAGCCGGGGAGCGAGCGTCGCCGCCGTCGCGCAGGCCGCGTGGGCGCACGTCCTGGCCGCCCGCACCGGGCAGCGCGACGTCTGCTGGGCGCTGACCTCCGCCGGCCGCGGCGCCGACGTCCCCGCCTCGGCCGTGGGGATGTTCGTCACCACCCGCACCGTCCGGGCCGACACGACGTCGCCCACCCTCGTGCGCGACGTCGCCGGTGCGACCGCCCGCACCGAGGAGGCCGCCGTCCTCGGCCTCGGCGGCATCGAACGCGCCACCGGCCGCCTCGCCGACACCCTCGTCGTCGTCGAGAACTACCCGTCGGTCCCGCCCGCGGGCGACGGCGTCGCGGTCACCCTCGTGGAGGGCCGCGACGCGACGACGTTCCCCGTCACCGCCACGGTGTTCCCCGGCGCGGACGAGGTCCGGTTCGAGCTGGAGGTCGACCCGCACCTCCTCGGCGGCGACGTCGGCCCGGAACTGCTCGACGGGTGGGTCGCCGCCGTGGAGGCGCTGGCCGCGGGAGCGGTCCCGGACCTCGCCGTCCCGCAGGCGCCGCCGTCCCCCGAGGCGACCGTGCCGCGGGCGGACCCCGCCGGCGGCGCGGTCCCGGACCTCGCCCGCCGCATCGCCGACGTCGCCACCGAGGTCCTGGGCGCACCCACGGGCCCCGGCGACGACTTCTTCGCCGCCGGCGGGGACAGCATCTCCGCGGTCCACCTCGTCGGTGCCCTGCGCGCCCGGTCCATCGCCGTCGGCATCGCCGACGTCTTCGCCGCCCGGACGCCCCGGGGGATCGCCGCGGTGGCCCGGGACGTCGACGTCCCGGCCGGTCCCCCCGCGGGAACGCCCGTCGCGACACCGGCCCTGGCCTGGTTCACCGACCTGGCCCGCACCGCCGACGTCACCGCGCTGCGGGGTTTCCAGCAGGTCCGCGTCGTCGACCTGCCCGCCGGGACCGGCGCGCAGGACGTCGCCGCCGCGGCGACGGAACTGCTCGCCCGGCACGAGGCCCTGCGCCTGCGCGCCCTCCCGGACCCGGGTCTGGCGGCGCCGGGGGCGGCCGTCGTCACCGCCGTCGCGGGCGCGGAGCTGGAACCCGCGCTCGCCCGCGCCGCCCGGGCGATCGACCACACCACCGGTGACCTCGTCCGCTGGGTCGTCACCGACCCGGGCGGACCGGGGCCGCGGCTGGCCGTCGCGGCCCACCACGTCGCCGTCGACGCCGTGTCGTGGCCGGTGCTGCTCGACGAGCTCCGCGTCCTGCTGGCGGGCGGGACCTTGCCGCCCGCCCCGTCGTTCACCGCCTGGACGCACGCGCAGCAGCGGGCCGTGGAGGCCGCGCGCGAGCACCGCGCGCACTGGAGACGGGAACTGCGCCCGTGCCCACCGCTGACCGGGGACCAGGCGGACCCGGGCGACCTCGGCACGGCGGGGGCCGCGCTGACGCGCGAGGTCGTCCTCGACCCGCTGCGCAGCAAGCGGTTCCTCGACCTGGCCGCCGCCGGGTGGCGACCCGACGCCCTGCTCCTGGCCGCGCTCACCGCCGCCCGCGGGCAGGACCTGCTCGTGGAGCTCGAAGGCCACGGCCGCCCCACCGCGCTGCCCGCCGGCGACCCGCGGCAGAGCCCGGACGCGGCCGCCGTCGGGTGGTTCACCGCGACCTGGCCGGTCCGCCTGCCCGGCCGGGACCACTCGCGGGCGCTGGGCGACCACGTCGCGAGCACCGCCCGCGCCGTGCTGGCCTCGGCCGCGCTGGGACCGGACTTCGGCCTGCTGCAGCACCTCGACCCCGCCTCGGCCGACCTCGCCGCGGCGTGGGCGGCGAACCGCCCGCAGGTGCTCGTGAACTGGCTGGGCCGCGACGTCCCCGCCGGGGCGGGCCACCGGCCGTGGCGGACGAGCCTCGACGCCGCCGGTCTGGAGGACCGCCTGGGTCTGCACGCCGGTCTGCCCGTCTCGCACGGCTGGGAGCTGAACGCCTGGGCCACCACCCGGGACGGCGAACCCGCCGTCGTGGCGCGCTGGCAGGTGGCCGCTGCCCTGCGGCACCACGCCGGCGACGTCCTGGACCGGTGGGTCGCCGACCTCGCCGCCGTCCTGGACGCCACGGCCGGGACCGCGCCGCCGGCGGTGCACGACGCCGTCGGGCTCGACGCCGCCGACCTCACCCGGCTCGCCGTGAACACCCCTGCGCCGCAGGCGGTCTGGCCGCTCACCCCGGTGCAGCGGGGGATGCTGTTCCACGCCGGGGACGGCCCGGACCGCTACACCTCGCACGTCGAGCTGCGCCTGGGCGGCGCGCTGGAGGCGGACCGGCTGCGGGTGGCGCTGGAGCGGACCGTCGCGGCGCACCCGCAACTGCGCTGCCACGTCGCGGACACGGCGTCCGGTCCGGTGCTGGTGAGCGTCGCCGACGTCGCGGTGCCCTGGTCCCGGCACGACCTCGCCGTGCGCGGGAGCCTCGACGCGCACCGTCGCGCCGACCTGGAGGAGCCGTACGACCTGCGCTCCGGCCCGCTGCTGCGGGCCCGGCTGGTGCGCACGGCACCGGACGAGCACGTCCTGCTGCTCGGGTCGCACCACCTGCTCCTCGACGGGTGGTCGGTGCCCGCCCTCGTCGACGAACTCCTCGGCCGGTACGCCGGGACGTGGCGGGAACCGGACGAGGACCTCGTCCGCGGCCCGTTCGCGCGGGCGACCGCGCGACGGTCGGGGTCCACCGGTTCCACCGAGCGGTGGCGGGACCTGCTCGCGCCCGTCGCCGCGGACCTCGTCCCGGCGTTGCCGCCGGGGTTCGACGACGGCACGCCCGTCGCCGCCGTGACCGCGGACCTGCCCGCCGGTGCGCTGACCGTCGCCGCCCTGGCCTGCGGGGCCACCCCGGCAGCGGTCGTCGCGGCGGCCTGGTCGCTCGTGCTGGCCGCGCTCGCGGGGCGGGACACCGTCTCGCCCGGGGTCGTCGTCTCCGGTCGTGACGCCGGTGCGCGGGACGTGCTGGGCATGTTCGTCGACACCGTGCCGCTCGTCGCGCGCTGCCGGGGGGACGTGGGGGGCCTCGTGCGCGACCTCGCGGGGCAGACCCTGCACGCGGGGGCGGAGAACCCCGTCGGGCTCGCGGCCCTGGCGGCCGACCTCGGTCGCGCCCCGTGGACGGACACCCTGCTCGTCGTCGAGAACTACCCCGGTGGCGGTGCCGAGCGGGCCGCCGCGGCCGCCGGCCTGGAACTGCGGGACGTCACCGGCCGCGACGGCACGCACTACGCGCTGACGCTGACGGCGGAGGACACCGCGGGGGCGGGCTCGCTGCGCCTGGAGCACCACCCGCGGTTGCTGTCCGCGACGGAGGCGGCCGACGTGCTGGCCGCCGTCACCGACGTCGTCGTCCGCGCGGCCGACCCGTCCACGGACGTCACCGACCTGCTGCCCCGCCGCCGGTTCGCCGCCGTCCGCGCGCGGTGGGACGCCGTGGACGGACCCGCCGGCGCCGGGGGACCGGTCGAGGACGTGCGGGCCGTGTTCGCCGACCTGTTCGGCCGCCCCGTCGGGGACGACGAGGACTTCTTCGCCCTCGGCGGCGACAGCGTCCTGGCGATGTCCCTCGTCACGGGGTTGCGGGCGGTGGGGTGGTCGGTGCGGCCCTCGGCCGTCTTCACCGCCCCGACCCCGACCGCGCTCGCCGCCCTCGCCGCACCCGTGGCCGCGGCGCCCACGCCCCGGGAAACCCCGGCCGCCCCGCTCGTCGACCTCGACGCGCGCGCGACCGCCGCCCTCGACAGCCTGCTGAGGAACCTCGCGTGACCACCGCCAGCCACACCGCCAGCCACACCACCAGCCCCCCGGCCGTCGAGGTGCTCCCGCTCTCGCCGCTGCAGGCGGGGCTGCTGTTCCACGCCGTCGCCGGTGACGGGTCGCTGGACGTGTACTCGATGCAGTCGACCTACCGGTTCGCCCCGGGGACCGACCTCGCGGTGCTCCGGTCCGCGTGCGCGGCCCTGCTGGAACGCCACGGCGCTCTGCGCGCGGGGTTCTCCGCGGCCCTGCTGGACCGGCCCGTGCAGTTCGTCCCCGCCGCGGTCCCGCTGCCGTGGCGCGAGGTCGTGTCCGACCCGGCCGACGACGCGGCCGCCCAGGCGGAACTGTCCGCCCTGCAGCGCCGGGAACGCGAACGCCGGTTCGACGTCGACCGCCCACCCCTGGTCCGCTTCGTCGGTCTCGACCTCGGCACCCACGGCGTGCACCTCCTCGTCACCAACCACCACCTCGTCCTCGACGGCTGGTCCGACGCGCTGCTGGTCGTCGAGCTCCTGCGGCACGTGCGGGCCGGGGGCCGGGACACCACGCTGCCGCCCGCTCCGCAGTTCCGGGAGTTCCTCGGCTGGCTCGCCGGCCGGGACGCCGAGGCCGACCGCGCCGCGTGGCGTCGTGCGCTGGGCGGGCTCACCGCGGGCACGACCGTGGCCGAACCCTCCGCGGTGCGCGAGCAGGTGCTGCCCGACGTGGTGGAACGCGACCTGCCCGGTGACCTCACCGACCGGCTGATCACGACCGCCCGCGCCGCCGCCGTCTCGGTGAGCACCGTCTGCTCGACGGTGTGGGCCCTCGTCCTGCGGTCCCTCACCGGGGCCGACGACGTCGTGTTCGGCCAGACCGTCTCGGGCCGGCCACCGGAACTGCCCGGTGTCGACGAGACCGTCGGGTTGTTCCTCAACACCGTCCCGCACCGCGTCCGGCTCGACCCCGCGCTCGACGTCACGGCGCTGCTGCAGCGGGTCCACCGCGAGTCCGGCGCCCTGGTCGAGAACCACCACGTCGGTCTGGGCGACGTGCAGCGCGACGCGGGGGTCGGCCCGCTGTTCGACACGCTGTACGTCATGCGCAACACCCCGGAGGACGACGCCGCGTTCGCCGAGCTCGCCGCCGCGACGGGGTTGGCCGACGTCGAGGGCGGCGACGCCACGCACTACCCGCTGACGTTCGTCGTGCACCCGGGCGAGCCCTACCGGTTCATCCTGTCCCACGCCCCGGACGTGTTCCCCGCCGCCGCGGCCGAGGACCTGCTCGAGCGCGCCGTCCGCGTCCTGGAGGCGGTCACCGCGGACCCGCACCGGTTGCTCGGGACCGTCCCGACGCTGGACCCCGCGAGCGCCGGGGACCTCGTCGCGTCGTGGGCCGGGGACCACCGCGCCCTGCCCGCCGACTCCCTCACCGCACGCCTGGCCCGGACCGCGGCGCGGTTCCCCGACCGGACCGCCCTCGTCGACGACGACGTGGCGCTCGACTTCGGGCGGCTCTGGGCCGCGGTCGTCGTGCAGGCGGAGGCGTTGCGGCGCGACGGTGTCCGTCCCGGCGACCTGGTCGGCGTGGAACTGCCGCGCGGGGTGAGGACCGTCGTGGCCCTGCTGGCCGTGCTGGCCGCCGGGGCCGCGTACGTGCCGGTCGACCCGTCCCACCCGGCCGAGCGCCGCGCGCGGGTCCTGCGTCGGGCCGGGGTCGTCACGACCCTGGACACCTCGACCGCCTCGCCCCTGCCGGGACCGGGCGCCCGCAGTTCCGCGACGGCCGAGGAACTCCACCCGGCGTACCGGCACGACGACCTGGCCTACGTCATGTTCACGTCGGGTTCCACCGGTGACCCCAAGGGGGTCCAGGTCGAGCACCGCGGGCTGGTGAACATGGCCGAGAACCACCGCCGGCGGATCTTCGAGCCCGCCGGGGCGGTACCCGGCGGGGAACCCTGGCGCGTCGCGCACGCCGTCTCCTTCGCCTTCGACATGTCGTGGGAGGAGCTGCTCTGGCTGCTCGACGGCCACGAGGTCCACCTGCTGTCCGAGGACGTGCGCCGCGACCCCGCCCTGATGGCCGCGCTCGTGGACCGGCGACGGGTCGACGTCCTGAACGTCACCCCGTCGGTGGCTTCGGCGCTGCTGGCCGAGGGGTTGCTCGACGCCGGGCGGCACCGCCCCCGGCTGGTGCTGCTGGGCGGGGAGGCCGTCGGTCCCGACGTCTGGGACGCCCTGCGGGACACCCCCGGGACGGAGGGGTACAACCTCTACGGCCCCACCGAGTACACGATCAACACGCTCGGCGGGGGCACCGCCGACAGCGCCACCCCGACCGTCGGCCGGCCCGTCGACGGCACCGACGTGCGCGTCCTCGACACGTCGCTGCAACCGGTGCCCGACGGGGTCCCCGGGGAGTTGTGGGTGAGCGGGGCCGGGTTGGCCCGCGGGTACCACGACGCCCCGGCCCTGACCGCCGAACGGTTCGTCGCCGACCCGTGGGGGCCGCCGGGGCGGCGCATGTACCGGACCGGTGACGTCGTCTCCCGCCGCCCCGACGGCGGTTTCGACTTCCACGGCCGCAGCGACACCCAGGTCAAGGTCCGCGGGTTCCGCGTCGAACCCGGGGAGGTCGCCGCCGTCGTCGCCCGCGACGAGCTCGTCGCCCGCGCCGCCGTCGTGGTGCGCCCGGCACCGGGCGGGAACCCCGTCCTCGTCGGGTACGTCGTCCCCGCCGTGCCGGACCTGGCCGGTCGGCTGGGCGAGGTGACCGAGCGGCTGCGCGCGCAACTGCCCGAGCACATGGTCCCGGCCGCCCTCGTCGTCGTCGCCGACCTGCCGCTGACGGTGAACTCCAAGCTCGACCTGGGGGCCCTGCCCGTCCCGGACCTGAGCGCCACCGGCCGGGCGCCCCGCACGGCCGAGGAGGAGACGGTCTGCGCCGCGTTCGCCGAGGTGCTCGGCCTGCCGCGGTTCGGGGCCGACGACGACTTCCACACCGCGGGTGGGCACTCCCTGCTGGCCATGCGCCTCGCGGCGCTGCTCACCGACCGGCTCGGCACCCGCGTCGGGGTGGCCGCCGTCCTGGGGAACCCCACCCCCGCCGGGCTGCTGGCCGCCCTGCACCGGCCGCAGGCCGACCCCTGGGGGCCGGTGCTGCCGCTGGGCGGTCGGGACCGGGCGCGGGGGACCGTCGTCTGCGTCCCGCCGCTGCTCGGGCTGGGCTGGACGTTCGCGGCCCTCGCGGCGCGACTGCCCGGCGGGCAACGGGTCCTGGCGCTGCAGTCCCCGGCGCTGGCGGCCGACCCCGCCGAGGTCGCGGCCCTGCCCACGACGCTGGAGGGCCTGGCCGACCTGCTCGTCCCGCACGTGCTCGCCGGCACCGACGGCGAGCCCGTGCACCTCGTCGGGTTCTCCTTCGGGGCCCACCTCGCCCACGTCCTCGCCTCCCGGCTGGAGGAGCGGGGCGTCGACCTGGTGTCCCTGACGCTGCTGGACCCCGGCGCCCCGGGGGGTGCCCTGCCCGCCGGGGTCGAGGTGGGCGAGCCGGTGGGCGCGGACCAGGAGGCGCTGGAGTACCTGCTGACGCTGTCCCTGCGGGACCGGCCCGACTGGCTCACCCGCCCCTACGAGCCCGACGACGTGCTGGAGTTCCTCGCCGAGGGCAACGGGGTGCTCGCCGGGTTCGGCCGGGCCGAGCTGGACCGGGTCGTGCGGTCCGCGGTCCACTCCGCGTCCGTCCCGGGTCCGGTCGAGCACCGTCCGGTCACCGTCCCCGTCCTGCTCGTGGCCAGCACCGCCCCCGGCCACCGGACCGGGCACGTGCCCACGGCCGCCGACCTGGAGGCCGAACGGGCGGCGTGGCAACCCCTGTGCCGCCGGCCGGTGCAGCTCGCCACGGTCGACGTGGTCCACACCGCGATCACCTCCCCGGCGGGCTCGGACCAGGTCGCCCGCCTCCTGACCCCGTTCGCCGCCGCCGCCCTCGCCCGGCGCACCACCCCCGAGGAGACCCCGTGAACCCGTTCGACAACCCCGACGCCGACTTCCGCGTGCTCGTCAACGAGGTCGGTCAGCACAGCCTGTGGCCCGTCTTCGCCGAGGTGCCCGCCGGGTGGACCGTCGTGCACGGCCCCGTCCGCCGGGACGCCGCGCTGGCGTACGTCGACGAGCACTGGAGCGACATCACCCCGCGAACCCCCGCGTGAGCCGTCTGCTCGACCTGTCCGGCTGGGCCGTCGACCTCACCCCGCTGCGGGTGAACCGGCAGTTCCGGCTGCTGTTCACCGGCCGCCTCGTCTCGGTGTTCGGCCTCGGGATGCTCGCCGTCGTGCTCTCGGTGCAGGTGTACGACCTCACGGGGTCGTCCCTGCAGGTGGCCGCGGTGAACACCGTGCTCGGGACGGCGACCCTGCTGGGGTCGCTGGCCGGTGGGGTGCTGGCCGACCGGGTGGACCGCCGCAAGGTCGTGCTCGTGAGCCGGGCGCTGGCCGTGGCCGGGTTCGTCGCGCTCGCGCTGAACGCCACCGCCGAGCACCCCTCGGTCGCCGTCCTCTACGTCTTCGCCGTCTGGGACGGCGCGACGGGGGCGGTGGGGGCCAGCGCGTTCGGGGCGGCCGTGCCCGCGGTGGTGCCGCCGTCGATGCTGCCCGCCACCGGCGCGCTCATGGCGTTGTGCCTGGACCTCGGCTCGGTCGCGGCCCCGCTCGTGGCGGGGTTCGTGACCGGCGCCGGTGGTCCCGCGGCCGTGTACTGGTCCGTCGTCGCGGTCAGCACCGCGTCCTGGCTCGTGCTCTTCCGGCTCGACCCCGTCGTGCCGGAACGGTCCGCCGGGCAGGGGCCGGACGCCCGGACCGGGTGGGCGGTGGGGCGCGCGGTCGCGGACCTGCGGGAGGGTTTCGCCTTCGCCCGCTCCGACCGCGTCGTCGGCGGGGTCCTGCTCGTCGGGTTCCTGCAGATCTTCTTCGCCTCCCCCCACGTGCTGGTGCCCGAGTTCGTCGGGGACGACCTCGGCGGCGGTCCCGAGGCGGTCGGCCTGGTCTACGCGGCCCCGGCGGCCGGGGCGCTGCTGGCGGGGGTCTGCAGCGGCTGGATCCCCCGCGTGCGGCGCACCGGGGTCCTGCTCGTCGTCGTCCCGGCGGTGTCCGCGCTGGCGGTCGCCGCGTTCGGGCTCGCCCCCGCGGTGTGGTTCGCCGTCGTCGCCATGACGGTCGTCGGGGTCACCGACGTCATCGGTGAGGTGCTGCGCTTCACGGTGCTGGCCGAACGCACCCCGGACCGGCTGCGCGGCCGGGTGCAGAGCATCTGGTCGGCCCAGGTGACGGTGGGCGACACCCTCGGCGGCCCGCTGCTCGCGCTCGGTGCGCGGGCGTTCGGGACCTCCCCCGTCATCGCCGTCGGCGGTCTGTTCGCCGCCGTCACCACGCTGGTCTTGCTGCTGACCCGGCCGGAACTGCGCCGGCACACGTCGGGCGGCGCGCCCGGAACCCCGCACGAACCCGAGAACGAACCCCCGCACGAACCCCACGAGAACCTCCAGGAGTCCCGGTGAGCACCCCCACGACCGTGTCCGGCTTCACGGCCGACGTCGAGAACGAGCGGACGGCCCAGTTCTGGTTCGACCTCGTCCCGCGCGTCCTGCAGGTCCAGGAGGTGACCCGCCTCGCCGCGCGGATGGTGCGCGTCCGGTTCACCGGCGAGGACCTGCACGGTTTCCCGACCGTCGCCCCCGAGGACCACCTCAAGCTGTTCTTCGACCGCGCGCCCGACGGGTCGCCGAACGTCCCCGTCCTGGACGCCGACGGGCGCTGGAACCCCGGTGCGCACGTGCACCGCGACTACACCGTGCGGGCGTTCGACCCCGCCGGCCCCCACCTGGACGTCGACTTCGTGCTGCACGACCACGGGATCGCCGGGCGCTGGGCGGGCACGGCCCGACCGGGTGACCGGCTCGCCGCCCTCGGCCCGCGCGGGGCGTTCCTCGTCAAGGACGTGGCCGACTGGTACGTCCTGGCCGCCGACGAGACGGCGCTGCCCGCGCTGGCCCGCTGGGTGGAGGGGTTGCGCCCCGGGGTTCCCGTGACCGCGTTCGTCGAGGTGACCGACGCGGGTGACGAGATCCCCCTGGCGTCGGCGGCCGACCTCGACGTGCACTGGCTGCACCGCGGGCAGGACCCGGCCGGGACCACGACCCTGCTCGTGGACGCGCTGCGGTCGGCGGACCTGCCCGCCGGGACGGGGTACGTGTGGGTGGCGGGGGAGGCGCTGTCCGTCAAACCAGCCCGCCGGTACCTCGCCCGCGAGCTGGGGCTGGACCGCGACTCCTACGACGTCGACGGGTACTGGCGCCGCGGCACCCGCAACCACGACCACCACGAGGACGACCACGAGGACGACCACGAGGACCACGAGAGTGGCGAGTGACCTGCTCCGGCGCCTCCCCCCGCCCGCGACGCGCTGCCGCCTCCTGCCCGTGGTCTGCGTCCTGCTCGCGGTGCTCCTGGGCGCGGCGGGCGCCAGCCTGCTCGTGGGGTCCCGGCCGCTGCCGGTGACCGACGTCTGGAACTCGTTGCGGGGGACCGCGGACCCCGGCACCGACGCCGTGGTCCGGGGTCTGCGCGTGCCCCGCACCGTCCTGGCCGTCGTCGTCGGCGCGGCGCTGGGCCTGGCCGGTGCGCTCACCCAGGCCCTGACGCGCAACCCCCTCGCCGACCCCGGCCTGGTCGGGGTGAACGCCGGGGCGTCCCTCGGCGTGGTGGTGGCGATGGCCTACCTGGGGGTCCGCGCGCCGGCGGGGTACGTCTGGTGCGGGGTGCTCGGGGCGGTCCTCGTCGGCGCCGTCGTGCTGGGGCTGACGGGCCGGGTCCGCTCCCTGGACCCCGTGACGACGCTCGTGCTGGCCGGGTCCGTCGTCTCGGCGTTGCTCGGCGCGGCGACGACGGTGGTCCTGCTGCTGCACGAGGACTCCCTGCGCTCGTTCCAGTTCTGGAGCGCGGGCACGCTCGCCGCCCGCGACCTCGGCGTCCTGGCCGGGATCGCGCCCGTCCTCGTCCTGGGGTCGCTGGCCGCCGCCGCCGCCGCTCCCGCGCTGGCCTCCCTGGAACTGGGTGACGACCTGGCCGCGGCCCTCGGCCGCCGCGTCCGCCGCGACCGGGTGCTCGGGCTGGCCGCCGTCGTCCTGCTCGCCGCCGCGGCCACCGCCGCCGCGGGCACGCTGGGGTTCCTCGGACTGCTGGCCCCGCACCTGGCCCGGTTCCTCGCCGCCGCCCGGCCGGTCGCCACGCTCGCGCTGTCGGCCCTGACCGGGGCGGTGCTGCTCACCGTGGCCGACGTCGCCGGCCGGGTGCTGCTGAGCAGTTCCGAACTGCCCGTGGGGATCGTCCTGGCCGTCCTCGGGGCACCGGTGTTCGTCGTGCTGGCCCGCAGGCTGGACCGGTGAGCGCGCCGCCCCTCGTGCGGGCCCGGACGCCGGCCTCGCCGCCCGCCGCGCTGCTGCGCCGGCGCCTGGTCGCCGCGTTCGTCCTCCTGCTCGCCGCGGCCGCGGCCGTCGTCGCCGCGATCGCCCTCGGCGACCGGGTGCTCGCCCCCGCCGACGTCGTCGCCGCCCTCACCGGTTCCGCGTCGCCGGGGGTGCGGTTCCTCGTCCTCGACCTGCGTGCCCCGCGGGCCGTCGCCGCCGTCCTCGTCGGAGCCGCCCTCGGCGCCTCCGGGGCCGTCACGCAGTCGTTGCTGCGCAACCCGCTGGCGAGCCCGGACATCGTGGGGGTGACCGCCGGGGCCTCCTGGGCCGTGGTGGCCGGGCTCCTCGGCGCGGGGGCCGGTGGCCTCGGCGGAGCGGTCGCCGCGGCCGGACCCGTCGCCGCGGCCGCGGTGGGTGCCGCGGTCGCCGCCGCGGTCGTGCTCCTGCTGGCCTGGAAGGACGGGATCTCGGCCCGCCGCGTCGTGCTCGTCGGGCTCGGCGTCAACGCCGGTCTGGGCGCGGCGACGTCCTGGACGCTCCTGCGCGCGGACCTGCCCGACCTCGGCCAGGCCCTGCGGTGGCTCACGGGATCGCTCAACGACGTCGACCCCGCCCGGTTGCCGGCCGTCGCGGTCGTGGTGGCGGTCGCGCTGGCCCTGCTGGCGGTCTGCGCGCGCACCCTCGACGTGCTGCGCCTGGACGACGTGACGGCCGCCGCCCTCGGCGTGCGGGTGGGTCGCGCGCAGGTGGGCCTGCTGGCGCTGGCCGTCGTGCTGGCCGCCGCCGCGACCGCCGTCGCCGGCCCCGTCGGGTTCGTCGCGTTCGCGGCCCCGCAACTGGCGCAGGTGCTGTTCCGGACCGCCGGGCCGCCCGTCGGGGGTGCCACCCTCGTCGGTGCGCTGGCCGTCCTGCTCGCCGACCTGGTGGCGCGCACGGCCTTCCCCCAGCCGGTGCCGGTGGGCCTGGTGACCGCGGCGGCGGGTGCGCCGCTGCTCCTGTGGCTGCTCGTGCGGAACCGGTGAGGAAGAAACCCCCGGGCGCGCGGGCTTGCACCGTCATGGCAGACGTCACCACGACCAGCGCGCTCCTGGACCTCGTCGGCTCGACCCGCAACAGCGTCCTGGCGACGCTCAAGCGCGACGGGCGACCGCAGCTGTCCAACGTCACCCACCACTACGACCCCGACCGCCGGCTCGTGCGGGTCTCGGTCACCGCCGACCGCGCCAAGGCCAGGAACCTCGAACGGGACCCGCGGGCCAGCCTGCACGTCACGAGCGAGGACTTCTGGAGCTGGGCCGTCGTGGAGGGCGAGGTGAGCCTGTCCGCCGTCGCGCAGCGCGAGGACGACGAGGCCGTCACCGAACTCGTCGACCTGTACCGGGCGCTCGCGGGCGAGCACCCGGACTGGGACGACTACCGCCGCACGATGGTGCGGGACCGGCGCCGGGTGGTGCGCCTCCCCGTCGGGCACGTCTACGGTCAGCTGCCCGGGTGAGGACCCCTCGGTAGGTTCGGGTGATGGCCGTCATCCACCGCGCGCAGTTGACCCCCACCAAGCTCGAGGCGGTCGTCGGCTGGTTGCCGTCGCAGCCGTGGGCGCCGGCCCTCGACGGCGAGACCGTCGTGGCGGGGCGGTTCCGGTTCGACGACCCCGACGGTGAGGTCGGCGTCGAGACGCTCCTCGTCCGCACCGGCGACGGCACCGTCCTGACCGTCCCGCTGACCTACCGGGGTGCGCCGCTGGCGGGGGCCGAGGAGTTCCTCGTCAGCGAGATGGACCACTCCGTCCTCGGGCGCCGCTGGGTGTACGACGCGGCGGGGGACCCCGTCCACGCCGACGTCCTGCGCCGGGCCATCGCCACCGGCGGGCGCGAGGCCGACCTGCAGACCGCCGTGGACGGCCGGTTCGAGCCGGGGTCGAAGGAGGGGTTCGCGCAGGGCAGCGGATCGGCACCGGACTCCCCGACCGTGACGCAGGTGCGGGTGAGCACCGAGGGGACCGTCACGACGGTCGACACCGGGCACGGGCGGCTGCTCGTGCTGCGCGTGCCCGGCGGCGACGTCCCGGCGGGGCGGACGCTCACCGCGCGCTGGGAAGGCGCCGACCCGGCGGTCGTGGCGGTCCTGCTCGACTGACCGCCGTCAGCCCGGCGTGACGGTCAGGGCCCCGTCGGCGCGGGTCCAGCGGGTGGTGCCGCCCTGGACGTGCTGCTCCACGCCGTCGGGGGTCGGGACCTCACCGGACGTGGGGTGGCCCAGGGGGCTGTGCTCCCACCCCAGCTGGGCCCACCGCGCCCGGCCGACCCCGTCCGGGGTGCCGAGCTCGTCGGTGACGGGGTAGCCGACCGGCCCCTGCTCCCAGCCCAGCTCGGCCCGGCTCCTGTCGGTGGGCTGCCGGGCGCGGTCACCGTACGAGAGCCGTTGCCCGGGGACGACGACCGCCGCCTCGCCGGTCGTCCGGAGGGGCAGCAGCCGGACCGGCCGAGCTGGCACGATGCCCCGGGGAGGTGGTCGCCGGTGCTGCTCGGAGCTGCTGCGTGGGCCGTCGCGGTGCTGCTCAGCCTGGCCGCCGCCCGACGGCGCAGCCGCGAGAACGCGGGCCGGTACCTGCCGTTCACCGTCTGCCGCTTCGACCGCGTCACCGGGACGGTGGTGACCACCAGGACGTGGTGGGCGCTGTTCCTGGCCTCGGTGGCGTTCGCCGCCGCGGGCGGGTGGCTCGGCATGGGCCGCGTCGCCGGCGGGTACGGCGGCCTGCTGGCGCTGCTGGTCGTCTGGGGGCCCGACGTGCTGGGCACGGTCGTGCACAACCGGCGCCTCACGTCGTCCGTCGACGCCGACCTGGGGGAGCTGTAGGCGCGCGTGACACCGACCCGCGCGCGGGCCTGCACCGCGCCGCGGTGGCAGGGTGGGGACCATGGGACTCATCGCCGTCACCGGCGCCACCGGACAGGTCGGGGGCCGGGTGGCCCGCGGCCTGTCGGCGGCCGGCGCCCCGCAGCGCCTCGTCGTGCGGGACCCGCGCCGCGCCCCCGACCTCGACGGCGCCGACGTGCGGGTCGCGAGCTACGACGACGGGGAGGCGCTGCGGCACGCGTTCGACGGGGCGGACGTGCTGCTGTTCGTCTCCGGCGGTGAGGACGCCGACCGGCTGGAGCAGCACCGCACGGTCGTGGACGCGGCCGCCGCCGCGGGCGTCCGGCGGGTCGTCTACACGTCCTTCCTCGGCGCGTCCCCGACGAGCACCTTCACGTTCGCCCGCGACCACGCTGCGACGGAGGACCTGCTGACCGCGGCGCGGTTCACGACGACGTTCCTGCGGGACAACTTCTACCTCGACGTCCTGCCCGCGTTCGTCGCCGACGGTGCGCTGCGCGGGCCCGCGGGCACGGGCCGGGTCTCGGCGGTGGCCCGGGCCGACGTCGCCGAGGTCGCCCTGGCCGCTGTCCTCGACGAGGCGCACGGCGGGCGCAGCTACGACCTCACCGGTCCGCGGGCCCTGTCGTTCGAGGAGGTCGCCGCGACGATCGCGCGGGTCCGGGGGATCCCCGTGGAGTTCGTCGACGAGACCGTGGAGGAGGCCTACGCCTCCCGGGCCGCGTCGGGGGCCCCGCGCTGGATGGTCGACGGCTGGGTCAGCACGTACACGGCGATCGCCGCGGGGGAGCTGGAGACCGTCAGCGACGCGGTCCGCGCCGTCACCGGCCGGGCGCCGCGCAGCCTGGAGGACGTCCTCACCGGGGGCTGACCGGCCGGGCCACCACGCGGTTGCGTCCGGCGGCCTTGGCGGCGTACAGCAGCTGGTCGGCCTGGCGCAGGAGCTCCCCACCGCCGTCGGGGTCCGGGCGGGCACCGACGACGGCACCGAGCGACACCGTCACGCGCAACCCGTCGGCGACCTGGGACCAGTCGGCCTCTTCCACCTTGCGCCGCAACCGGTCCAGCCGTCGGCGGACCCCGTCCACGGGACCGCCGGCGGGGGCGGAACCCCGCAGCACGCAGACGAGCGCGAACTCCTCGCCGCCGATCCGGGCGAGCAGGTCCTGGTGGCGCACGTCCTCGCGCAGCAGCGCCCCGAGCCGGCGCAGCACCTCGTCGCCGACGCCGTGCCCGTGCGTGTCGTTGACGACCTTGAAGTGGTCGACGTCGAGCAGGCAGACGCAGACCCGGTCGCCGTCGCCGGCGCCGGCCAGCAGCGCGGGCAGGGCCGCGTCGAAGGAGCGGCGGTTGCGCAGCCCGGTGAGCGGGTCCTCGTGCGCCTGCCGGTCCAGCGTCTCGGCGTGCGAGCGCAGCTGCTGCAGCTCCACGGTCTGCGTGAGCAACCGGGCCCGGACCTGGGCGGCCTCGGAACGCTGCCGGGTCTGCAGCGCGTGGAACCGTCGGTAGGCCTCCAGCGCACCCCGGAAGTCGCCGAGCTCCTCGTGGCAGCGGGCCAGCAGTTCCTGGGCCCGGACCAGGACGGTCGCGTCGTTCAGCGCGTCCGCCGTCCGCACCACCTCGGTGAACGACGCGGTGGCGGCCTCGAAGTCCCTGCGCCGCAGGGCGTCCATCGCGTACGCCTCCACGACGCCGAGTTCCAGGCTCCGGTAGCCGTGCGTGCGGGCCAGGTCCCGGGCCGCCTCCAGGTCGCGCCGGGCCGGGCCCGGGTCGTCGAGGTAGCTGGTCAGGCCGCCGCGGTTGAGCAGCGTCAGGGCCCGCCGGTAGGGGTTGCCCGCCTCCTCGGCCAGGGCCAGCGACTGCCCCGACAGCTCCACGCCCCGCCGCAGGTCCCCCGCATCGACCGGTCGGCCGGAGTACGCGCGGTTCAGGACGAGGTCGGCCGTGTTCGTCAGCAGGCAGAACCGGGTCTCGCTCGTGACGTCCCGGCTGGTGAGTCCCGCGCTCGCCCGGTCGAACAGCTCGGCGGCCTCGTCGAAGTCGCCCATCGCCGAGCGGATCGTCCCGGCGCGGTTGAACGTGGCCGCGCGCAGGTCGGCGTCGTCGAGGGCCACCGCGCGGGCCGTGCTGCGCTCGATCGCCTCCAGCGCCTCGTCGAACAGCGCGAGCTGCAGGTAGGAGAAGGCGAGCAGGTTCAGGGCCTCGACCTGCCCGGGCACGTCCCCGAGCCGGTCGGCGACGGTGAACGCCTCCGCCCCGGCGCGGGCGGCGTCCTCCAGGTCCCCGAGGCGGGCCGCTTGGTTGCAGACGAGGCGCAGCGCCTCGGCCAGCGGGGGGTCGTCCCCGGCGGCCGCGGCCCGCGCGACGACGTGCTCGGCGAGCCGCCGGCCCTCGCGGTAGTCCCCGCGGGTGCGCGCCTGCTCGGAGCGGCGCAGCAGGACGGCGTCGTCCGCGTCCACGTCCACCGGCGTCCTCGTCACCCCCTGGTCATCGGTCCCCGGTCCCCGGTCTTGACACGGGCCACCCGGACGGGCGCTGCGTAGGGTGCCCCGGTGCCAGGACCCCGTGACACCCTCGCCGGAACCCTCGAACGCCTCGACGGTACGCCCTACGCCCGCTACCGGTCCCTGACCGGTCGTGCCTGGCCCCTGCGGCAGGGGGCGACGGCGACCCTGCGGCACGGGCAGGCCGACCCCTTCGCCCCGCCCTCGCGGTGGGAGGTGCACTGCCCGCGGACCCCGTTCGCCGCCCTCGACCTCACCTCCCCGGTCCGCCGCCGCGCCCTCGCCGGGTTCCTCGCCCGCACCGCCCGGGCGGTCGCCGGACCGTTCCGCGTCGACGCGGGCGGGCAGGAGGTGCTGCAGCGCAGCAGTTGCGAGGTGTCCGCCGACGGGTCGACCGTCCTGCGCCTCGCCTACCCGCTGCCGGGGCCGCGACGGCGCATCGACGGCCGGCGGGCCGCCGCCGACCTCGCCGGGACGCTGCCGGACCTCCTCGACCACGTCCTCGGCGCCGACCTCGACGCGGCCCGCGCGTTCTGCGACGCCGTGCAGGACGCCGACCACCTGCGCTCGTCGCTGCCGGGGCTCGGGCTGGTCGCCTTCGTCGCCGACGGCGCGGTCCTGCCGCGGGCCAGCGGGGTCGACGACCGGCCCCTGCCCGGCGCGGTCCCGTTCACGTCCCCGCCCTCGCTGCGCGTCGAGGTCGACCTGCCCCACCGCGGCCGCACGACCGGCGCGGGCGTCCCCACGGGGGTGACCGTGCTCGTGGGCGGGGGTTTCCACGGCAAGTCGACGCTGCTGCGGGCGCTGGAGGCCGGGGTCCACGACCACGTGCCCGGCGACGGCCGGGAGCTCGTGGTCACCGACCCCGGTGCCGCCGCCGTCCGCGCCGAGGACGGCCGGGCGGTGACCCGGGTCGACGTGGGCGCGTTCGTCAGCGGGCTGCCCGGCGGCGCCGACCCGCGGGACTTCTCCACGGCCGACGCGTCGGGGTCGACGTCCCAGGCCGCCGCCACCGTCGAGGCGCTGGAGGCCGGCTCGCGCGTGCTGCTGCTCGACGAGGACACCACCGCGACGAACCTCATGGTCCGCGACGCCCGCATGCAGGAACTCGTCGCCAAGGCGTCCGAACCGCTGAACCCGTTCGTCGACCTCGTCCAGTCCCTCTCCGAGGACCACGGCGTGTCCACCGTCGTCGTCGTCGGGTCCAGCGGCGACTACCTCGACGTCGCCGACCGCGTGCTGCTCCTGGACTCCTACCGCTGCCACGACGTCACCGGACGGGCCCGCGAGGTCGCCCGCCGCCCCACCGGCCGGGTCGTCGAGGCCGGCACGTTCCCCCGGGTGCGCGAACGGGTCCCGGACCCCGCCGGCGTCGACACGACCGCGCGGGGCCGGCGGCGGGTGTCCGCCGTCGGCACCGACACCCTGCGGCTGGGCGAGCACGACGTCGACGTGCGCGCCGTGCGGCAGTTCACCGACGCCGGCCAGGTGACCGGTGCCGGCCTCGCGCTCGACCACGCCGTCGCGGCCGGCCACCTCGACGGCCGCCGGACGCTGCCGGAGGTCCTGGACCGCCTCGAGGCCGACCTGACCGGGCCCACCGCGGACTGGACCGGCGGGGCCGCCGCCGACGTCGCCGTGCCCCGCCGGCACGAGGTGGCCGCCGCGCTGAACCGGCTGCGGTCGGTGCGGGTGCGCGAACTGCGCTGACCGCCCGCGCCGACGTTCGACCCGAACGGCGCAGCCAGCCGCCCCCCGGCGTGACCGATGTCATGCGGGTGACCCCCCGTCCGAGCCTGGCCAGAGCGCGCGCCGCCCTGCTCGCCCTCGCGGCCGGTCTCACCGTCGGAGCCGTCCTCCTGGGCGCGCCCCCCGCGCGCACCCACCTGGTCCTGTTCGCCGCGCAACTGGCCGGCGTGCTGGTCCTGGTGCTCGCCGGCCGGCGCGAGGCCGCCGTCTGGCGCTGGTGGGCGGGCGCTCTCGCGGTGATCGCCCTGGGACCGGCGGCCCTGGCCACCGTCGACCTCGCGGCGGGCGCGCTGCCCGGCTTCTCGGTCGTGGTCGCGACCCCGCTGGTCTACGCGGCCCTCGTGCGGTGGAACCGGTTCCGCACGTACGTCTCCGACCCCGGGGACTGGCTCAACGGGCTCAGCGCCGTCGTCGCGCTCGCCGCGGCGGTGCTCGTGGCGCAACGGTGGTTCGGCTTCCTGCCCGCCGCCTGGCCCTCCTGGCAGGAGCAGCTGTGGGCGCTCGTCGTCTCCTCGCTCGTCATCCTGCTCGGGACGGCGGCCACGGTCGCCGGCGTCGGCGGCCTGTCGCGCGACGTGCGGATGTGGCTCGTCCTGCTCGTCCTGGCCGGGCTCATCACGCTCAACCTGAGTCTTCGCGGGGGTCCCTCGGACGGTCCGCACACCCAGCTCGGCTGGACCGTGGCCACCCTGGGCATCGCCCTGGCCTCCGTCCTGCCCCGTCGCGCCGTCCCGGTCCCGGCGACCAGCCAGGCCCCCGCGGTGGGCGCGCTCCTCGTCCTCCTCCTGGCGGCGGCCGCGCTCGGCCTCGACGGCCACCGCGACGGCTGGACCGCCTCCTGCTACGCCGCGGCCGCCGTCGTCGGCATCAGCCTGCGGATGGTCCACCTCGTCCGCGAGCTCAAGCACCTCGCGGACTCCCGCCAGCAGGCGCTCACCGACGAGCTGACGGGCACGGGCAACCGCCGGGCCCTCCTGCGCGAGCTGGACCTGCTCGTGGCCGACGGCCGTGCCGGAGCCCTGCTGCTCCTGGACGTCGACCGGTTCAAGGAGGTCAACGACCGCGACGGCCACCACGCCGGGGACGACCTGCTGCGCCGCGTCGTGGCGGCCGCCCGGCACGCCCTGCCCCCCGACGCGGTGCTGACGCGCATCGGCGGTGACGAGTTCGCCGTCCTGCTGCCCGGCCGCGACGAGTGCCAGGCCGCGCGCATCGGGCAGGCCGTGCACGCGGCCGTCGTCGAACGGGCCGAGATCGGGGTGTCCGTGGGTGTGCGCTCCGGCCCGGCCGGTGCGCTGGACGCCGACCGCCTGCTGCGCCAGGCCGACACCGCCATGTACTCGGCCAAGACCGCCGGGGGCGGGGTCAGCGTCTACGACTCCGAGGTCGACGCCCGGCTGCGCGAACGCGCCGGTCTCGCCGACGAGGTGCGCCGCCTCGTGCGGTCCGGCCACGAGCGCATGGGGCGCGAGGTCGTCCTGCACTACCAGCCCCAGGTCGACCTCACGAGCGGTCGCGTCGTCGGCGTGGAGGCCCTCGTCCGCTGGCAGCACCCGACCCGGGGGTTGCTGCCGCCGCTGGTGTTCCTGCCGCTGGTCGAGGAACTCGGCCTCATGCAGCTGCTCACCGGGCACGTGCTGCGCCGCGCCGCCGCCGAGGCCGCGACCTGGAGCCACGACGGGGTGCCCCTGCGCATCTCCGTCAACGTCTCCGCCAGCTGCCTGGGGCACCCGGACCTGCTGCCGCTGGTCGACGAGGTCCTGACCGGCAGCGGTCTCGCGCCCGGGCGGCTGGTCCTGGAGGTCACCGAGACCACGCTCATGGCCGACCCCGACCTGGCGCTCGCCGTCACGCACGCCCTCACCCACCGCGGCGTCCAGCTCAGCATCGACGACTACGGGACGGGCTACTCCTCCCTGGCGTACCTGACCGACCTGCCCGCCACCGAGCTCAAGCTGGACCGGGCGTTCACCGTCCGGGTGCTCGGCGAACCGCGGACGGCGGAGATCGTCGAGGCCACCGTCGCCCTCGCGCACCGGCTGGGTCTGCGCGTCGTCGCCGAGGGGGTGGAGGACGAGGAGACCCGGGCGGTGCTGCACGGGCTCGACGTCGACGAGTCCCAGGGGTACCTGCACGCCCGCCCGTTGCCGCCGGCGGACCTGGTGCGCTGGCTGACGACCGTGCCGTGCCCGGGCCGCCCGGGCCGCCCGGCCCTGGTCGTGGGGTCGGAGTCCCGGGACCGCTGACGGCTCGGGGTGCCCTCAGGCCCCGTGGAGCTCCCCGGTGACGATGGCGATGTGCTCGCGGACGTTGCGCTCGGCGTCGGTGCCGTCCCCGCGGGCGATGGCGCGGGCAGCGGCCAGGTGCGCGTCGAGCGTGCCCGGCGCCGGGTCCGCCGGGGTCAGACCTCGCTCGGCCCGCCCGACGAGGATCTCGCGGACCGGGCCGGCCAGTTCGGCGTAGAGGGGGTTCCCGCTCGCCGCGAGCAGCAGCGCGTGGAAGTCGATGTCGACCCGCAGGTACTCGGGGGAGTCCCCCAGGCCCGCGCTGCCGAGGCGCACCAGCTCCTCCGCCAGCCGCACCAGACCGTCCCGCTGGGCCTGGTCGGCCCGTCCGGCCGCCAGCCGGGCCGCGGCGGGTTCGAGGGCCGCGCGCAGTTCCACCAGCTCGAGCAGGTGGGTCTGCCGCAGCGGCCCGTCCAGGGTCCACCGGATCGTCTGCGCGCCCAGCACGTGCCAGGAGCTGCGCGGCTGGACGGTGATCCCGACGCGGCGGCGGGAACGGACCAGGCCGAGGGACTCGAGCACGCGGACGGCTTCGCGGGCCACCGTGCGGCTGGTGCCGGTGTCGGCCTCGATGCCCGCGAGCGTGATCACCGAACCCGCGGGCAGGTCGCCGCAGGTGATGCGCCGGCCGAGGGTGTCCAGGACGCTGCCGTGGGTGCGCGAGGCGGAGCTCGGACCGGTCATGGACCCCTCACGATCGTCGTGCCACCGGTCCCGTCACCAGGGCGAGTAGAAAAGTACTACTTTCCATGACACCCTGCCCGGACCTGGCGCCGGTGGCAGCGGTCATCAGCGCCGGCGCACCGCACCGAGCGCCCCGGTGGTCCTCCCACCCGCGGCGCGACCTCCGTTCACCGTAGAAGGAAGTCAATGGAAGACTGGACTCAAACGCTCGGAGCAGGTCCGCTCCTGGGCATCGCAGCGGGCGCGATCGCCCTGATCCTCGTGCTCGTCATCGTCTTCAAGCTGCACGCGTTCCTGACGCTGATCATCGTCTCGGCCCTCACCGCCATCGCCACGGGCATCCCGACGAACCAGATCGCCAGCACGCTGGTCAGCGGTTTCGGGACCACCCTGGGCTCCGTCGCCCTGCTCGTCGGTCTCGGGGCCATGCTCGGCCGGCTCGTGGAGTCCTCCGGCGGCGCCCGGGTCCTGGCCGACAAGATGATCGACGTCTTCGGCGAGAAGCGGGCACCGTTCGCCCTGGGCGTCGCCTCGCTCGTCATGGGTTTCCCGATCTTCTTCGACGCGGGCCTCATCGTCATGCTGCCCATCGTCTTCGCGGTCGCGCGCCGCATGGGCGGGCGCTCGATGCTGCTGTACGGCCTCAGCTCCGCCGCCGCGTTCTCCGTCATGCACGTGTTCCTGCCCCCGCACCCCGGCCCCGTCTCGGCGACCGACCTGCTCGGCGCCAACATCGGCGTCGTCCTGCTCGCCGGCCTGGTCGTGGCGTTCCCGCTCTGGTACGTCTCGGGGTACCTGTGGGCCAAGGTCGCCAACGCCCGCAACCCGCTGCCGGTGCTGTCGCTGTTCGGCAGCGAGGACGACGACGTGCAGGCGCAGAACCCGCCGAAGGCCGGGACCGTCATGGCGATCCTCGCCGTGCCGCTCGTGCTCATCCTCATGAACACCCTGTTCAGCACGCTCGGGACCTTCGGCGCGGTCGACGCCGACAACACCGTCGTCCAGGCGCTGGTGTTCATCGGGACGAGCTCCGTCGCGCTGCTCATCAGCGTCCTCGTCGCCGCCCTCGTCCTGGGCCGCGCCCGCGGCGTCCGGGGTTCGGCGCTGGAGAAGACGCTCGACAGCGCCCTCGGGCCGATCTGCTCGGTCGTCCTCATCACCGGCGCCGGCGGCATGTTCGGCGGCGTCCTGCGCACCTCCGGCATCGGTGACGCCCTGTCGACGACCCTCGGCGACCTCGGCCTGCCCGTCATCGTCGCGGCCTGGTTCATCGCCGCCATCCTGCGCCTGGCCCAGGGGTCGGCCACGGTCGCGCTCGTCACGGCCGCGGGCCTGGTGGCCCCGGCGGTCGCCGCGGCCGACCTGAACCCGGTGCAGCTGGCCGCGGTCGTGCTCGCCACCGCCGCCGGTTCGGTGTTCGCCGGTCACGTCAACGACTCCGGGTTCTGGCTCGTCGGCCGCCTCATGGGCATGGACGTGAAGACGACGCTGAAGACCTGGACCGTGCAGCAGGCCATCGAGTCCGTCCTGGGGTTCGCGGCCGCGCTGCTCGTGTTCGCGGTCGGCGCCGCGTTCTGACCCCGTCCCGCCCCACCCGCCAGGAGCCGCACCCGTGACCGACCTCTTCGACCTCACCGGCCGGACCGCCCTCGTGACGGGGTCCTCCCGCGGGCTCGGCCAGTCCCTCGCCCTCGCGCTGGCCCGCGCCGGGGCGCGGGTGACGCTGCACGGCCGCGACGCGGCCGCCCTCACCACCGCCGCCGACCTGCTCGACCGGGAGACCGGCACGCGCCCGGCCACCGTCGCCTTCGACGTCACCGACGCCGCCGCCGTCGAGGCCGCCGTCGGCGGCCTGCTGGCCGATCAGGGCGCCCCGGACGTCCTCGTCAACAACGCCGGCCTGCAGCGGCGCGCACCGTTCACGGAGTTCTCCGTGGCCGACTGGGACGCCGTCATCGCCTCGAACCTGTCGGGCGTCTTCTACGTCTCGCGCTTCGTGGCCCCGGGCATGGTCGAGCGCGGTTCCGGCAAGATCGTCAACATCGCGAGCGTGCAGTCGGTGCTGGCCCGTCAGACCATCGCCCCGTACTCGGCCTCCAAGGGCGGGGTCGCCCAGCTGACCCGCGGCATGGCCGCCGACCTCGCGCGGCACAACGTGCAGGTGAACACCATCTCCCCGGGCTACTTCGCGACCGAGATGAACACCGCCCTGTGGCAGGACCCCGAGTTCGACGCGTGGCTGCGCCAGCGCACCCCCGCCCGGCGCTGGGGCCGGGTCGAGGAGCTGCAGGGCACCCTCGTCTACCTCGCCTCGAGCGCCAGCGACTTCGTCTCGGGGCAGAACATCTTCGTCGACGGCGGGATGACGAGCGTCGTCTGACGCCCGTCCCCGTCCCCACCGCACCCGCACTGCCACGAGGAGCACCGGTGAAGGTCGTCCAGATCGACGGCAGGCTCGACCTCGCCCAGCGCGAGGTCCCCACCCCCGAACCCGGCGAGGGGCAGGTGCGCCTGCGGGTCGACTACGTCGGCATCTGCGGTTCGGACCTGCACTACTACTTCGAGGGCGCCAACGGCGCGTTCGTCGTGCGCGAACCGCTGGCGCCCGGGCACGAGCTGTCCGGCCGCGTCGACCTCGACCCCGCCGGCCGGTACGCGCCCGGCACGCCCGTGACCGTGCACCCCGCCCGGTTCGGCACCCCCGAGCGCGGGGTCGAGGACGAACCCCACCTGTGGCCCGGGGGGTCCTACCTCGGCAGCGCCTCCACCACCCCGCACACCCAGGGTGCCCTCGGGGAGTACCTCGTCGTCGAGGCCGGCATGGTCCGGGAACTGCCCCCCGGCCTGCCGCTGGACCGCGCGGCCCTGGCCGAGCCGCTGGCCGTCGCCCTGCACGGCGTCACCCGCGCCGGGGACGTCACGGGCGCCCGCGTCCTCGTCTCCGGCGCCGGGCCCATCGGCCTGCTCACCGCGGCGGCCGCCCGCGCCCGCGGCGCCGCCGAGGTCGTCGTCGCGGACCTGCTGCCCGAACCGCTGGACCGGGCGCGGGTCGTCGGCGCCGACCGCGTCCTGCGCATCGGCGTCGACGAGGTCCCGGCGGGGGAGTTCGACGTGGTCTTCGAGTGCTCCGGGGCCGCACCGGCGATCAGCGCGGCGTTCGTCGCGGCCCGCCGGCGCGGGGTCGTCGCCCAGATCGGGATGGCGCCCGACGAGGCGCGTCCGGTCAACCTCGCCCCGGCCGTCTCCAAGGAGCTCACCGTCCTGGGCGTGTTCCGGTTCAAGGACGAGATCGACGAGGCCGTGCGCCTGCTCGCCACGACCCCCGCGCTGGCCTCGGTCATCACGCACGTCCTGCCCGCCGACGAGGCGCAGCGGGCGTTCGAGGTCGCCCGGGACTCCAGCGTCAGCGGCAAGGTCCTCCTCGCCGTGTGGCCCGAGGGCGGCTGAGCGCGGGGTTCCCGGGGACCGGTGGCGCTACTCCTTCCCGAGCGTCGGGGTCGTGCCGCCGGACTGCGCGGCCAGGAGGTCGCGGATCTCGGTGAGCAGGACGACGTCCTCGGTGGGAGCCTTCGGTGCGGCGACCTCGCCCTTCTTGCGCAGGGCCAGCAGGCGGTTGACCGGGGTGACGATGACGAAGTAGACGACGGCGGCGACGATGAGGAAGTTGACGACCGCGCCGACGATCGCGCCGAGACCGAAGGTCGCGCCGTTGAACTCGTACCGCCACAGCGCGTCGGTGTCCGGAGCCCCGCCGAGGGCGGCGATGAGCGGGGTGATGAGGTTGTCCACGATGGACGTGATGATCCGGGTGAACGCGGCGCCGATGACCACCGCCACGGCGAGGTCGATGACGTTGCCCCGCAGGACGAAGTCCTTGAACCCGTTGACGATCTTCACAGCAGTCCTCTCGGTCGTGGGCGGGCAGCCGTGACGAACACTAGGGCCGCCCGGCACGCGGGGCCCGCGCTCACCGTGGTGGGCCTCGGCGCCGCCGGGGCCAGCCTGGCGTGGCGGCTCGTGGACGCCGGTGTCCCGTTCGAGGTGGTCGAGGCCCCCCGGGCCGCCGACGTGCGCAGCCCGGACCGGACGTGGAGCACCTGGGGCGCCACGGGCCCGGGACCCTTCGGGCACCTCGTCTCGGCGAGCTGGCCCCGGGTCCGGCTCGTCGCCCCCGATGGTGCCGTCGTGACGGCCGACCTGGGGTCCTGGCGCTACCGCAGCCTGCACTCCCACGACCTGGACCGCGCGGTGCGCGCGAAGCTCGCCGCCGCCGGGGTGCCCGTGCACGAGCGGGTGCTGACGGGGCCGGCCCCGGTGCCCGCCGTGGACACCCGGCCGGTTCCCGTCCCCACGGACGGCCGGACCCTGCTGTGGCAGCACTTCCTGGGGCACCGGGTGCGCGCGCGCCGTCCCGTGTTCGACCCGGCCACGGCCACGCTCATGGACTTCCGCACCCCGCAGCCGGCGGGCGGGGTCGCGTTCGGGTACGTGCTGCCGACGTCGACGACGGAGGCGCTGGTGGAGTACACGGAGTTCTCCGCCGACCTGCTCACCGACGCCGGGTACCGCGACCGCCTCGGGGAGTTCCTGCAGCGCAGCGGCACCGGCCCGCACGAGGTGCTGGGGGAGGAGCGCGGCGTCATCCCGATGACGGACGCGCGGTTCCCGGCCTCGGGCGAACCCGGGGTGTTGCGGTGGGGGGCGAACGCCGGGTCGATCCGCCCGTCCACCGGGTACTCGTTCACCACGCTGCAGCGGCAGGCCGACGCGCTCGCCGCGCAGGTCGTGGCGCACGGGCCGCAGGGCCTGGCGTTGCCGCCACCGCACCGCCGTCGGCACCTGCTGATGGACTCCCTCGTCCTGCAGGCGCTCACCTCGGGTCGGGTCGACGGGGCCGTGTTCTTCGTCGACCTGTTCCGGCGCAACCCCGTCCACCGGGTGCTGGGTTTCCTCGACGGGACGACGACGCCCGCGCAGGACGTGGCGCTGATGGCCACGTCCCCGCGGGCGGCGATGCTGTCGACCGTGCTGAGCCGGGTGGGGTTCAGGGGTTCGCTCAGCCTGGATCCACCGCACGGTGATCCCGGCGGGGCCTGACACCGGGTCGTGGAGCAGCCGCCGACCTGATGCCGGCTCCTCCACCGTGCTCCCTGCTCGGGCCCCGTGAGGCGAGGGACATCTGGTGGTGCTCAGGTCCTCAGCGTCGGCCTGGGCTGGCGGGGAACAACCGAGGCCGTGACCGCCAGGGCTGCGGTGAGGTCGTCGAAGCCGACCTGCCACCGCCAAACCCGTGGGGCGTGCAAGCGGAACCTGCGAGCTGAGGAGGCGAGCCGAGATGGGGGTGAGATCGACTTCCTGCGGGTGGTCCCCATCTGCTCACTGTGACGACCCGCCCCGGCCGACACCGCGACCGCCCGGGTGGGGTCGTGGGTGGTCACGGCCAGGATCAGCCAGGCGCCGTCGGTCTGGAACTGCCCCGACGGCAGATGCGCCGGCGTGTTGTCCGTCAGCTCTGCGATCGTGGATTCCACGATCGCGTGCGCGCGGTGGGACTTCTCCGCCTCCAGCACCGGGGCCGGGGAGTCGGTGAACACCGCGTGGTGGCGGCGGGTGTCGAAGAGTTCGCCCTGCCCCCTGGCGACTTCGGGGTCGAGCCGTTCGACCCGGCGCACGATCGACCGGGCGCTGACGTGCTCGGCCAAGCGTCGGCCGGTGAACGCGGTGCAGGTGGTCTCGGTGACCTCGGCGTCAGACACCCACCGCTGATCGTCCTCGTCCCAGACCGCATCGGTGTACTCGGTCGGCGTCCGCGCATCGTCGGCGATGGTCGAGATCACCTGCCGGACAGCAGGGTTGTGGCGGACGGCGATCGAGAACCGGGCTCGGGCGCGGCGGGCGGTCGCCACGACGTCGTGGTTGCAGGTCGTGGTCGTCGCAGGTCAGCAGGCACCCGCCGCCTCACACCACCTCGCGGTCAGCGACGACCGGCGGTGGATTCAGGCTGAGGCAGCGCGTTTCACGGTGCGGCGACGATGTGACCGCCGTCAGGGCCGGTGGTTCAGGGTGTCGAGGATCGGGCCGACAGCCGCGATCAGCTGCTCGTCCGCCGTCACGAGCGTCCACCCGTTCGCCAGGGCCGTCGCCGCGACCATCAGGTCGTTCATCCGCTTGCGCGGGTTCTGGCCCGCGGTGAGGGCTGCGGCCGAGATGCGTCCGAACACCGCCTGGACAGCGCCGTCGATCGGCTCGGGGTCGAACAGGCCGGAGACCTGCGCGAGGGTGGCTTGCCGCAGCGTGACCTTCTGGGCGTCGCCGTCGTGCGCCGCCTTGGCGATGCCGAACTGCAGCTCCAAGACGGTGACAGCGGAGACGTGCAGCTCAGCGTTCGGGGGGACGGCGTCGAGCAAGGTGGCGTCGCTCAGCAGGTCGTAGACCGCGTTGGAGTCGAGCAGGTGCGTCACTTCTTCTCGCTGTCGGTCGTGCTGAGGCTGGTGGCGACCGGCCCGCGGGGAGCGACCGTGATCCCGTTGGCCGCAGCCCACTCGCGCACCGCGCGGGCGTCCTCAGCTCGCTCGCTGGCGATGGGCTCCGCAGGTTCGTGGGCCTCCTCGTCCGGGTCCGGGATGGCCCAGTCGGCCTCGGCGAGGTCGGCTCGAAGGTCGGCGACCTGCTCCTGCGTCATGGCGGGGCGGGAGAGGAGCGTGCGGAGGTCCGCGACGGGGACGGCTCGGCGGGGGGCGTGCGGGGCGACGTAGGGGCTGAGCTGGGCGACGGGCTGGCCGTCGCGGGTGATGGTGAAGTTCTCCCCTTCCTCGACGCGGCGGAGGACTCCGGCGTAGTCGTTGCGCAGCTCGCGCAGGGGGATGGTCGTCATGCTCCGATCGTAGCCGCCGCGGCTACAGCATTGCCAGGGATCGCGGGATCCGTGCGTTCGGCAACACCAGGGTCGTCCTTGCCCGCCACGACGCGGGCAGATCCCGCGCGACCGGACCGCGTCCGGGACCAAGATCCACCGCGACCCTGAACGACTGCTGGCGGGCGATCTGGGAGATCGCAGTCTGCAGGTGCTCGAACCCGGACCGCCAGGGCCGACCGGACGGGGCGTGCAGCCGCAGTCGCCGAGCCGAGGACGCGACCCGGGCCGGCAAGCTGATCAGCTCGCGCCGGACCGTCCCCGCCCGCCGGCGTCGGTGTGCGGTCCCGGCCACGACGACGATCGTGCGGGTCAGGTCGTGCGCGGTCGCGGCCGGCACCGACCACGCCGCGTTCGCCTGGAACTCCTCTGACGGTAGGTGCGCCAGGGCACCGTCCTCGGCCGAGCGTCGGCCGGTGAACGCGGTGCAGCCGGGAGTTTGAGACCCCGGCTGCACCTTCGATCGTGGAGAGCCCTCGATCGCCGTCCACGCATCGTGGGCGATACCCGCGACAGCCCGCCGGACAGCGGGGATCGCTCCGTGCGGTGATGGAGAACCGAGCCCGGCCGCGGCGACCGTGACGTGGTTGTCGTACGCCGAGTCCGCGCGCACGATCACCAACCGGTTTCTGGTGCTGGTGCGTTGCAGGGTCGCCACAGCGTCACGAAGCAGCTTTGGTGAGCCCTTGGCGCTGGCCACCGACCCCTCGTGCCGCCGAGTCCCCAGGATGGCTGGCGGGCTGGTCGGGGTGGTCGCGGTCTGCGGACCGCTGAGGAACCGCGCCGCCACCGCGTCGAGCTGACGGGCGGGGCCACGGGTGGAAGACCGCAGGGACGTCCCCGAGGTCGAGGGAGCGCGGACGTCCTCGAACAGTTTCCCGCCTCCGCCGCAGCGCAGGACGTTCATGGGCCCCGGGGCGACGGTGGGAGTGTCGATGCTGTCGGCGCCGGCGAGCATCCCGGCGATCAGGCCGGTGGCCTTCGCGGTGGCGTCGGGCGCGCCAGGGGCCCGGTCGAGGTGAGGTGCTGAGCGAAGAGGGCGTGCGGGACGTGCACTCGGCGGGTGCCTCCCCTGGCAGACGACGTGGTTCCGTGAGGAGTCCCGTCGTTGCAGGTCGGCAGGCACCCGCCGCCTCACGTCCAACCCGTGGAACCTCACCCGGGCGGTGGATCCAGGTTCAGGGGTTGAGGACGGCCTCGACGTCGAGTTCGAGGTCGACCTTGTCGGCGACGACGAGCCCGCCGTTGTCCAGGCGCGCGTCGAACTCGACGCCGAACTCGCGACGGTCGATCCGGCCCTTGGCCGAGAACCCGGCGCGCGTGCCGCCGTAGGCGTCGGGACCGAAACCGGACACCTCGACGGTCAGCGTCACCGGGCGCGTGACGCCTTTGAGGGTCAGGTCACCGGTGAGGACGAAGTCGTCGCCGTCGTGGCCGAAGGCGGTGGACCGGAAGGTCGCGACGGGGTGGGTCTCGACGTCGAAGAAGTCGCCGGTCTTGAGGTGGCCGTCGCGCTGCTCGTTGAACGTCGTGATGGTGGTGACGTCGACCTCGGCGGTCACCGAGGAGCGACCGGGTTCCTCGCTCGTGACGATCTCGCCCGACACCGAGCCGAGGCGGCCGCGGACCTTGCTGACGGCCATGTGCCGGACCGTGAACGAGATCTCGGAGTGGCTCGCGTCGATGGTCCAGGTGCCGGCCTGGTAGCCGGGGACGGCGGGCATCCCCGCTGGGGCCTGCGCGGGGGCCTCGAGCGTCGTCGTGCCGCTGTTCTTGTCCTTGCCGCCGAACCAGCCCATGGTGTCCTCCAGAAGTGTTTGCAGCTTCAACTGACTGAGCTCGACGATACGCCCTTGTCTTTCAAGCTGCAAGTACTTTCCCTGGACGTCCCTGCCCGGTGCGCGCACCGCACCGGTACCGCCGCACCGGCACGCGCTCGCGGAGGTGGACCGTGCCCTGGTGATCGGGTGTGCGGCCGATGCCTCGTGGGCCCGGACGAACTGCTCGACGCTGCCGGCACGCCGGTCCGAGCGACCACCTCGCCGCACCGTCGCGTGCAGGGTCCTTCAGACGACGGTGCCCCGCTCGAAGAACCACGTGACGGCGAGCGCCCCCGGGTCCACCACGCCGTCGACGACGGTGTGCCGGGTGCCGTCGGCCGCGGCGCGGTAGGCGGCGTTGAGGGCGGCCACGGCGGGCACGTCGGCGACGTCCGCCCCGGCGAGGGCGTCGGCTGCGGGGGCCATCGCGTCGACGAGGGACCCGGCGCCCGGGGCCGGGGCCCCGGCGCGCTGCACGGCGACCAGGCCCGCCCGGGCTGCGTCCGCCAGGGCCCGGGTGCCGGCCTCCCGGCCGCAGGAGCGGCCGAACTCGGCGAACCAGGGGGCGAGCAGCGCCGGCAGGCCCGGACCGGCGGCGAAACCGGTGGCGACGGCGGAGAAGACGTCGCCGGCGAGCTGCGGGGTCCGCTCGCGCAGGACGTCGTCGACGGCGGCCGCACCGCGCTCCAGCTCGGCGCCGACGCCGTGCAGCTCCCCGGAACGGGTCCGCAGCTGGTGCTCGAAACCCCTCCACCACACCAGGACGCGCCGCACGTCGAGGTCGGCGGCCCGGGTGCCGGCGACGGGGTCGACCCGCCGGCCGTCGTGCCGCAGTTCCAGCTCGTCCAGGGGGGACGACGCGTCCGTCGTCACCGAGCTCACGTGTCGCTCCACGGTCCACCGCCTCGTCGTCGAGGGTCCTCTCGTCTGACGCCGTGAGCGTGCCACGGGGCCGGGGTGATCGCCAGACGTAGGGTGCCCGGCGTGACCGTGCTGGTGCGCAGACCCGTGGAAGCCGAGTGGGAGCACTGGCGAGACCTGCGGCTGCGGATGCTGGCCGACACCCCGGAGGCGTTCGCCGAGACCCTGGCGACGGCGCAGGGGCACGACGAGGCCGAGTGGCGGTTCCGGGTCCGCCGCACCTGGCAGCCGGGCAGCTTCACCGTCGTCGGCGTCGAGGGGGCGACCGATCGGTGGGTGGGCACGATGGGTGCCTTCACCGACCCCGCGGGGGGTGTCGTCCTCGTCTCGGTCTTCGTCGAGCCCGCCCACCGCGGCGGGGTCCTGGCCGACCGGCTGCTCGCCGCGGTGCTCGCGTGGGCGCGGGACGTGCGGGGGGTCGGGGGGATCACGCTGCACGTGCACGAGCGGAACCTGCGGGCCCAGGCGTTCTACCGGCGCCGGGGCTTCGTCGACCACGGGGTCCGGGTCCCGTACGTCCTGGACCCGACGAGCGAGGAGATCGAGATGGAGCTGCGGTTCGCGGGCGTGTGAGAACGCTCCCAGAGCCCCCTCCGGAAGCTCTCGGCCGGATCGCTCACACGCTCTAGATGATTACTCTGAGTAGCATCTAGACTACCCATTCGCGGCTCAAGCGTGCTGGAATGCGGACCGATGCCTGGAGTGTCGGTGACGCACCGTCTCGACGCAGCAACGAGAAGGAGCCTCACCGTGACCAAGCACCGCTCGCTCGCCGCCGTCCTCGTCTCGGGTGCGCTGCTCCTGGGCGGAGCCGCCTCGGCCCCGGCCGCGTCGGCCGCCGTCAAGATCTCCGTCAAGGCCCCCGTCAAGACCTCCGTCAAGACCTCCGTCGTGAAGGGCCAGGTCACCACCGGCCACCTGCGGTCCCTGTCCACCGGCCACCTGCGCTCGGTCTCGGAGGGCCACCTGCGCTGACACGCGGGGCCCGTCGGGTCACGAGCGCTCCCCGGGCGGGGGAAGATGTGGTCGTGGCCAAGATCGAGGACTACGCGCTCATCGGTGACCTCCACACCGCGGCCCTCGTCGACCGCACGGGGTCGATCGACTGGCTGTGCTTCCCCCGCTTCGACTCACCCGCGTGCTTCGCGGCCCTGCTCGACACCCCGGACGCCGGGCGCTGGCGGCTCGGGCCCAGCGGCGGCGCCCGCAGCACCCGGCGCCGCTACCGCGACCGGTCCCTCGTGCTGGAGACCGAGTGGGACACCCCCGACGGCACCGTCCGCGTCACCGACTTCATGCCGCAGCGCGGCAACCACCCCGACGTCGTCCGCATCGTCGAGGGCCTCGAGGGCGAGGTCCGCATGACGTCCGAGCTCACCCTCCGCTTCGACTACGGCTCGATCGTGCCGTGGGTGCGCCGCCGCGGGGACGAGCTGGAGGCCGTCGCCGGCCCCGACTCCGTCTGGTTCTGGACCACGGCCCCCGTCGAGGGCCGCGACCTCAGCTCGGTCTCCGACTTCGTCGTCCGCGAGGGCGAGCGCGTCCCCTTCGTCCTGACGTGGGGTCGCAGCCACGAGAAGGTCCCGCACCGGCCCGACCCCTTCCACGCCCTCGAGGACACCCTGGCGTTCTGGTCGGACTGGAACCGCACCGAGACGGTCGAGGGCCGCTGGGAGGAGGCCGTCACCCGGTCCCTCGTCGTCCTGAAGGCGATGACGTACGCCCCCACGGGCGGGATCGTCGCCGCCGTGACGACCTCGCTGCCGGAGGAGCTCGGCGGCACCCGCAACTGGGACTACCGGTACTGCTGGCTGCGGGACGCCACCTACACGCTCCAGGCGATGCTGCTGTCCGGCCACCTCGAGGAGGCCGAGGCGTGGCGGGAGTGGCTGCTGCGCACCGTCGCGGGCGACCCGGGTGACCTGCAGATCATGTACGCCCTCGACGGCACCCGGCGGCTGCCGGAGATGGAACTGCCGTGGCTGAAGGGGTACGAGGGGTCCTCCCCGGTGCGCATCGGCAACGAGGCCGCCGGTCAGCTCCAGCTCGACGTCTGGGGTGAGGTCCTCGACAGCCTCTTCCTGGCCCGTCAGGCGGGGCTGGAGCGGCAGGACGACTCCTGGAACCTGCAGAAGGCGCTCATGCACCACCTCGAGGCGCGCTGGCAGGAACCGGACAACGGCCTCTGGGAGATGCGCGGGGACCGCCGCCACTTCACCCACTCCAAGGTGATGGCCTGGGTCGCGGCCGACCGCATGGTGCGCAGCGTCGAGGAGTTCGGGCTGCCCGGTCCCGTCCAGCGCTGGCGCCGGGTGCGCGAGGAGATCCGCGCCGACGTCCTGGCCAACGGCGTCTCACCGACGACCGGGACCTTCACCCAGAGCTACGGCTCCGACAACCTCGACGCCAGCCTGCTGCTCATCCCGCGCGTCGGGTTCCTCCCGTTCGACGACCCGCGCGTCGTCGCGACGGTCGAGGCCGTGCAGCGCGACCTCACCGAGGACGGCTTCGTCCTGCGGTACCGGACCGAGGAGTCCTCCGACGGGCTGCCGGGGTCGGAGGGCGTGTTCCTCGCGTGCTCGTTCTGGATGGTCGACGCGCTGCACGGGATCGGCCGGACCGACGAGGCGCGCGCCCTGTTCGACCGGCTCCTGTCGCTGCGCAACGACGTGGGTCTGCTCGCCGAGGAGTACGACCCGGTCTCGCGCCGGCAGCTGGGGAACTTCCCGCAGGCCTTCAGCCACTTCCCCCTGGTCGTCGCCGCGCACCACCTCACCAGCGGTGAGGGCGAGCGCAGCGACGAGGCCGACGGGCGCGAGGCCCACGACGGCTGACGATCACCCGACGGTGACCGACACCCGGTCGGGGGAGAACGCCACGTGCCCGGCGATGCGCGCCACGGCCGGGGAGGCGTCCGGGTACCCCCAGACGCCGTCCGGCAGGTCGGTGCCGCCCGCGCTGACCGACCAGTACGACGCCTCGCCCTTGTAGGGGCACCACGTGCGGGTGTCGCTGGGCCGCAGCACGTCCGGGTCGACGTCGTCGAGCGGGACGTACTGGACCGCCGGGTGACCGGCCTCGGCCAGCGTCAGGGCCGACGTCGTGCGGGCGACGACGGTGCCCGCGACGCGCACGACGACCTCCCCCTCGGTCGGCGTCACGGTGATCGGGTGGGCCGGTCCGGGTTCGCGGTGCTCACGGGTGCTCATGCCCGGCACAACCCCCGCCGTCGGCGCGCTCTTCCGCGGGACCGGCCCCCCGGCGGACGGTTGCAGGGGGGCGACCCTTGCGCCGACCGGGTTGTCGTGGGGCGCCGGCGGTCAAGCCGGCGCGGGAGCGGTCGATACGGGGGTGTGCAGGGAACCACCCGACGGACGGACCGCGCGTTCCGTGCTCCGCGTCGTCGTCGCCTGCTGGACTCGCTGAGCGCGCGCAACCCGCGGTCGGCCCGGACGTGGGCCGCCGTCGCCCTCGTGGTCACGATCCTCACGAACGTCGTCACCGGGGCCGCCGGCTCCGGCGGGGTGCCCGTCCCGGAGCTGTGCGCCGCCGCCGCCCTCACCGCCCTGTCGGTGGTGCTGCTGCGCCGGCGCGTGGACCGGGTGGGCCCGCTCATCGTCCTGGCGCCCCTGGCCGGCGTCCTGGCCATCGTCTGGCTCGACCTCGTCACCCGTGACGCCTCCGTCACCGGGCAGGTCTTCTTCATCGTCCCCGTCGTCTGGGCCGCGGCCCAGCTGCGCGTCGGCGGGGCCGCGCTCGTGACGGCCGCGACGATCGCGGGGGAGGGGGTCGTCGTCTGGACGCTCCTGGAACCGCAGCGGGCCGTCACGGACTTCGCCTACCTCACGGTCCTGCTCCTGCTCGTCAGCGGTGTCCTGAACCGGTCGGGCGCCGTGCAGGAACGGCTCGTGGAACAGCTGCGGCAGCAGGCGAGCATCGACCCCCTGACGGGGCTGTGGACGCGGCGGGTGCTGGACCGGGCGACCGCGCGGGCCGTCGAGCGCCGGGCGGGCGAGGCCTCCCTCGTCATCATCGACCTCGACCGCTTCAAGACCATCAACGACACCTACGGGCACCTCGGCGGTGACGCCGCCCTCACCCACGTCGCGTCGCTGCTGACCGGGCGCTGCCGGGAGGGCGACCTGGTGGCGCGCATGGGCGGGGACGAGCTGGCCGTCCTCATGCTCGACTGCCCGCGCGAGACCGCGGCCTGCCGGTCCCAGCAGTTCGTCGACGTCGTGCGGGCCACGCCCCTGCGGCTGCCGGACGGAACCCTCGTGCCGCTGTCGATCAGCGCCGGGCTGGCGTCGCTGTCCCCGACGGCCACGCGGGCCGAGGACCTCTACGCCAGTGCCGACGCCGCCCTCTACGTCGCGAAGCGGACCGGCCGGGACCGCCTGTCGGCGGCCTGACCCGACGTGCCGGCCCGTTCGCCTGCACGGCTGCGCGGGGAGCACCGATGATGGGAGCGGGACCACCGACGGGGTGGGTGGAGGGGGAGGGACCGGTGGCGGCACGACGGGCCGCGGGGTGGCGGGCCGACGTCGCGTGGCCCCCCGGCGTCGCCCTCGTCATCGCCGGGCTGGGCCTGTTCGCCCGGTGGGCCGGGCTGGACGTCCACCTCGCGCCCGCCGTCGCCGGCGGGTTCCTGCTCGGCGTCCAGGGCGCCCCGCGGATGCGCGTCCACGCCGACCCCCGGGGTGCGAGCTCCTGGGGGCCGTGGCCGCTGCTGGTCTCCTGCCTCCTCATCGGCGTGGTCCTCGCCGCCCTCGGGCTCGGTGTCGTCGTGCCCGGGGCCTGCGCCACGGCCGGGGTCTACGGCGTCCTGACGGTGCCGACGTGGCGACGGGTGCTGGAGACCGTCGCGTGCGTCCTCGGCAGCTCCGGCCTCGCCTTCGGCGCCCAGGCCCTCGGCTGGGTCGACGGCGTCGTGGGCCTCCTGCCGGGGCTGCTCATCGGGACCGCCCTGCTCAGCTTCTTCGTCCCCGTCCTGGCCAACGTCGCCGAGTTCTCCCGGCGCGCACGGGCCACCGCGGACGCGCTCGAGGCCGAACGCCGCGAGCACGTGGCCGTCCTGGAACGGGCCGCCGCGCACGACCCCCTCACCGGTCTGCTCGGCCGGTGGGGGCTGGAGGAACCGCTGCGCCGGGCGGCGGCCGCCGCCACCGCGGAGTCGATGACCGCGGTGCTGTACGTCGACCTCGACGGGTTCAAGGCCGTCAACGACGACCACGGCCACGGGGCCGGCGACGAGCTCCTCACGGTCGTCGCCTCCAGGCTGTCCCGCGGCCGGTGCGGTTCCGACGTCGTCGCCCGCACCGGGGGCGACGAGTTCGTGCTCGTCCTCACGGGCCTGACCGACGCGGCGCAGGCGGCCGCCGCGGCCGCCGGGTTGCGGCACGACCTCGCGCAGGACGTCGTCCTGCGCGACGGGACGGTCGTGTCCGTCGGCGCCAGCGCGGGGGTCGCGGTGGCCGCCGAACCCCGCGACCCCGACGCGCTGCTGTCCGAGGCGGACGCGGCGATGTACGCGGAGAAGCGCGACCGCGCGACCCGCAGCGCCTGACGTCCCCCGCCCGCCTCAGCGCAGGCCGACCGCGTCCAGGTCCCAGAACACCCGGTCGTAGACGAGGGTGCCCGTCATCCAGTCCTCCCACCCGTCCAGGAGGACGACCTGGAAGCCCGCGGGCGGGATGCGCAGCGAGGGACGGCGGAACCCCAGCTCCCCGGCCGCCCGGAAACCCCTGCCCGCGTAGAAGGCCGGGTCCCCCTCGAGGAACAGCGCCGGCCACCCGCGCGTCGTGGCCGCGGCCCGCGCCGCCGCGACGAGGGCCGTCCCGATGCCCCGTCCCTGGAACGGCGGCAGGACGCCCAGCGGCGACAGCACCCCGACGTCGACGAGCCGCGCCGGGGCGTCGAGGAGGTTCCGGCCCGCCATCACGTGCCCGACCACGGTCCCGTCGACCTCCGCGACGAGGGACTCCGGCCGCCCCGGCCGCAACCCCTCGACGACGGCGGCGACGGTCCCGCCCTCCTGCCCGAACGCGACGCGGTGGACGGCGGCCACGGCGGCGTGGTCGCGGGGTTCCTCGGGGCGGACGACCACGGGGACGTCCCGCGCGGCCGTCACCGGTGCCGGTCTCCCGCCCGGGAGGATCGACGGGGTGTCGTCACGGCGTCGTGGGTCAGGCCCGCGGTCAGCGGCGCGACGGGCAGGGGGGTGAAGGTGTCGCGGCGGGTGCTCACCCCGTCGAGGAACATCGCGAGGTACCTGCGGTAGAGGTCGGGGGACACGGACCGGGTGCGTTCCATGATCGCCGACAGGGCCACCTGGAGGAAGATGATGTCGGACTGGTCGAAGTCGGGGCGGACGACGCCCTGGTGCCTGGCCCGCTCGACCAGGGCGGTGACCATCGGCGCGATGCGGTCCCGGACCTCGGCGACCCGTGCGTCACCCATCGCCGGGTTGTTCATGATCTCGTTGAGCCCGCGGTCCCCGAACTGCATGTGCAGGGCCCGGGTGATGAAGGTGAGGAGGCCCTCCCAGGCGTCTGGCTCGGCCAGGGCTGCTTCGGCGACGTCGGCGACGTCGCGCATCCGCTCTTCGAAGAGGGCGTCGATGACCTCCTCCTTGTTGGCGAAGCGCCGGTAGGCGGTGCCGACGCCGACGCCGGCGTGGTGGGCGATGTCGTTGAGCGTGACGTCGAAGCCGTGCTGGGCGAACAGCTCGCCGGCGGCCCTCAGGAGCCGTTCGCGGTTGCGAGCGGCGTCGCTCCTGAGCTCGGGGCGGTCCGGCCGGTCTGCCATGGCCCCATCGTAGCGGCGGAAGCGGATGCGACGTATCCGTTTCTGGTGGTAGCGTCGTCGGAGCGGACGTGAGGCGTCCGCGGCAGGTGTCGACCAGGGGGAGGGTGAGGACGAGCGGTGACTCCCACCGACCACCGGCGCCCCGTGGCGCCCCGGCCCACCGGCCAGGCCGCGCCGACGGCGACGACCGCGACGACCGCGGTGGCCGTCCTCGGCTTCTTCGTCGTGACGCTCGACGCCGTCGTGGTCAACGTGGCGCTGCCGACGATCCGTCAGGAGTTCGGCAGCGCCATCACGGGCCTGCAGTGGGTGGTCGACGGTTACGCGTTGATGTTCGCCGCCCTGCTGCTGAGCGCCGGTTCCGCCGCCGACCGCTTCGGCGCCCGCCGGGTCTTCACCCTCGGGCTCTGCCTGTTCGTCGTCGCCTCCCTGGCCTGCGGCCTGGCGCCGGGCCTCGACCTCCTGGTGGCGGCCCGGTTCGTGCAGGGTGCCGCGGCGGCGGTCATGATGCCGGCCTCCATGGCGTTGATCGGCCAGGCCCACGCGAACCCGGTCCGGCGCGCCCGCGCGGTGGGGGTGTGGGCGATGGGCGGGGCGGTGGCCTCTTCCACCGGCCCGGTGCTCGGCGGCCTGCTCACCGAGGTGAGCTGGCGCCTCATCTTCTGGATCAACCTCCCCGTCGGTCTCGCCGCTCTCGTCCTGCTGGTCCGGGTCGCCCCCTCCCCGCGACGTCCGGCTCCCCTCGACGGGACCGGTCAGGTCTCCGCGCTGGTGGCGATGGGAGCCCTGACCTACGGCGCCATCGAGGCCGGCGCACGGGGCTTCACGGCACCGCAGGTGCTCGCGGCCTTCGCGGCGGCGGCGCTGGGGCTGGTGGTCTTCCTCACCGCCCAGGCCCGGGGACGGCACCCGATGGTGCCGCTGCCGTTGCTGCGCACCCCCGCGGTGGCCGTCTCGGCGGTGATCGGGTTCGCCTTCATGGTCGCCTACTACGGCCTGCCCTTCGTGTTCAGCCTGTACTTCCAGCAGCAACGCGGCCTGTCGCCCCTGGCTGCCGGGGCCCTGTTCCTGCCCATGATGCTGATCGGGCTGGTGCTCACCCCGGTCTCGGCCCGCATCGTCGAGCGCACGGGACACCGCCTGCCCATCACCGCGGGGCTGCTGGTCATGGCCCTCGGCGCCGTGGCCCTGGCCCTGCTCCCCGCCTCGGTCCCCCTCGCGGTGCCCTCGGCGCTGCTGGTGCTGATCGGTCTGGGTGGGCCGCTGGTCATGCCGCCCACCACGGCGGTGCTGCTCAACAACGTCGCCGGTCACAGCGCCGGAACGGCCAGCGGCGTCTTCAACACCAGCCGCCAGGTCGGTGGCGCGCTGGCGATCGCCGTGTACGGCGGCCTGCTCGCCGGTTCGGGCGGCTTCATGGCCGGCCTGCGCGACAGCCTGCTGATCGCCGCCGCCGTCGTGGCCCTGGCCGCCGTCGCCGCCCTGCGGCTGCGCACGACCGCAGCCGCCCGTCCCCAGGAGGCACGATGACGAACTGGACCCCCGACGACCTCGACACCCTCGGCGGTGCCGACGAGATCGAGATCACCACGCTGCGGCCCGACGGGTCGGCGCGCCGGTGGACCCCGATCTGGTCGGTGCGCACCGGTGACGACCTCTACGTCCGCTCCTACCGGGGGCAGGCGGGCGCCTGGTACCGCCGCGCCCGTGGCGGCGAACCCACCCGCGTGCGCGTGCGGGGCCACCGCGAGCACGACGTCACGGTCGAGGTCCCCGGCGAGGTCCCGGGCGAGGCGGCGACCGTGGTCGACCAGGACGCCGTCGACGCGGCCTACCGGGCCAAGTACGCCCGGTTCGGCACCACCTACCTCGGCCCCATGGTCGCCCCGGCGGCCCGGGCCGCGACCCTGCGGATCACACCGCTCACGGCCTGAGGCTGCGAGCACCACCGCACCCACCCCCAGCCCGCTCCGTGGAGCGGGCCTCACCAGCACCTGCGAGGAGAACGAACCATGAAGGCAGCCATCTTCAAGGGCAAGGGCACCATCGCCGTCGAGGAGCGGCCCAAGCCGACCGTCACCGAGCCCACCGACGCCGTCGTGCGCGTGGTGCTGGCCTGCGTGTGCGGGTCGGACCTGTGGTTCTACCGCGGCATCTCCGACCTGCCCCACGGCGGCGTCGGCCACGAGTTCATCGGCGTCGTGGACGAGGTCGGCAGCGCGGTCGGCGACCTGCAGGTCGGTGACTTCGTCATCGCGCCGTTCTCCTGGTCCGACGGCACCTGCCGCAACTGCCGGCACGGCGTCCAGACCGCCTGCGTGCACGGCGGGTTCTTCGGCCAGGGCGGCGACGGCGACGGTGGTCAGGCCGAGTTCGTCCGCGTCCCCCACGCCGACGGCACCCTGGTCACCGTCCCCGCCCCCGCGTCGGGGGAGGAGTTCTCCGACGAGACCATGGCCTCGCTGCTGGCCCTGACCGATGTCATGGCCACCGGCTACCACGCCGCGGTGTCGGCGGGCGTGACCGAGGGCATGACCGTCGCGGTCGTGGGTGACGGCGCCGTCGGCCTGTCCGGTGTCCTGGCCGCGAAGCTGCTCGGCGCGGCGCGCATCGTCGTGCTGGGCAGCACGACCGAGTCCCGCCACGTCCTGGCCCGTGAGTACGGCGCCACCGACGTCATCACCGTCCGCGGCTCCGAAGCGGTCGAGCAGCTGCAGGCGCTGACCGGAGGCTTCGGCGCGGACGCGGTGCTGGAGTGCGTCGGCACGAAGGAGTCCACCGAGACCGCCTTCGCCGTCGCCGCCGCCGGTGCCGTCGTCGGGCGCGTGGGCGTGCCCCACGACGCCGAGGTGGACGCCGAGGGGACCTTCTACCGCAACGTCGGCATGCGCGGTGGCCCCGCCCCGGCCCGCGCCTACCAGCCCGACCTGCTCCGGCAGGTCCTCGACGGGTCGATCAACCCGGGCAAGGTGTTCGACCTGACCACCGACCTGGACTCCATCGCCGAGGCCTACGCCGCGATGGACGAACGCCGGGCGATCAAGGCTCTGGTGAAGGTCAGCAGCCTGCGGTGACGTCCTCGTCGACGACGACCCCCGTCACCGCAGCGCAGTCCCCCCACCACGAGACGACCCGAGGAGAACCGTGAAGCACACCCGGAGCACCACCTCGTCGACGGTTCCCGGCCCGGCGCAGACCTTCACCGGGACCGTCTTCATCGACGGCGTCCGCACCCCCGACGACCAGTCGGCCGTGGGCTGCGCCCACGTCCGCTTCGCCCCCGGTGCGCGGACCGCCTGGCACCACCACCCCAAGGGCCAGACCCTCTACGTCACCGACGGCGTCGGACTGGTCGCCCGCCGGGGAGGGGAGGTCCAGGAGATCCGCCCCGGTGACGTGGTCTACGTCGAGCCGGGCGAGGAGCACTGGCACGGCGCCACCGCCGACCGGTTCATGGCCCACGTCGCCATCCAGGAGGCCGACGAGAACGGCCAGGTCGTGACCTGGCTGGACCACGTCAGCGACGAGGAGTACGGCGCTCGCTGAGGACCGCGCGCACGTGCCGGCCGGCCCGCCCGGCCCTTCGACCCGCCCGACCCCCTCCACCGGAAGGACCGCTCGTGCAGCGACGACTCCTCGGACGCACCGGAGTGTCCGTCAGCCCCCTGGCCCTGGGCACGATGATGTTCGGCCCCTGGGGCAACGCCGACGAGGCCGACTCGATCCGCATCATCCACCGCGCGCTGGACGCCGGCATCAACGTCGTCGACACCGCCGACGTGTACTCCGCCGGCGTGAGCGAGGAGATCGTCGGCAAGGCCCTGGCCGGCCGGCGCGAGGACGTCGTGCTGGCCACGAAGTTCTTCATGCCGATGGACGAGGACGACGCCAACCAGCGCGGCGGTTCGCGCCGCTGGATCGTCCGGGAGGTCGAGAACTCCCTGCGCCGGCTGGGCACCGACCACCTGGACCTGTACCAGGTGCACCGACCCAGCCCCCACACCGACGTCGAGGAGACCCTCGGCGCCCTCAGCGACCTCGTGCACCAGGGCAAGGTCCGCTACATCGGGTCCTCGTCCTACTCCGGTTCCCAGATCGTCGAGGCCCAGTGGGCCTCGCGGGAGCGGCACCTGGAACGGTTCGTCACCGAGCAACCGCCGTACTCGATCCTCACCCGGGGCATCGAGGCGGACGTGCTGCCGACGACCCAGCGGTACGGGATGGGGACGTTGACCTACTCCCCGTTGTCGGGGGGCTGGCTGACCGGGCGCTGGCGCAAGGACCGGCCCGGCACGCCGACCTCGGCGGCCCGTCCGCCGGCACGGTTCGACATGTCCAGCCCGGCCAACCACCGCAAGCTCGACGCCGTCGAGGAACTGGCGCGGCTGGCCGAGGCGTCGGGGATGAGCCTGATCGAGATGGCGATCGCCTTCGTGGTCAACCACCCGGGTGTCACCTCGGCGATCATCGGACCCCGCACCATGGAGCAGCTGGAGTCCCAGCTGAGCGGTGCGGAGGTCACGCTGTCGGCCGACGTCCTCGACCGGATCGACGCCGTCGTGGCTCCCGGTGTCACGATCAACCCCGACGACGACAGCTACGGGGCCGCCGAGCTCCTGCCCGCGGCCCGTCGCCGCTGACCAGGACGTCCGCGCACCGGGGTCCCCCTCACGCGCGAGAGCCGGCCGGCTCTCCCGCGGCGGGTTCCTCGGTGCTGCGGGAGTCCGTCAGCGACGAGGCGCCGAACCCCGCGACGACGCCCACGACGACCGCGAGCACGGTGAAGGCGATCCGCTCGCCGTGGAAGAACGACTGCACGAGTTCCGAGCTCCACGTCCCTTCCGGCAGGGTGGCCGTGACGAGGGCGGCGATGAGGGTTCCGACGACCGCGGTCCCGACGCTGGTCCCGACCTCCTGCGCGGTGTCGTTGAGCGAGGCCGCCAGGGAGGTGCGGTTCTGCGGGGCCGCGCTCACGAGGGCGACGGCGCAGATCGTCATGACCGTCCGCAGGCCGACGGTGAGCACCACCATGCAGACGGCGATCACGGGGTAACCGTGGTCCACGCCGACGGCGAGACCGACCAGGGCGGCGGTCAGCGACCCGGCGCCGACGAGGCAGGCGGTGCGGTGACCGAAGCGGCGGGCGAGCGCCTCCGAGACCGGTGTCGCGGCGATCATCGTCAGGATGAGCGGCAGGTTCGCCAGCCCGGCGCGCACCGGGCTCCAGCCGTAGGCGAACTGGAAGTGCAGGATCAGGCTGAACAGCACCGCGGCCATGGCGATCGAGGTGCCGACCTGCGCCACGGCGGCGCCGCGGACGGTCCCGTCGCGGAACAGGGCGAGGTCGAGCATCGGCTGGGCGGTGGTGCGCTCGTGGCGGACGAAGGCGAGCAGCGCGACCACCGCGCCCAGGACCGAACCGGTGGTGGCGAACGAGGTCCAGCCGTGCTCGACACCGCTGGTGAGGGCGTAGCAGGCGAACCCGATGGTCGCGATCGACAGCGCCGCGCCGGGCAGGTCCAGGGCGTCGTCGGTGAGGTCCTCGCGGCGGTCGGCGGGGACGCCGAGGCGCACGCCGACCACGGCGACCACGGCGATGGGGGCGTTGACGACGAGCAGCCACTCCCAGCCGACGTGGGCCAGCGCGGTGCCGCCCAGCAGCGGGCCGAGGACGAAACCGCTCATGCCGACGACGATCATCACGGTCATGGCGCGCATGCGCAGCGCCTCGTCCTCGAAGAGGCGGAACACCAGGGAGTTGGTGATCGGCGCCATGGCCGCCGCGGCGACACCGAGGCCGGCGCGCAGCGCGATGAGTTCGCCGGTGGTCGTCACGACCGCGGCGAACAGGCTCACCGCGCCGAACACGGTCAACCCGATGAGCAGGACGCGCCTGCGGCCGAACCGGTCGGCGGCCGAGCCCGCGGTCAGCAGCAGCCCGCCGAAGGTGAGGGAGTAGGCGCCGGTGACCCACTGCAGGGCGGTGGTGCCGCTGCCGAGGTCCCGGCCGATGGTCGGCAGCGCGATGGTCAGCAGGGTGTTGTCGACCATCTCGACGAAGAAGGCCAGGCACAGCGCGAACAGCGGGATCCACGCCGCGCGCAGCGAGGTGTAGGTCCGCGGCGTCGGTGCAGGCGTCGGGGTGGGGTTCACGGCGTCTCTCCTCTCGGTGGCGGCCGCCCAGTATCGAACGACGTTCGGTAATATAGAACGACGTTCGATGTGCTGTCCAGGGTGTGGTGGGATGGAGCGCATGGCGGATGCGCGGACCAGCCCACGAGACCGACCCGGGGGAGCCCGACGCACCGGCGGTGCCCGTGCGGCCGGCAGGACCCGCCAGCGCGCGTCGCACTCCCTGGAGGCCGTCGTCGGCGAGGCCGTCGTCCTGCTCGACGAGGCGGGGGAGTCCGCACTGACCTTCCGCGCGCTCGCGGCCCGCCTCGGCGGCGGGGTCGGCAGCATCTACTGGTACGTCTCGGGCAAGGACGAGCTCATCGACCTCGCCGGTGACCACGTGATCGCCTCGGTGCTGGCGGCCACCGAGGACCGGACCGGGGCCGAGGACCCCCTCGACGACGTGCGAGCCACCGCCGTCGCCTTCTTCGACGCCGTCGTCGTCCGGCCCTGGCTCGGGGGCCGGTTCCTGGGCGACACCGAGCAGCAGCCCAACGGCATGCGCCTGTACGAGCGCTTCGGCCAGCAGGTCATGCGGCTGGGGCTGCCGCCCCGGCGCAGCTTCGAGGCCGTCTCGGCGGTCCTGGGCTACGTCGTCGGGACCGCCGCCGACCTCGGGCGCCAGTCGACCGCGCTCGGCGCCGAGCGCGACAGCGAGCTCGCGCAGCACGTCGAGCGGTGGCGGGCGCTGGACGAGCGGGAGTTCCCCTTCGTCCACTTCGTCCTCGACGAGTTCGCCACCCACGACGACGGCGAGCAGTTCCGCGCGGGCCTGGACCTCCTGCTGGCGGGGTTGCGGTTGCAGGCCCGCGGCTGAGGAGCCTCAGTCGCGGGTTCCCGCCAGGTCGACCTCGTCGCTCGGAACCGCCGCGGCGGTTCGTCCCGGGGCGCGCTGGAAGCCCCAGTACAGGTTCGTGTGGGCGACGACCTGCTGCGGCGGCGGGGCGCCCCACGCCGACAGGTCCTCGGTCGTGTGCGCGTCCGTCACGAGCGTCACGTCGTAGCCGCGGGTGAAGGCGCCGTGCAGCGTCGAGCGGATGCACGCGTCGGACTGCGCACCGGCCACGACGAGCCGGCCCGCACCCCGGGCCGCGAGCACGTCCTCGAGGTCGGTGTCCTCGAAGGAGTCGCCGTACGTCTTGTGCACGACCGCCTCGCCCGCGGCGGCGACGAGCTCGGGCACGTACCGCCACGCCTCGCTACCCAGCGGCAGGTCGTCGCTGGAGTGCTGCACCCACACGACCGGGACGCCGGCCGCGCGGGCCCGCTGCACCAGCACCGCGATGGTGGCGACCACCCGCTCGGAGTCGACGCTGGCGGCCATCACGCCGCGCTGCACGTCGACGACGAGGAGGACGGAACCGGGGCGGTCGGTGAGCGTGGTCACGCCACCGATCGTGCCGTCTCGGCGATGGCCGCGCCGTCGCGCTCGACCGAGGAGCGAACGGCCCTGCACCCGCCGATCGGTCAGCCGTCGCCCGCCTCGGCGATCAGCCACGGCTCCTGGTCGTCGTGCCGGACCAGCACGTACCCCCACCCCGAAGGTTCCCCCGCGGAGAAGCCCTGCCCGGGGTCGGTCACGGTGAAGGTCACCTGGACCGACACCACCTGCTCGTAGGCCTTCAACTCCTCCGGGCTCCACGTGGTGTCGTACGGCACGACCGTGGAGGAGACGTCCACGTCCTCCAGACCCGGGTCGTCCCCGTGCTGCCACCGGTCCTGCGCGGCGAACCCCGGAGTCGAGACCTGCGCGGCGCTGTCCTCGTCCCCGTGCTGGATCGCGTCGAGGTAGGTGCGGACCACGTCATCCGGTGCCTCGGAGGCCGTGTGCTGCCGGGCCACCTCGGCCCGCGCCTGCCCGGAGGATCCGCAGCCGGCCACTGCCACGACGAACGCCAGCACCAAGCCCGTCGAGGACCACGCGACCACGCGGCGTCGCTCTCTCACCACTCCGGTCTAGCAGCAACCGTGCAGGTTCGTGCGCGCCGGCGACACCTGTCCGCAACACCCGCACACGGCGCTGTCGAGGGCACCGGTGGCGGCGGGCCCGAGCTCGTGACGCCCGTCAGCGAGGCGCCGGCCCGGCGACCAACCTCAGGGCGCTCTCGTAGCCGCCGGCGAGGTCGATGCGGGTGACGGCCTCCACCGCACGCCGGGTGGTCGCGGTCTCCCACTGCGCAGCGGTGGTGACCTCCAGCAGCTCCACCCAGTGCTCGCCCACCTCCCGCACGACGCCGACGAAGCAGACGTCGGGGTCTCGCCGTTCCGGGTGCAGCGCGACGATCTCCTCACTGCCGACCAGACTGGTCAACAGCCCGCGACGGGAGTCCAGGTCGAGGTGGACCGGGACGGGCGGCAGGGGCCACTGATCGCGCCGTCGGAGGGCTTCGGTGGTGAAGCGGGCGTTGGCGCGGGGTTCGACGACGCTGACGTCGCGCAGCCGCACCGCGCTCCAACCGGTCGGCCAGACGTCGGTGGAGACGCAGGCCAGGACCAGCCAGCGTCGACCGAGGGCGACGACGTAGCCCTCGAGCCACTCCACCTCCTCCTCGCCCACGGCGCGGTGGACCCGGACCAGCACGGAGTCGGCCCGGGCCGCGGCCAGCAGCTCGGTCGTGCGGCGCGGGGCAGGAGACACCTCGACAACCTCGCAGACCGACGCAGGAGCGAGCCACCGACTTCCCGCACGTCCCGCGCGGTGCGCGGGCACCCACCCCGCCGAGCAGTGCCAGGCTGGGAGGGTGAGCGGCGCTGCCTCTGCACCACCCACCGAGCCCGGCCGGAGCGCGTCCGCAGCGCACCTGCGGACCCAGGCCCGGGCGCACTGGGTCAACGCGATCGTCCTGCTCCCCTGCACCCGCCCCTTCCTGCGCCTGGACGGCGCTCAGGAACACCCCCTGGCGTGGGGCCGGACGGCGTCGTTCCCGCTGGCGGCCGGAACCCACCTGGTCGAGACCTTCGTCCGCTACCGCGGAACGCCCTGGCCCACCGGGACCGGTCGCCTGCACCTCGACGTCGGCGGAGGTGAGGACGTCGACGTCCTGGCCCGCAACGGGCCGCTGAACCACCAACCCCTGCAACCACGGCTCGCGTCGCGACGACCTCCGGTGCCACCGTCCTGACGGTCGTGGCACCGCGCCGGCAGCGCCGTCGTGGTCGTGCCCGGACCCCGGGGCGGTGTCCGGCGCGGGGCAGGATGGCGCGGTGACCCGTCGAGCCTCCCGCGCCGTCCACGCCGTGCTGGCGCTGGTGGTGCTCGCCGCCCTGTGCACCCAGGTGGTCCTCCTCCTGGGCGGGGGCGCCGACGCGAACTCCGGTGCGGCGGAGGCGGTGCCCGTCGTGACCCGGTTCGTCCGCTTCCTCAGCTACTTCACCGTGCAGAGCAACCTCCTCGTCCTCGTCGGGGCCGTGTCGCTGGTCCTGGACCCGGTGCGCGACGGCCGGCTCTGGCGGGTCGTGCGCCTCGACGCGCTCCTGGGCATCGCGGTCACGGGTCTCGTCTTCGGGGCCGTCCTCGCCCCCTACGTCCACCCGACGGGTGCGGCGTGGTGGGTCAACGCCGGGTTCCACTACGTCTCGCCCGTGCTGGCGGTCCTGAGCTGGGTCCTGTTCGGGCCGCGGCCCCGGGTCGACGGCCGGACGTTCGGGTGGGCCTTCGTCTGGCCGGTCGCGTGGACGGTCTGCACGCTCGTCCGGGGTGCCGTCGTCGGCTGGTACCCGTACCCGTTCCTCGACGTGGACGAGCTCGGGTACGCGGTCGTCCTGCGGAACGTGGGGTTCGTCGTCCTGCTCTCCGTGGCGCTGCTGAGCCTGTTCCGCCTGCTCGACCGCCGGCTGCGCCCGCTGCCCCGCCGCTGACGGCACGGGCGCGTGCCCGCGGGAGGGCCCCCTTGACCCCCGCGGTGTCGGCGACCTACTGTGCAGCCAACTGATATACCAGTCAGCGCAGTCGCAGTCCTGGAGGTTGGCGTGACCCTGCAGCTCGAACAGCCCGTGGCCCCGGCCGGCGACCCGGTCCTGTCCGGACGCCTCGCCGACCTCGACCCCGAGGTCGCGGCCGCCGTCGACGCCGAACTGCACCGGCAGCAGTCCACCCTGGAGATGATCGCCAGCGAGAACTTCGCGCCGCTGGCGGTCATGGAGGCCCAGGGTTCGGTCCTCACCAACAAGTACGCCGAGGGCTACCCCGGGCGCCGCTACTACGGCGGTTGCGAGAACGTCGACGTCATCGAGCAGCTCGCGATCGACCGGCTCAAGGCCCTGTTCGGCGCGGAGTACGCCAACGTCCAGCCGCACTCCGGCGCCCAGGCCAACGCCGCCGTCATGGCGGCGCTGCTGACCCCGGGGGACCGGATCCTCGGGCTCGACCTCGCCCACGGCGGCCACCTCACGCACGGCATGAAGCTGAACTTCTCCGGCAAGCTCTACGACGTCGCCGCCTACCACGTCCGCGAGGACGACCACCGCGTCGACCTGGACGAGGTCGCCCGGCTCGCCCGCGAGCACCGCCCGAAGCTGATCGTCGCCGGCTGGTCGGCCTACCCGCGCCACCTGGACTTCGCGCGCTTCCGCGAGATCGCCGACGAGGTTGGCGCCTACCTCATGGTCGACATGGCGCACTTCGCCGGTCTCGTCGCCGCCGGGTTGCACCCCTCGCCGGTCCCGCACGCCCACGTCGTCACCTCGACCACCCACAAGACCCTCGGGGGTCCCCGCGGCGGCGTCATCCTCGCGACGGCGGAGCTGGGCAAGAAGTTCAACTCCTCCGTCTTCCCCGGCCAGCAGGGCGGACCGCTCGAGCACGTCATCGCCGCCAAGGCCGTCGCGTTCAAGCTCGCCGCCGAACCCGCCTTCGCCGACCGGCAGCGCCGCACGCTGGCCGGGGCGAGGATCCTCGCCGACCGCCTCACAGCCCCGGACTCGCGCGAAGCCGGGATCGCGGTCGTCAGCGGCGGCACCGACGTCCACCTCGTCCTCGTGGACCTGCGCGACTCCTCCCTGGACGGCAAGCAGGCCGAGGACCGGCTGCACGACATCGGCATCACCGTCAACCGCAACGCCGTCCCCTTCGACCCGCGGCCGCCGATGGTGAGCTCCGGCGTCCGCATCGGCACCCCCGCCCTCGCCGCCCGCGGTTTCGACGAGGACGACTTCGCCGAGGTCGCCGACGTCATCGCCACAGCGCTGCGCCCCGAGACCGGGACCCACGCCCTGACCGAGCTGAGCCACCGCGTCGCGGCGCTCGCCGCCCGGCACCCGCTCTACCCGACCCTGTCCGGCGCCCCGTCCGACCCTGCCCAGGAGGTGTCCCGGTGACCACCGTCGACGCGTTCTCGACCGACCCCGACGACGCGGTGCCGCACACCCCGGCACCGGAGACGAAGTCCCCCCGGACCCCGGGGGCCGACCTGCCCGAGCACCCCGACTTCCTGTGGCGCTCCCCGGAACCGAAGAAGTCCTACGACGTCGTCATCGTCGGCGGCGGCGGGCACGGCCTGGCCACGGCGCACTACCTGGCGCAGAACCACGGCATCACGAACGTCGCGGTGCTGGAGAAGGGCTGGCTCGCCGGCGGCAACATGGCCCGCAACACCACGCTCATCCGCTCGAACTACCTGTGGGACGAGTCGGCGGGGATCTACGAGCACTCCCTGAAGCTGTGGGAGGGGCTGGAGGAGGACCTCGGCTACCCGATCCTCTTCAGCCAGCGCGGCGTCCTCAACCTCGCGCACACGCTGCAGGACGTGCGCGACTCGGTCCGCCGGGTCGAGGCGAACCGGCTCAACGGGATCGACGCGGAGTGGGTCGAACCGGACGAGGTCCGCAAGATCTGCCCGATCGTCAACACCTCCACCGACATCCGCTACCCCGTCCTGGGGGCGACGTACCAGCCGCGCGCCGGCATCGCCAAGCACGACTACGTGGCCTGGGGTTTCGCCCGCCGCGCCTCTGAGGCCGGTGTCGACCTCATCCAGGACTGCGAGGTCACCGACTTCATCCGCGAGGGCAACCGCGTCGTCGGGGTCCGCACCACCAAGGGCGACATCGCCTGCGGCCAGGTCGCCCTGGCCTCGGCCGGTTCCACGTCGGTGCTCACCGACAAGCTCGGGCTGCGCGTGCCGATCCAGTCCCACCCGCTGCAGGCGCTGGTGTCGGAACTGCTCGAACCCGTCCACCCGACGATCGTCATGTCGAACGCCGTGCACGTGTACGTCTCGCAGGCGCACAAGGGCGAACTCGTCATGGGGGCCGGGGTCGACTCCTACAACGGGTACGGCCAGCGCGGTGCGTTCCACATCATCGAGCGGCAGATGGCGGCGGCCGTCGAGCTGTTCCCCGTCTTCGCCCGCGCGCACCTGCTGCGCACCTGGGGCGGCATCGTGGACGTCACCCCGGACGCCTCGCCCATCGTCTCCAAGACGCCGTACGACAACGTCTACCTGAACTGCGGGTGGGGGACGGGCGGGTTCAAGGCGACCCCGGGCGTCGGTTGGACGTTCGCCCACACCATCGCCCACGACGAACCGCACCAGTACAACGCCCCGTTCACCCTGGACAGGTTCGTGACGGGCCGGCTGGTCGACGAGCACGGCGCCGCCGCCGTGGCGCACTGAGAGGGGTGCAGAGGTGCAGTTGATCGAGTGCCCGTGGTGCGGGCCGCGCGAGGAGATCGAGTTCCACTACGGCGGTCAGGCGCACGTCGCCTACCCGCAGGACCCCGCGGCGCTGGACGACCGCGAGTGGGCCGAGTACCTGTTCTTCCGCGACAACCCCAAGGGCCTGTTCCGTGAGCGCTGGTCGCACGCGGCCGGGTGCCGGCGGTGGTTCAACGCCGAACGGGACACCGTCACCTACCAGTTCACGACGGTCTACGCACCGCAGGAGAAGGGAACGGTGACCCCGTGAGCACCGACACCACGCCCACGCCGCACGCCCCGTTCCGCACCGCCGACGGCGGCCGCGTCGACCGCAGCCGGGTGCTGGAGTTCCGCGTCGGCGGCGAGACGCTGACGGCGCACCCCGGTGACACCGTCGCCTCCGCGCTGCTCGCCCACGGCCGGCACCAGGTGGGGACGAGCATCAAGCTCGGCCGCCCCCGCGGCATCGGTGCCGCCTGGGCCGAGGACCCGGGCGGGCTGCTGCAGGTCGAGGAACCCTTCCCCGAGCCGATGCTGCTCGCCACGACCGTCGAGGTGTTCGACGGTCTCGCGGTCGAGGGCATCCCCGGGCAGGGCCGGCTGGCCGAGGTCGCCGACACCGCCCGCTACGACACCCGTCACCTGCACGTCGACGTCCTCGTCATCGGCGCCGGCCCCGCCGGCCTGCAGGCCGCGCTCACCGCCGCCCGGTCGGGCGCGCGCGTCGCCCTCGTCGACGAGCAGTCCGAGGCCGGTGGCTCCCTGCTGGGGACGACCGACGTCCTCGACGGCGCCCCCGCCACCGCGTGGGTGGCCCGGGCGACCGCGGAACTGGCCGGCCACGCCGACGTCACCCACCTGCAGCGCACCACGGCGTTCGGCGTCTACGACGACGGGTTCGTCCTCGCCGTGGAACGGCGCACCGACCACCTCGGGGCGCAGGCCCCGCAGCACCTGTCCCGCCAGCGCGTGCACCGCATCCGCGCCGAGCACGTCGTCGTCGCCACCGGCTCGCACGAGCGTCCCGTCGTCTTCACCGACAACGACCGGCCCGGCACGATGCTCGCCGGGGCGGCCCGCACGTTCCTGCACCGCTACGGGGTCCTGCCGGGTTCGCGCGCCGTCGTCTTCACGACGAACGACTCCGCCTACGCCGCCGCCGTCGACCTCGCCGACGCGGGTGTCGAGGTCGCGGCCGTCGTCGACGTCCGCCAGGAGGTCCCGGCGCAGTGGGCCGCCGAGCTCACCGCGCGCTCGATCCCGTCGCGTTCGGGCGCCGTGGTGACCGGCACCCGCGGGGAGGGCCGCGTCAGCGCCGCCGTCGTCGCCCGCCGCGACGGGACGGACCCGGTCGAGGTCGAGTGCGACCTGCTGCTCGTCAGCGGTGGCTGGAACCCCGCCGTGCACCTGTTCAGCCAGGCCCGCGGGCGCCTGCGGTTCGACGCGGGCCTGGGGGCGTTCCTGCCCGCCGAGCGCCTGGCGGGTCTGACGGTGGTGGGCGCGGCGAGCGGGGAGTTCACCCTCGCCGGCGCGATCTCGCAGGCCCGGCAGGAGACGCAGACCGTGCTGGACGAGCTCGACCTCGAACCGGCCGACGAGGACGAGATCCCCGTCGCGGCCGACGCGTTCGCGGCCGAACCGCCCGCGCTGCTGTGGTTCGTCCCCGACCCCGACGGTGACGCCAGCCGTCAGTTCGTCGACGTCCAGCGCGACGCCACCGTCGCCGACATCGAACGCGCCGTCGGGGCCGGCCTGCGCTCGCCCGAGCACGTCAAGCGGTACACGACGATCGGCACCGCGCACGACCAGGGCAAGACGTCCGGCATCGTCGCGACCGGCATCCTCGGGCAGCTGCTGGGTCGCGGCCCGGAGGCCGTGGGCACCACGACGTTCCGCCCGCCGTACACGCCGGTCTCCTTCGCGACCCTCGCCGGCCGCGACCGCGGGCAGCTGTTCGACCCCGTCCGCACCACCGTCCTGCACGACTGGCACGTCCTGCACGGCGCGGTGTTCGAGGACGTGGGGCAGTGGAAGCGCCCGCGCTACTACCCGCTCGCGGGTGAGGACATGGAGGCCGCCGTCCTGCGCGAGTGCGCCGCCGCCCGCACCGGGGTCGGCATCCTCGACGGGTCCACGCTCGGGAAGATCGACGTGCAGGGCCCGGACGCGGGGGAGTTCCTCGACCGGCTCTACACGAACCTCATGAGCTCGCTCAAGGTCGGCAAGGTCCGCTACGGCGTCATGTGCGGGGCCGACGGGATGGTCCTGGACGACGGGACCGTCCTGCGGGTCGCCGAGGACCGGTTCCTCGTCATGACCACCACCGGTGGGGCCGCGAAGGTCCTGGACTGGATGGAGGAGTGGCTGCAGACGGAGTGGCCCGACCTGCGGGTCCACCTCGCCTCCGTCACCGAGCAGTGGGCGGCGTTCCCCGTCGTCGGCCCCCGGTCGCGCGACGTCATCGGCGAGGTGTTCGGGATCGACGCCTCCGCCGAGGCGTTCGAGTTCATGACGTGGCGCGACGTCGAGCTCGACGGGGTCCCCGTCCGGCTGGCCCGCATCAGCTTCTCCGGCGAGCTCGCCTGGGAGGTCCACGTCAGCGGCTGGTACGCCCCGGCCGTCTGGGAACGGCTCGTCGCCGCGGGGGAACGGTTCGCCATCACCCCCTACGGGACCGAGACGATGCACGTCCTGCGGGCCGAGAAGGGGTACCCGATCATCGGCCAGGACACCGACGGGACGGTGACGCCGCAGGACCTCGGGATGTCGTGGGTGGTCTCGAAGAAGAAGCCGGACTTCGTCGGCAAGCGGTCCTTCGCCCGCGCCGAGAACCAGCGCGCGGACCGCAAGCAGCTCGTGGGCCTGCTCCCGGTGGACCGGGACACGGTCCTGCCGGAGGGTTCGCAGATCATCGCGCTGCAGGAGGGCGGGGAACTCCCGCCCCCGCCCGTCCCCATGCTCGGGCACGTCACGTCGAGCTACCGCAGCTCGTTCCTGGAACGCCCGTTCGCGCTGGCCCTGCTCAAGGGGGGCGCGTCCCGGCACGGTGAGACCCTGCACGTGCCCGTCGGGAACCGCCTGGTGGCCGTCGAGGTCACCGGTCCCGTCCTCGTCGACCCGGAAGGAGCCCGCCGCGATGGCTGAGCTCACGCGCACCCACCCGCTCGCCGACCCGGAGCAGCTGACCACCCTCACCGCCGGCCACGTCGAGGCCCGGCCGTTCGTCGCGATGGCCGTCGTCCGCGCCGCGGCCGGCAGCGAGGCGGCCCGGGTCGCCGCGGAGCTCCTCGGCGTCGACCTGCCGACGCGGCCCAACACGTGGGCCCGGACGGCCGGGGGCAAGGTCGTCTGGCTCGGCCCGGACGAGTGGCTCGTCCTGGACGAGACCTCGACCCCGTGGGACCTGGAGGACGCGCTGCGGTCCCGCCTCGCGCCCGTCGAGGGTGCGGCCACCGACGTGTCCACCCAGCGGCTCGCCCTGCGGCTGCACGGCCCGCACGCGCAGGAACTGCTGCGGTCGGGGACGTCCGTCGACGTCGACCCCCGGGTGTTCCCGGCCGGGTCCAGCGCGCAGACGAACCTGGCCCAGGCCGGGGTCGTGCTCCTCGCCCTCGGGAACGACGGCGACGACTTCGAGGTGCTCGTCCGCACCTCCTTCGCCGGGTACCTCGCGGCCTGGCTGGCCGACGCGGCCCTGGAGTTCCGGACCGGGGACTGACCCGCCCCCGCCCACCCCGCACGACCCGACCGACCAGCCGGAACCAGCCGGCGGAGGGAGAACCCCATGAGCACGACCCCTCGCGTGGTGATCATCGGCGCCGGCATCGTCGGCGCGAACCTCGCCGACGAGCTGACCGAGCGCGGCTGGACCCGGGTGACCGTCCTGGACCAGGGGCCGCTGCCGCTGGCGGGCGGGTCCACCTCGCACGCCCCGGGCCTGGTGTTCCAGACGAACTCCTCGCGGACCATGACCCACCTGGCCCAGTACACCGTCGAGAAGCTCAAGAGCCTCGACGTGGACGGGCAGTGGTGCTTCAACCAGGTCGGCGGGCTCGAGGTCGCCACGACGCCCGAACGGCTGACGGACCTGCAGCGCAAGCTGGGCTGGACGAAGGCGTGGGGCGTGGGCGGGGCCGAGCTCATCGGGCCGCAGGAGTGCAAGGCGCTCTACCCGCTGCTGGACGTCGAGAGGGTCCTCGGCGGGCTGCACGTGCGTTCCGACGGTCTCGCCAAGGCCCACCGCGCCGTCACCGCCCTCATGCGCCGCGCCACCGGCCGCGGGGCGGAGTTCCGCGGGCTGCAGCGCGTCGTCGCGGTCGAGCACGCCCACGGCAGGGTCACCGGCGTCCGGACCGCCGAGGGCACCGTCCCGGCCGACGTCGTCGTCTCCTGCGCCGGGTTCTGGGGGCCGGAGGTCGGGGAGCTCGTGGGGATGAAGGTCCCGCTGCTGCCGCTGGCGCACCAGTACGTCAAGACGGGGCAGGTCGCCGACCTCGTCGGGCGCAACAGCGAGCTGGCCGAGGCGTCGCTGCCGATCCTGCGCCACCAGGACAAGGACCTGTACTACCGCGAGCACGTCGACCGCATCGGCATCGGTTCCTACGCCCACCGCCCCATGCCCGTCCGGCTCGACGAACTGCCCGAGGGTGAGGTGACGTCCTCGGCGATGCCGTCGATGCTGCCGTTCACCGAGGAGGACTTCGCCCCGAGCTGGGAGGACAGCCAGGACCTGCTGCCGGCGCTGCGCGGCACCAAGGTCGAGGAGGGGTTCAACGGGATCTTCTCCTTCACCCCCGACGGCGGGTCCCTCGTCGGGGAGTCCCGCGACGTCGCCGGGTTCCACATCGCCGAGGCCGTGTGGGTCACCCACTCCGCGGGGGTGGCCAAGGCCCTCGCGCAGACCCTCGTCGACGGGTTCTCCGAGTACGACCTGCACGGTCTGGACGTCCACCGCTTCGAGGAGGTCCAGCTCACCGACAGCTACGTCAGCGAGACCTCCCAGCAGAACTTCGTGGAGATCTACGACGTCCTGCACCCGCTGCAGCCGCGCACGTCCCCCCGTGACGTGCGGGTCAGCCCGTTCCACTCCCGCCAGCGCGACCTCGGCGCGGTGTTCCTGGAGTCGGCCGGCTGGGAGCGCCCGCACTGGTACGAGGCGAACGCCGCCCTGGTCGGCGAACTGCCCGCCGAGTGGCAGCCGCCGGCCCGGGAGGCGTGGGCCGCGCAGTTCCACTCGCCCGTCGCCGCCGTCGAGGCGTGGAAGACGCGCACGGCCGTGGCGATGTACGACATGACCCCGCTGAAGCGGCTGGAGGTGTCCGGGCCCGGCGCCGTCGCGCTGCTGGAACGGCTCACCACCTCGAAGATGGACAAGTCCGTCGGTGCCGTCACCTACACCCTGTTCCTCGAGGAGGACGGCGGCGTCCGCAGCGACGTCACCGTCGCCCGCCTCGGCGCGGACGTGTTCCAGGTCGGCGCCAACGGGCACCAGGACGACGTCTTCCTGGAGCAGCAGGCCGCCCGGTACGCCGACGAGCTCGGTGCCGTCCACGTGCGGGACATCACCGGCGGCACCGCCTGCATCGGTCTGTGGGGGCCCGACGCCCGGCGCGTCGTGCAGAAGCTGTCCACCGACGACTTCAGCAACGAGGGTCTGAAGTACTTCCGGGGGAAGGCCGCGACGATCGGCGGGATCCCCGTCACCGCGCTGCGGTTGTCCTACGTCGGTGAGCTCGGCTGGGAGATCTACGTCAGCGCCGAGGTCGCGGGCCGGCTGTGGGACGTCCTGTTCGAGGCGGGCCGGGAGTTCGGCGTCGTCGCCGCCGGCCGCGCCGCCTTCAACAGCCTGCGGCTGGAGAAGGGGTACCGCTCGTGGGGCACGGACGTGACCGCGCAGCACAACCCCTACGAGGCCGGGCTCGGGTTCGCGGTCCGCTCCCCGCTGGACTCCTTCCGGGGTGGTCCCGCGCTGGAGGGCGTCAGCGAGGAGACGGCGCAGCGCAAGCTGACGTGCCTCACCGTCGACGACGGCCGGAGCGTCGTGCTCGGGTCCGAACCGGTCTCGGTCGGCGGGGAGGTCCAGGGCTACGTGACGAGCGCCGCCTTCGGCCACACGATCGGCAAGCCGATCGCGTACGCGTGGCTGCCCGCGGCCGCGACGGCGGTCGGGACGGCGGTCGAGATCGAGTACTTCGGCGAGAAGATCGCAGCGACGGTCACGGCCGAACCCCTGGTCGACCCCGAGATGCACCGCATCCGCGGCTGACGCCGGTGACCATCAGCGTCTTCGACCTGTTCAAGGTCGGCATCGGCCCGTCGAGCTCCCACACCGTGGGGCCGATGAGGGCGGCGTTCCTGTTCGTCGAACGGCTGCGCGCCGAGGGGACCCTCGCTCGCGTCGCCGGGGTGCGCTGCGAGCTGTTCGGGTCCCTCGGGGCGACCGGGCACGGTCACGGCAGCGTCGGGGCCGTCGTGCTGGGCCTGGCCGGGGAACAACCGCACCTCGTCGACCCGGTCGCCGCCGGCCCCGTCGTGGAGGCGGCCCGGACGACCGGCCGGCTGCGGCTGGGCGGCGCGCACGAGGTCGCGTTCTCGACGGACGACGACGTCGTCCTGCACCGCCGCAAGCGACTGCCGTTCCACAGCAACGGGATGCTGTTCACCGCCCGGGACGGGACCGGGGCGGAGGTGGCGCGCCGGGAGTTCTACTCGGTGGGCGGGGGTTTCGTCCTCGACGAGGACGAGGCGGGCAACCCCGTCCTGGTGCCGGACACGACACCCGTCCCGTACCCGTTCACCACCGGTGACGAGTTGCTGGCCATCACCGAGCGGACGGGGCTGCGGATCAGCGACGTCGTCCTGGCCAACGAACTGTCGTGGCGGACCGAGGAGGAGGTGCGCAGCGGGTTGCTGCACATCTGGTCCGTCATGCAGGAGTGCGTCGCGCACGGCATCAAGACGACCGGCACGCTCCCGGGCGGGCTGAAGGTGCGCCGCCGCGCCGCGGCTCTGAAGGAGCGCCTCGAGAACGAGGCCGACGAACGGGACCCGCTGCGCGCCATGGAGTGGGTCACGCTGTTCGCCCTCGCGGTCAACGAGGAGAACGCCGCCGGGGGCCGGGTCGTCACCGCTCCGACGAACGGGGCGGCGGGCATCGTGCCCGCGGTCCTGCACTACGGGGAGATGTTCCTCGACGGGTTCGACGACGACGCCGTCGTCCGGTTCCTGCTCACGGCCGCGGCCATCGGCACCCTCTTCAAAGAGAACGCCTCGATCTCGGGCGCGGAGGTGGGGTGCCAGGGCGAGGTCGGGTCCGCGTGCTCCATGGCGGCCGCCGGGCTCGCCGAGGTGATTGGCGGCACCCCGCAGCAGGTGGAGAACGCCGCCGAGATCGGCATCGAGCACAACCTGGGCCTGACCTGCGACCCCGTCGGCGGGCTCGTGCAGATCCCCTGCATCGAGCGCAACGCCGTGGGGTCGGTCAAGGCCATCACCGCCGCCCGGATGGCCGTGCGCGGCGACGGCCGGCACCACGTCACCCTCGACAAGGCCATCAAGACCATGCGGGAGACGGGCGCGGACATGAAGGACAAGTACAAGGAGACCGCCCGCGGCGGTCTCGCCCTGAACATCGTCGAGTGCTGAGGAGCAGCCATGACCAGCAACGCCGTCCTGACCCTCAGCTGCCCCCAGCGGCCGGGCATCGTCAACGCCGTCACGTCCTTCGTGTACCAGCACGGGTGCGACATCACCGAGCACCAGCAGTTCGACGACGCCCGCACTGGCCGGTTCTTCTCCCGGACCGCGTTCAGCAGCGTCTCGGGTGACATCGACGCCGAACGGCTGACGCAGGAGTTCGGTGCGACCGCGTCCTCGTTCGACATGGAGTTCCAGTTCGGCGGTGGCCGCGCCCCGCGCCTCCTCGTCATGGTCTCGAAGATGGGTCACTGCCTCAACGACCTGATCTTCCGCTGGCGCTCGGGCAGCCTCGGCGGGGACGTCGTCGCGGTCGTCTCCAACCACGAGGACCTGCGCCCGATGGCCGAGGCGGCGGGGCTGCCGTTCGTCCACGTCCCCGTGACGGCGGCCACGAAGCCCGAGGCCGAGGCGCGGCTGCTGGAACTGGTCTCCGAGCACGAGGCGGACCTCGTCGTCCTCGCGCGGTACATGCAGGTGCTGTCCGACGACGCGTGCCGGGAGTTGAAGGCTCGCGCCATCAACATCCACCACTCGTTCCTACCGGGGTTCAAGGGCGCCAAGCCCTACCACCAGGCGTTCGACCGCGGGGTGAAGCTCGTCGGCGCGACCGCGCACTACGTGACCCCGGACCTCGACGAGGGCCCGATCATCGAGCAGGAGGTCATCCGCATCGACCACACCCACGACCCGGCGGCGCTGGCGACGGTGGGCCGGGACGCGGAGGCCCTGGCGCTCTCGCGCGCGGTGAAGTGGCACTGCCAGCAGCGGGTGCTGCTCAACGGGCACAGCACCGTCGTCTTCCGCTGACGGGCCTCACCCGGTGGCGGTGGCCGCGAGCACCCCGTGCGGCCGCCGCTCACCGTCCTGCCCGCGGGTCAGGCGTTCGGCTTCGGTGAACCCGTGGGCGGTCAGGAGCGCGGACAGCTCGTCCACCGGCCAGCGGTGCGCCGTGGTGACGCGGTGGTCGAAGGGTTCGCGGACCGGTCCCTCGAAGAACCCCAGGACGAACCGGCCGCCCCGGGCCAGCAGCCGGCGGATCTCCTCGAGCGCTTCGTCCAGCTCGTCCGGGTCCCGGTGGATGAGCGAGTACCAGGCCAGGACACCGGCCACGGACGCGTCGGCGCGGTCCAGTCCCGTGAGGGACCCCTGCTGGAACGGCACCTGCGGGTGGGTGCGGCGGGCGTGCTCGACGAACTCGGGGACGAGGTCGACCCCCGTCACGTCGCACCCCGCCGCGTGCAGGAACGCGGCGAGGTGGCCGGGGCCGCACCCGAGGTCCAGCACGGGTCCGGCCAGGCCCGTCAGGTGCCGCAGGATCAGCTGCCGGTCGTCGGGGTGGACGACGTCCATCGTCGCGAGCCGGTCGAGGTAGGCGTCGGCCATCGCCGAGTAGGCCCGCTGCACGCGGTGGGAGTTCACCGCGGCACGGTAGCGAGGGGCCTGCTGCGGCCGGCGCGCCCGGCCCGCCGCGAGGCCCAGGCGATCGCGGGGGAGCCGACGAGCGTGGGGACGACCCACGCGAGCGGGCTCGACCAGTTCACGACGAGGGCCGCGGTGACGAACGAGACGTAGGACCCCGCCGTGAGCGAGACGTGGACCGGGAGCCAGCCCGGGCGCCGTCGCCGGGCCACGACGAGCCCCGCGACGGCGGCGGCCTCCGTCGCGACGGCGATGACGAGCAGGCCCCACAGGGTGGTGGGGGCCGTCAGGGACAGGGCGACGGCGGTGGAGGTCATGAGGGCCACCACCACCTGGTAGGTCGCGCCGAGGCGCACGTGCCAGCCGCGGCGCTTGGGGACCGCGAGCGCCGCGGCTCCCACGAGCAGACCGGTGCACCCGGCGGCGACGTGCGTTCCGAGCAGCACTGCGTGGGCATCCATGACGTACCTTCCCTTGTGGACGGTGATGTCAGGATCATCCGTCCACAGTGGACTGTCAAGGGGAGTGCGATGGCCGGCGTCAACGCGACCGTGGGGTCGCTCCTGGGGTTCCTGCACGAGGGGCCCCAGTCGGGGTGGGACCTCATGGAGACCGCCCGGGCCCGCATCGGCGACTTCTGGTCCCTCACGCGCAGCCAGGTGTACCGGGAACTCACGGGCATGGCCGAGGGCGGCCTCATCGCCACCGACTCCACCGGGGTGCGGGACCGGCGGGTCTACCGGCTCACCGACCAGGGGCGGGCCACCTTCCGCGCCTGGGTGTCCCAGCCGCCGGGGGAGGAGAACATCCGCTACCCGTTGCTCCTGACGCTGGCCTTCGCCCGGCACCTGCCCCCCGACCGGCTCGCCGAGTTCCTCGCCACCCACCGGGCCGTCCACCAGGGGAGGTGGGAGGCGTACCGGGCGCAGGACGAGCAGGCCCGGACGGCGGGGGCGGGTCCCCTCGACCTCGTCACGCTCGACTTCGGGCTGCGGTACGAGCGGGCCGTGCTCGACTGGTTCGACGGGTTGGGGGACCTGGCGGGAAACCCGTGACCACGGGATCGAGCCCGTTCACCCGGCCGGGTCGAGCAGGAGGTCGACGAGGACTCCGTCCTCCTGCCCCGGCGCGACGTCGCCCACCTCGGCGTCCGGGTGGGGCAGCAGTCGGGAGAACTCCCAGTCGGCGGTCGTGACCTCCCGGTACCGCAGGCTCCCCGCCACGGGGTACCAGCAGACCTGCGGCGTCCCGTTCGGCCAGGTGTCACCACGACCCTCGAGGCGGCGGTCCAGCGCTCTGACCCGGGTCCGCACCACCGTGCCCCGGACCGGCGGCGGTGGCGCCTCCTCCGTCACGTGGAACTCCCCGAGCAGGAACCCGCGCACGATCCCGTGGGCACCGTCGGGTCGCCGCACTTCGGGTGGCAGGTCGTCGAGGTCGAGGTCTTCGTCCAGGTCGTCCCAGCCGTCACCCGGCGACGCGGGCACGACGAGCAGCCGACAACCCTCAAGCCGCTGCCCCACCACGGGTTTCGGCGAACAGCAGCCGATCTCCCAGGAGGACACGTGGAAACGGACGGTCCGGTGGTGCGTCATCTCGAAAGCCCCGCGATCTCGGCGAACCGGGGCGCGAAGGCTCCGGGCGCGGGGTACCCGACGAGTCGAGGGTAACCCGGCAGGGTCCTCGGCGCCACGGTCCAGACCTCTTCGTGAGGCGTTCGGTCGACCGTCAGTCCCGGTAGGGCGACGGCGGGCCCGGCGCGTGGTTCCCGGGCACGCGCACCGTCACGCGGAAGTCGTGGTGGGAGCCGAGGACGACCTCCCCGGTCCACGGGTCTTCCAGGTGCCCGTCGTCCTCGCCGAAACCGCATAGCGCCGACCCGTCCGGGATCCGCAGGACAGGCTGCGCCGTCCCGTCCTCGTGGACCACCTCCACGTCGACCACGCGGCCCCGCACGTGCTCGATCGGCCAGATGACGCCGATCTCGTGCCGGGTCTCGACCAGCGACGTGGTGCCGTCCTGCGTCGTCACGACCACGCAGGCCACGTCGACGACCTGGCCGCGCTCGTACGACGGACCGCAGCACTCGTGCTCCCAGCCACCCACCGCCACGACGACGTCCACGGGGCGAGGCTACGCGGCGACCGGACCGGGTGCCGAGACGGCCAGGGGCTGTGTAGGAGGTTCTGCATGCACTGAGCAGTTGACGAACGCTGGAACCGGGTCGAAGGTGTCCGTGTGCATGCACAGCGACGTGGTGGAGCGACGGAGCGGGCGTACGCCCGGCTGCGCGCCGACGTCCTCGACGGTGAGCTGGCGCCCGGTGCGGTGCTGGCGGAGCTGGAGCAGAGCGCGCGGCTCGGCGTCTCCCGCACCCCGGTGCGGGAGGCGTTCGCCAAGCTCGTGCACGACGGCCTGGCCCGGCCCGTCGGGGGGCGGGGGCTCGTCGTCGCCCCGCTCGACCTCGCCGACCTCGACCAGCTCTACGACGTCCGCGAGGCCCTGGAGGTGAAGGCCGCGCGGCTCGCGTCCGGTGCGCCCGGGCGGGCGGTGTTCACGCGGTTCGCGGACCGGTTCGCCCACGCGGGCGACCTCGTGGGGTCGGGTGAGCTGGACCGCTACTACGCCGTCACGGCCGAGTTCGACGCCGCGGTCGACGAGGCCGTCGCGAACCCGTGGCTGGTCCGTGCGCTGAGTGACGTGCGCACCCACCTGGTGCGCATCCGCCGTCTCGCCCGGCACGACCCCGCCCGACTGCTCGCCGCCGCGTCCGAGCACCAGCTCATCGCGGAGGCGCTGGCCGCGGGGGACGCCGACCTGGCCGCGCACGCCGTGCACGTCCACCTGCACCGCAGCCGCACCCACTTCAGGGCCCACCTGAACACCCCGACCCACCAGCACGACGAGGAGAGCGCGTGAAGCAGCACGAGGTCCGCGTCCACCGCAGCGACGAGGAGTTCGGCCGCGAGGCCGAACTCGCCTGGCAGCTCGCCCGGCTCGCGACCGACGAGGTCGCCGTCCGCGGCCCCGTCGACGACGACGTCGCCGAGATGGTCGTCAACCGGGTCGTCGACAACGCCGCCGTGAGCGCCGCGTCGCTGCTGCGCCCGCCGGTGGTCGCGGCCCGGTCGCAGGCGCTGGACCACCCGCCCTCGCGCGGCGGTGCGGGTGCCCGGATCGTCGGCACGACGGAGACGACGTCGCCGGAGTGGGCCGCGTGGGCCAACGGGGTCGCCGTGCGCGAACTCGACTTCCACGACACGTTCCTGGCCGCCGAGTACTCCCACCCCGGGGACAACATCCCGGCTCTGCTGGCGGTCGCGCAGCACGTCGGCTGCGACGGGGAGCGGTTGCTGCGCGGGATCGTCACGGCCTACGAGGTGCAGGTCGACCTCGTGCGGTCGATCTCGCTGCACCGGCACAAGATCGACCACGTCGCCCACCTGGGCCCGTCGGTCGCCGCGGGGCTCGGGACGATGCTCGGGCTGCGCACCGAGGTCGTCCACCAGGCGATCGGCCAGGCCCTGCACACGACGACGGCGACGCGGCAGTCCCGCAAGGGCGCCATCTCCACCTGGAAGGCGCACGCGCCGGCGTTCGCGGGCAAGGTCGCCGTCGAGGCGGTGGACCGGGCGGTGCGCGGGCAGACGAGCCCCGCGCCGATCTACGAGGGTGAGGACGGGGTCATCGCCTGGCTGCTCGACGGCCCCGAGGCGCGGTACCTCGTCGACCTGCCCGAACCCGGGGAGCCCCGCCGGGCCATCCTCGACACGTACACCAAGGAGCACTCCGCGGAGTACCAGGCGCAGGCCGTCATCGACCTCGCGCGCCGGCTGCACCGCGAGCACCCGGAGCTGCGCGACCCGCAGAACGTGGAGAGCATCGTCCTGCACACCTCCCACCACACCCACGTGGTGATCGGGTCGGGGGCGAACGACCCGCAGAAGTACGACCCGACGGCGAGCCGGGAAACCCTCGACCACTCGGTGCCGTACATCTTCGCCGTCGCGCTCCAGGACGGCGGGTGGCACCACGTCGACAGCTACGCCTCCACCCGCGCCGGCCGGCCGGACACCGTCGCGCTGTGGCGCAAGGTGTCCACCGTCGAGGACCCGGAGTGGACCGAGCGGTACCACGCGACCGATCCGGCCCGGAAGGCGTTCGGGGCCCGGGTCGAGGCCCGCCTCGCGGACGGTCGCACCATCACCGGCGAGATCGCCGTCGCCGACGCCCACCCCCTCGGCGCGCACCCGTTCACCCGCTCCCAGTACGAGGCCAAGCTCGCCACCCTGGCCGCCGGCGTCCTGCCCGACGAGGAGGTCGCCCGGTTCACCGCGCTGGCCCGGCGGTTGCCGGAACTGTCCGCCGAGGAGGTCCGCGACCTGCAGGTGGTCGCTCCGCCCGAACTGCTCGAGACCGTCCCGCTGCCCGCCGGCCTGTTCTGAGGAGAACCCCGTGCTGTACTCGTCGACGACGCCGAGCGCCAAGCGCGCCGCGTTCCGCCAGGCCCTCGCCGGGGCCGACCTCCTGCGGTTCCCCGGCGCCTTCAACCCGCTGTCCGGCCGGCTCGTGCAGCGGCACGGGTTCGAGGGAGTCTACGTCTCCGGGGCGGTCCTGTCGGCCGACCTCGGCCTGCCCGACGTCGGGCTGACGACGCTCACCGAGGTCGCCGGTCGCTCCGCGCAGATCGCCCGGGTCACCGACCTGCCCGTCCTCGTCGACGCCGACACGGGGTTCGGTGAACCCCTCAACGTCGCCCGGACGGTGCAGGTGCTGGAGGACGCCGGGGTCGCCGGCCTGCACGTCGAGGACCAGGTGAACCCCAAGCGGTGCGGGCACCTGGAGGGCAAGCAGGTCGTCGACGAGGCGACGGCCGTCCGCCGGGTCCGCGCCGCCGTCGACGCGCGGCGGGACCCCGACTTCCTCGTCGTCGCCCGCACCGACGTGCGGGGGGTCGAGGGTTTCGACGCGACCGTCCGCCGGGCGAAGGCCCTCGTCGACGCCGGGGCCGACGTCGTGTTCGCCGAGGCCATGGCCGACCTGTCGGAGTTCGAGGCGATCTGCTCCGCGCTCGACGCGCCGGTCCTGGCGAACATGACCGAGTTCGGCCGCAGCGACCTGTTCACGCACGAGCAGTTGCGCGACGCCGGGGTCCGCATCGTCATCCACCCCGTGTCGCTGCTGCGGCTGGCGATGGGCGCGGCCGACCGGGCCCTGTCCGGGTTGGGCGCCAGCGGAACCCTGGAACCGGTGGTGGACGAGATGCAGACCCGCGCCGAGCTGTACGACCTCGTCGACTACGCCGGGTACGGCGAGTTCGACTCCTCCGTGTACGACTTCAGCCTGGAAGGGAACCGAGGATGACCCACCCAGCGATCCACCGAGGCCTGGCGGGTGTCGTCGCGGACACCACCGCGATCTCGAAGGTCGACCCGGACACGAACTCGCTGCTGTACCGGGGGTTCCCGGTGCAGGAGCTGGCGACGCGCTGCTCGTTCGAGGAGGTCGCGCGTCTGCTGTGGGACGGCGACCTGCCGGACGCGGGAACCCTGGACGCCTTCCGGGACCGCGAGCGCGCGGGCCGGGCCCTGGACGACCGGGTGCGCCGCGCCGTCGACGACCTGCCCGTCTCGGCGCACCCGATGGACGTCGTGCGGACCGCCGTCAGCGTCCTCGGGGCCCTCGACCCGCAGGCCTCCGAGGACTCCCCGGCGGCGGAGCTCGCCAAGGCCGAACGCCTCTTCGCCGCCCTGCCCGCCGTCGTCGCGCACGCCCAGCGCCGCCGCCGCGGTCAGGACCTGCCCGCCCCGCGCGAGGACCTGGGGTACGCGGCGAACTTCCTGTGGGCGGTCACGGGGGAGGAGCCGGACGAGGTCGCCGTCCGGACGTTCGAGACGTCCCTGGTGCTCTACGCCGAGCACTCCTTCAACGCCTCGACGTTCGCCGCCCGCGTCGTGACGTCCACCCTCTCGGACCTGCACTCGGCCGTCACCGCGGCCGTCGGTGCCCTGAAGGGTCCGTTGCACGGCGGGGCCAACGAGGCCGTGTGGGCCGCGTTCGAGGAGATCGGCCCGGGGGAGGGGGCGCCGGACCGGGCCCGCACCTGGCTGGCGCAGGCGCTGGAGGAGCACCGCAAGGTCATGGGGTTCGGCCACCGCGTCTACCGCCACGGCGACTCCCGCGTCCCCACGATGCAGGCCGCGCTGCGGGAGCTGGCGACGGCCCGGGGGCGGGGGGACCTGCTGGACCTGTCCGACGCGCTGGAGGCCGCGATGGTGCGGGCCAAGGACATCCAGCCGAACCTCGACTACCCGGCCGGTCCCGCGTACCACCTGCTGGGTCTGGACACCGACCTCTTCACGCCCGTCTTCGTCGCGGCCCGGGTGGTGGGCTGGACCGCCCACGTCGTGGAGCAGCGCGCGTCGAACTCGCTCATCCGCCCGCTCTCGGAGTACGACGGGCCCGCTCTGCGGCACGTGCCGGACCGCGCCGCCGGCTGACGTCCGCGGGGCCGGTCAGTCGACCCGGGGGGCCGCGGTGCGGCACCCGGCCAGCAGCCGGGCGACCATCTGCCCGGCCTCCGCGCGCCCGTACCCGGGTCCGGGCAGCGACAGGTTCCCCACCGCGCGCAGCAGGGTGAGCGCGTCGAGCCGCGCGTCGACCTCACCGACCCGCTGAGCGGCGTCGAGCAGGGAGGCGCACGCCGGCACCAGCTCGTCCAGCACGAGGGAGTGCAGGTTCGCCAGGCCCGGGTCGTCCGAGAGCAGGGCCTCGCCCAGCCCGTGCTTGGTCGTGAGGAAGTCGACGAACGCCGCGATCCAGCGGTCCAGCGCCTCCCCCGGTGGGAGCGGTTGCCGCCGCAGCGCCGCGGCCAGCGCCGTGCACTCCTGCACCTGGTGGCGGTACACGGCGCCCACCAGGTCCGCCCGGGTGGGGAAGTGGCGGTAGACGGTCCCGACGCCGACCCCGGCGCGTCCGGCGATGTCCCGCACGGGTGCCTGCACGCCGTTCTCGACGAACGCCGCGGCTGCGGCGTCCAGCAGGGCCTGGCGGCTGCGCTGCACGCCGGCCCGGCGCGCTCCGGACGTGGTGGGCACGGGTCCTCCTTGCTCGCGGAACATTGTTCCGCTAACTTTGACGGAACAACGCTCCGCCATTCTGGCAGAGCCCCGTCCATCGAGGACCCCTCATGACCACCACACCCGACCGCACCCTCGTCGCGGTCAAGCCCCTCACCGTCCCCGCCCCGGGGCGGGACGTCCCCCTGCAGGTCAAGGTCACGGCGCCGACCACGGGCCACGGCCTGCCCGTGGTCGTGTTCTCCCACGGCAACGCCTGGTCCATGGACGGGTACGGACCGCTCGTGGACCGGTGGGCCGCCGCCGGGTTCGTCGTCGTCCAGCCCACCCACCTGGACTCCCGTCACCACGGCACCGGCTTCGACGACCCCCGCTTCCCCACGATCTGGCGCGTCCGCATCGCCGACCTGCACGCCGTCGTGGACCACCTCGACGACGTCCTCGCCCACGTCCCCGGCCTGCCCGCCCGCGCCGACACCACCCGCGTCGCCGTCGTGGGCCACTCCTGGGGAGGGCAGAGCGCCGGCGCCCTGCTCGGTGCCCGGGTCCTGGACGCCGACGGCGTGCCCGGTGCGGACTTCTCCCACCCCGCCGTGCGGGCGGGAGCGCTCGTCGCGACGACCGGGACCGGTGACAGCCTCACCCCGTTCGCCCTGGAACACCTGCCGTTCATGCGCCCGGACTTCTCCACGCTGACGACCCCGGTGCTGGTCGTCGCCGGGGACGCGGACCGCTCGGCGATGTCGACCCGGGGACCGGACTGGTTCACCGACGCCTACCACCTCAGCCCGGCGCCCCGGCGGCTGCTCACCGTCGTCGGGGGCGAGCACACGCTCGGTGGACTGGCCGGGGAGGCCGTGCGCGAGACCACCGACGAGGACCCGGCCCGGGTCGCCCTCGTCGCCGACGCCGTGGCCGCGTTCCTGCACGACGTCCTCGGTGCGGACCCCTCCACCTGGCGCGACCTGCGGGAGCGGGCCGCCTCCTCCGCGACGTTCCGGATCGAGGAGGAGAGCGCCGGGGCCCGGTAGCCCGCCCGGCCCGCCGGACCCGTCGCGGCCGGGACGCGCACCCCGGGGCGAGCGCGGGCAGACTGCCCCGGTGGCCAAGCAGAGCGCCGGTGTCCTGCTGCACCGGCAGACCGCGACCGGGGTGGAACTCCTCCTCGCCCACATGGGCGGGCCGCTGTGGGAGCGCGAGGACGAGCACGCCTGGACCGTGCCGAAGGGGGAACCGGAGGAGGGGGAGGAACTCCTCGACGCCGCCCGCCGGGAGTTCCGTGAGGAACTCGGATTGGCGGTGCCCGACGTCGGCCTCGTCGAGCTCGGATCGGCCCGGCAGTCCTCGGGGAAGGTCGTCACCCTGTGGGCGGGCCGCGCCGACGTGGACGTGGCGACGATCGTCCCGGGCACGTTCACGATGCAGTGGCCGCCGCGTTCGGGCCGGACGGCGCGGTTCCCGGAGGTCGACCGGGCGCAGTGGTTCTCCCCCGAGCAGGCGCGGGTGAAGCTGGTGAGGGGTCAGGTCGTGTTCGTCGAGCGGCTGCTGGCGCTGCTCGCCCGGACCTGACCCCCCCCAGGTCCTCAGTCGCCGATCTCGACCGCGCCGACGGCGGTCACCCGGCCCGAACCGAACGTGTCGAACCAGGCCTCGATCACGTCGTAGGAGGAGTCGACGTCACCCACGAGCAGCGTCGCGCGCCCCAGCGGACCGGCGGCGAGCGCGTCGACGAGGTGGCCGCTCACCCCGGGGGCGAACAGCAGGTCGTCGGCGGGCAGACCGCGGTCGACCGACTCCACCGCCAGTTCGGCGGCCGTGGCGTACCGGTCGTCGCCGGCGGCGCGCTGGGGCGCCGGCAGCGGGGCCAGCGCCTCGGGGGCGACGCCCTCCGGGCCGCCCGCGACGGTCGTCGACGTCACCCCGCGGGCCCGCAGCGCGGCGGCGGCGGGCAGCGGGTCACCGTCGGCGACCAGCAGCAGCGGTTCGGCGAGTCGGGCGGCCGGACCGGACGCGGCCAGCGCGTCGACGAGGTGGGCGTCCTCGCCGGAGGCGACCCAGCCGTGGGTCGCCCGCGGGGCGAGGGCGACGAGCGCGCGGGAGGTCTCGTAGCGGTCGGCCCCGGCGACGCGCGCGGTGCTCGTGACGCCGAGGGCGCGCAACCGGTCCGCCGTCCCCTCGCCCAGCGCGTCGGCCCCGCCGACGAGCAGGACCGCCTGCACCCGGTGCCGCTGCAGGTACGCCGCCGTGGCCGCGGGCACGGCGTCGCGCGTGCCGAGCAGCACGGGGGCGGCCAGGCTGCGGGCCAGGGGCGCGGCGGACAGCGCGTCGACGAGGTGGCGGTCCTCACCGCTGACGAGCACCGCCACGTCGGCCTCGGGGAACCCGTGCTCGGCGATCGCGGCGGCCGTGGCGAACCGGTCGGCACCGCTGAGCTGGACGATCTGGTTCGGGTCCCCGTCCGGCAGCGGCGCACCGCGGTACGACGTCCCCGCGACGCACCCCGGGTGCGTGATGGGCAGTTGCGCGGAGCAGACGGGCGTCAGCGTCTCGAACCCGTCCGCGGGGGCGGCGGACGCCGTCCCGGCCGACCCCAGGGCGAGGGCGGCGGCCACCGGGACGAGAGCGGCGCGGCGCAGGGCGGAGCGGAACACGGGAACCTCCTGGAACAGGTGCGGGAGGTGCCAGTGTGGCAGCTGTGACGAGACCGCCGGGGGGTTTCCGCCGTTCCCGGCCCCGGGGAGGTCAGGCCGGGACGGGCGCCTTCACCCGGGCCTCGACGAGCACGGGCAGGTGGTCGGACCCGGCCTGCTGCAACGTCTTCACCCGCTCGATGTGCATGCCCTCGGAGATCGCGAAGTCGAAGTGCCCGCGGAACCGGCGCCGCACGTAGGTGGGCAGGTCGCTGTGGGAGACCTCGAAACCCTGCTCGGACAACCGGCGCGCGAGCGAACTGGCGAACCACGGGTAGTTGAAGTCGCCGACGACGAGGGCGGCGGTGCCGTGGGCGGCCGCGCGGATGGCGCCGAGGGCCTCGGTGATCTGGTGACGGCGCATGGCGTTCGTCGCCGACAGCGGAGCCGTGTGGATGGAGGCCAGGGTCAGCAGCGCCCCGTCGTCGTGCAGGTCCTCGAACCGCACCGCGAGCAGCCGCTCGTGCGCGGGGGACAGGAACCGGTCGTGCATGGACCGCCGCAACGGCCGCAGCTCGTGACCGTGCGCGCGCAACCGGTCGGGGCGGTAGTACAGGGCCAGGCCCAGGCGGTTGCGCTGCGTCGCCCCAGCCAGGACGAGCGGGCCCACGGTCTCGGGCAGCCGCAGGGTGTCGCACTCCTGCAGGCACAGCGCGTCGACGTCGTGCACCTCGGCCAGCTCGGCCAGTTCCGCCGTCGCGCGGCCCTCGTGGAGGTTGTAGCTGATCGCCCTCAACGCGCGTCCCGTCGGCTGTCCCACCCGTCGAACGTACCGCCCGCTCACGGGGAACGCTCGGCCTCCACCGGCCCGGCGCCCGGCCGCCGCGCGGCGGCGACGTGCCCCGGGGTGCCGCGCCGCCCGCGCTGCTTGACGGGTCACGTCGCCCGGCCTACCGTTGGTTGAAGCATCAAATGAGGTCGGGGGAGCCGCCGCTCACCGTGCCGTCGAGCGGTCCGACCCGCCGCCGACCACACTGGGCGCGGCGACCGCACCGGCCGCCGCAGACCTCCGGGCCGAGACCGCCCGGGGTCACCGCAGGTCCCCCGAGAGGAAGAGATCGTGACCCGGACCCCCGTCGCGACCGTCCGCACCGCCGTCGACGTCCCGCTGCGCTTCGCGGACGGCTACCGCACGACGGCCCGCGTCCACACCTTCGACGGTCTCGTCGACGGCAAGGAGCACCTCGCCCTGGCGCTGGGGGACTGGCAGGACGGGACCCCCCTCGTGCGCCCGCACAGCGAGTGCCTCACCGGGGACGTGTTCGGGTCTGAGCGCTGCGACTGCGGCCCGCAGTTCCGCGAGGCCGTCGAGCGCATCGCCACCTCCGGCGGCGTCCTGCTGTACCTGCGCCAGGAGGGCCGCGGCATCGGCCTGTACGCCAAGCTCGACGCGTACGCGCTGCAGGACCGGGGGCTGGACACCTACGAGGCCAACGTCGCACTCGGGCGCGGTGAGGACGAGCGCAACTACACCGTGGCCGCGCAGATGCTCGCCGCGCTCGGCGTGGAGGGCATCGCCCTGCTCAGCAACAACCCCGACAAGGCCGACCAGCTCGCCGACCACGGCATCGTCGTGGAGCGCCGCGTGCCGACGGGTGTCCACCTGTCCACGGCCAACGCCCGGTACCTGCGGGCCAAGCGCGACCACACCTCCCACACCCTGGACCTGGCGGGCTGACCGTGGTGCCCCCCCTCCCGGCCGACGAGCGGTTCGTGCGGCAGGCCGTCGGCCTGGCCCGGCACGGGTTCGGCACGACCTCGCCGAACCCCGTCGTCGGGTGCGTGGTCGTCGCGGCCGACGGGACCGTGGTGGGGCAGGGGTGGCACGAACGGGCCGGCGGTCCGCACGCCGAGGTGAACGCCCTGGCGCGCGCGGGGGAGCGCGCCGCCGGGGGGACCGCGTACGTCACGCTGGAACCGTGCAACCACCGCGGGCGCACCGGTCCGTGCGTGGACGCGTTGCTGGCCGCGGGGATCCGCCGCGTCGTGTACGCCGTCGCCGACCCCGGGGCCGTGCAGGGCGGTGGTGCCGGACGGTTGCGCGCGGCGGGGGTCGAGGTCGTCGGCGGGGTCCTCGCCGACGAGGCCGAACGGGTCAACGAGGCGTGGCTGACGTCGGCTCGGCGCGGACGGCCCCACGTCCTGTGGAAGTTCGCGGCGACGCTCGACGGGCGGTCCGCCGCCGCCGACGGGACGAGCCGGTGGATCTCCTCGGCGGCCTCGCGCGCCCAGGTGCACGACCTGCGCCGGCGGGTCGACGCCATCGTCGCCGGGTCCGGGACGGTGCTGGCCGACGACCCGCACCTCACCGCCCGCTCCCCCGAGGGCGTCCTCGACGAGCGCCAGCCCCTGCGCGTCGTCCTCGACCGCCGCGGCCGGGTCCCCGCCACCGCACGGATCCTCGACGACGTCGCGCCCACGCACGTCTCGACCGCCGCCACCCCCGCGGACCTGTTGCGGGAGCTGCACTCCCGCGGCGTCGTGTCCGTCCTGCTGGAGGGCGGACCGACCCTGGCCGGGGCGTTCCTGGCGGCGGGGCTCGTCGACCGCGTGGTGGCCTACGTCGCCCCGGCGCTGCTGGGGGAGGGCCGGGCCGCCCTCGGAGCCGCGGGGGTCGCGACGATCGCCGACGCCGTCCGGCTCGACGTCGACGAGGTCGAGGTCGTCGGCGGGGACGTCCGGCTGTGCGGTCGGCCCGTCGGGCGCGGGGGGCCCGGATAGCGCTGCGTCGACGAGGACGTGGGCGAGGACCTGACGCGAGGGAGGTCGCTGATCCGCGACGGCGCGTGCTCGAGGTCGGCGAGGTGGGGTCGACGGGAGAAGCACGCACCAGGACGGTGGGCGCGGTGACCAGGAAGCCGATCCAGCGGGCCGGGTGGCTGCTCGCGGACGCGGACGACCGCGTCGTCGACCGAGAGCACCCGCAGGAGGTGTCCTGTCTCACATGATCTTTCCCGGTCTCATGCGGTCGTTCCCACGTCTCATCCGATCGTCCCAACGTCTCAGCGACCTGTCCCCGCCGCGCGCAGCTCTAGAAACCAGGCCACTGAAGCAGTGTTGGCCCGCCGACCTCTCGACGAGCCGGCAGGTCGAGTTCCGGGGTCAGCCACCGGCGAGGATCGGCTTACCGCGCATGGCGAGTTGAGCGCAATTCGACGTCGCCTGCCGCTGTCGTCGCTACCCGCGAGCCAAGCAATGCGAGTCCGAGTCCGCGTCCTCATCGAACTCCCACCGCAAAGCGCCGTCCTCGACCTGCGGCCGCCAGTACCGGCACGGCGTCCACTGCTGCAGGTGATCAGCCACATCGCTCAGCATCTGTGCGATCGACCACCACCCCAGTCCGTAGTGGTCGAAGTCGTGCTTCATCCAGTGCGTCACACACCCCTGACGCGGGCCCGGACGGCAGTCCACGAACAACACCTCCCCGGACTGGTCCTCATCCAACGGGACGAAGAACGGCAAGAAGGCACCGGCTACCTCCCCGGCGTGCTGCCCCATGGCCAGCACGCCACGCTCGACGAGGTCCTCGTCATCGGCAGCCACGTCCTCCCACACCTCCAGCCAGGTCCGTTGCTCCTCCAAGGACCGGCTCAGCGACATCGGCGAGGACCATCCCGGCAGCACCGCGGCCCACGCATCGCGGTCCCAGCCGCCGTGCAGCCCGAACCACGTCCGCAGCTGCTGCGGCCACACCACCCCGGTGCTCTCCTCGGCGCGAGCCACGTCCTGCGCCGAGGCCGGAGGGTGCAAGGCCGCCGCAGTGGCTGGGGCGTGAGCCAGTAGCCAGGTGGTGATCCGCACCCACGACGTCTCTAGAGGGGTGTCCGTGCTCACGCGCTCATCCTGGCGGTCCACCGGGCTGGGCAGAGACTTCACGGTCATCCCGCGATCCGCTTGGAGATTGGATCAGTAGGTGCCCTCGATCTTCGCCTGCACCACCAGCTCGTCGTAGTGGTCCTCGCCCTCATCGACTGCCTCGGGCGGCACGACGACGATGGACCAGGGCACCTCGCAAGGACCGTTGTGCTCGACCTCAGGACACAGCGCCCTGCTCAACCGCTCCTGGATCTCGAACGCCTGCTCCCGCGAAGCCCACAGGCCGATCCTGATCTCGTACGTCCCCTTGCCGTTCGCTGCGTTGATCGGAGTCACGCTCTGACGCTACGAGGCGGGCGCCCATCTGCGGCGGAATGCGCGGTCATCCCGCGATACGGGCGAGGGGACGGCCACCGGCGGCGGCACACTGAACTCATGGCGATCTTGGCGACGATCCGCAGGTGGAACACCCACCGGGCCCGGGGCGTCCTCGACAGCCCCGAGACTCCCGGCGGCTGCTGGGCCCACCTCTCCCACATCGCCAGACCCGGCCCCTGGGACGTCCAACCCGGCGACGAGTACATGCTCGAGTGGGAGCACGCCCAACAAGACGGCTTCGCCTACCGAGCCGTGCGCATGTGGCCGGCCGACACCGCGCCCATCGACCCGGTAGTCCGGCACAACAGCAGCAGCCTGACCCTCACCTTCGACGAGGACTGAGGGCCGAGCAACGCCACGGTCATCCCGCCGTCCAAGCGCTCGACGACCTCTTGGTCTTGTTGATGACCAAGCGGTCAGCCTGACCGGTAGAACGAGGTCGTGGACGCTCCGGTAGAGACCTCAACACGCATCCAGGACGACCCCCAGCAATGGGCCGACGACATCCACACCGCTCTGCTTCGCCAGCTCGCCGACCCCGCCCGACACCTGCCCGTCACCGGCAACCAGGTTCAGGTGGTGCGGTCCTGGACCGGCGTCCACGACGGCCACCCGGTCCTGCACGTGGTGTACCGCCACCCATGGTGGGACTTCACCACCGGCCTGCGCCGCTACCTCGACGAGGTCGAGCACTACCCCCTGAACTTGCCCACACCCGACGTCGACCCCGCGGTGGACCTCGCTGACGACATCGTGACCTCCGACATCGAGGAGACCCTGGGCTCAGTCTTGGAGTCGATGGTCCCCGACGAGGACGGGGTGTGGTGGTGGGGCCACCCGCCCCTACCTGCCGACGAGCGGCGGCGAGGACCTGCCCCAGGAGCCAATGGACGGTCGGGACCTCGACGACCGCGCTGACGTCCGGTCATCCCGCGGTGCGCGGGCGCACGGTCCTACGCACCGAGGGCGGGACCGTCTTTACGTACGTAAGTCGGAAACGTACAATTTACTCATGCCCTCGGCGACCAAGAAGCACAGCGCGAAGAAGGCCACGCCGACCAGGCGCACCGCCTCCAAGACCGAATCGCGTCGAGTCGAGTCCGGTAGCCTGGCCGACCTCCTCACTCGCGGTCTGCCCGACCACTCTGTCCTCGACGAAGCGGGCACCGACCGCGGTCGACGCCTCGCCCGCGAGCTCCTCGGGGTCCTGCTCCTCAACGGCCTGACTCGCGAGGACGTCGCTGACCTGGCCGACGAGCTACCTAGCCGCGACCTCGTCGAGGGCTTCGAACACGTCGTACCGATCACCCAGGCCCGTGACAACTTCCGCGACATGATCGACCGCGCGCAGGAAGAGCCCACACTGCTCACCAAGCACGGCAGGCCCGTCGCAGCCGTCGTGTCCGCCTCGTTCTACGAACGCGCGATTGAAGCCCTGGAGAACGCACAGGACGCCGAGGCTGTGGCCGCAGCCCGCGCCGAGATGGCAGCCGGCGCGCCGTCGATCCCGGCCGCAAAGATTCACAGCCGCCTGGCTGCGGAGTGAGTGCCTACGACGTCGACTACGCGCCCGCCGCCGACCGCGACCTCAAGCGCATCCGCAAGAGCAACCCCCAGGCTGCCGAGCAGATCGAGACCACCGTCAAGAAGCTGGCGATCAACCCACGCCCGGCGAAATCGACGAACATCGTCGGTTCGGCCGGGGAGTACCGCTTGGAGGTGAAGGGCAAGTGGGGGTCCTTCCGCGTCCGGTATGAGGTCCACGACGGGAAGCTGCTCGTGCTCGTCCTAGCGGTCGCAGACCGAAAGGACATCTACAAGCGGAAGTGATGACCAACGCACGACGGCACCGCTCCCGGCATGTAGCGGCGCGGACGATCTTGCGCTCATGGTTCCTCTCTATGTCAAGGGGCCCTTGCGACGACGTCCATCGGTGGGGATGCTGGTTCCTGCGGGTCCGGGAAGTGGCTCATCCGAAGAACCGACACCGGGGTCGCAGTCGGTCGCGCTGGA